>JBLFZF010000005.1:0-56497 GCA_047610145.1 Salibacteraceae bacterium | reverse complement strand
TGCTAAATCAGGAATCCCGCTTTCCATTTGCTTTTTTAATTGAGCAAGCTCTTCTTTTCTACGCTGTTTTTCAGCTTTCTGAAAAGCAATAAATTCGTTATGCTTTGAATTGAATTCATCGGCTTTGTCTGCCGGAAGGTAGAATGCAGTTTTGGTATTAGGAAAAACAGTTTTACCAATTAGAACAGGGTTGATAGCTGCTAAACGGTGAGCTGAAATATCCATGAATTTATGGATAGTTTCAAAGTCTAAAGTGTCTTGAGTTTCTACGGGTAGCAAACGCGCTCTGTGGATTTTTTTTGAGTCTGTAGGTTGTTTAAAATGTTCTATCCAGTTAGTCCAAGATTTCAAATAGGAGAAATAACCTTGCAACTCAGGGTCTAGCGTATGGTAAAAATTGACTGCGTTGATTGTGTCTAGTTGGTTTATTCTTCGATTTACGTAGGGTACAGAGGTGAGTAATGCGGTTGTGACTAGTAATTCATTATGCAGGTAATAGGCATTCAAAAACTTTAGGTAGGTAGCAGCGGCATAGGTGGATAGTTTTCTGGAGTTTCTTTCATCTACCCAAGAATCAACGATAAGCCCATATTTTCGGGCCGTAATAAATGACAATTGCCATTCACCTGATTTATCGGATTGATATTTTAAGGAAGAATTGCATCCACTGATAACTAGAGGTAAAATTGCGTATTTGACATTTACGTTTTGTGCAGAAAGAATAGAATCGTACACTGTTTTCGCCTCGGTATACTGTAAGAGTAAAGAATAGTAGTCGGTACAGTCTCTAGCCATGAAAAGATTCAGAAGTTCTTCCTCAAATTGAGGGTTTAAAGGCAGAGAGTCTAAAAAAGAAAAATGTAAATTTTGGCTGTGTTTTAAAGCAGGAGGACAATCCCAGGAATCCATATTTGCTGGAAAATTATGGATTCCAATAAATGAATGACTGGACTTCAACATAGGTTCAATTCGGTTGGAAACGAAATTCTGACCTATTGAATGAAAGGAAATACAGAAAATAAACACTGAAAATAAAACCCGCATAAGAACGTATTGGTGGGTGCAAAAATAGCAAGCCACGGGTCATAAAAAACAGTTGTTAATAACTGAGGAAAAGAATTAAGTCCTTTTCCTCAGGTAACATCTATTGTTCAATTACGTCTACCGTAGCCGCATCAAGAGCAGAAGTGTAAAAGTAGCCTAATGCTAAAACTTCCTCTTCGCCTTCTTTGTATACATTTCCTCTGATTTCTGCAGGAGGTGAAGCAAACGGGCTACCTACTTGTAGCAGTTGTTGGGTGACCAAAGTGATATAATCAAAGTAGCGTAATGAAATTCTGGCTTGCTCAATGGTGATAAGAACTTGACCACTAGGAGAGGCAGATTTATACTTTAAATAATCTTTTTCGTTTAGGCTATAAACATCAAAATCTATAATCCACTGGCCGTCTACAAAGCGATCATCAAATGCTGTAACATCCGTTGCTTCAAAGTTGTATTCTCCATTTATATAAGACTTCCATTGGTAGTTATCACCGGTGCCTACGGGTTCTTTTGTGTTTATTAAAACCGTATAATCCCCTTCCTCCGAAGTCGGGCTATCTACTTCCGCCACTTCATACCAAATGGAATCGATCGGAGTAGTCTCTTCCATAATTTCGGAGGCTGACAAGTACGATGTGCCATCGGGTAATGATACATGTAATTGATACTCTTTTCCTGTGAGTCCTTTAAATTGTAATTCAAACCTTTCTGTATCGGTATTGAATACATATGTACCGATAGTTACTTCATTTTCTCTAAGCGAAACAGAGGCCGATTGGTATAGTGAATAGTTCGGAGGCTGCGATGCGAAGTAGTTATCTAAACTACTTAATTTAACGTATTGAACTGTATCTACGTTAGACACAAATCCATCGACAACTAACACCGGTTCTGGATCATCTAATTCTAGTTGAATAACATCGTTACAAGAAGTCATCCATATACTGGATAGAAAGATGATGAGGTATATATTTAATTTCATAGCTCTTCTCTTAAAATTTGAAATTATAGGTAATAAATGGAACTGGAATTCCAATAATAGAAAGCTGTTTAGCTTCCGTTAATAGGGGGTTTTCTTCGCTTTGTGAAAAATAGATAGAATATGGGTTTTTGTTTCCGTATAAGTTATAGAAACCAAAAGCGATAGAGTGTTTCCAAGAATCTCCTTTATCTTTTAGTTTATAGGTTGCCGAAATATCTAAACGGTGAGTACTTGGAATTCTAGATGCATTTCGGGTTCTATAATCAGGTAGAATTTTACCATCCCATACATAGCCTCCATTTGGATACGTAGCGGGTCTTCCTGTCATGAAAAGAAAGTTACCCGATAGTTTCCATTGCTCGTTTATATCATACATAGCTACCAGTGTAAAATCATGTGTTTTATCCCAGTTGGTAGCATACGGCTGACCGCCATTAATACCGTTTGCCGCTTCTTTATAGGTTGGGGTTACAAAACCTTTTACTTGCATAGTAGTTTGGGAAAGCGTGTACGCAATCCATCCGGTAAGATTACCTTTCTTTTTGCTGATCATTAACTCTAAACCGTAACTCAGACCGTCTCCAGATAGAAGTTCTGTTTCAATGGTTTTATTCAGGAGTAACTCCGCACCATTTCTATAATCAACCAGATCTCTCATCTCCTTGTAATACACTTCAGAGGAGAATTCATAGACATTATTTTTGAAATTTCTAAAATACCCTAATACAAATTGATCAGCAGTAGACGGGTCGGTATAATAACCAGCTGGTTTCCACACATCAATTGGAGTGGCGGAGGTGGTGTTACTAATTAAGTGTAAATATTGTCTAGTTCTTTGGTAACTGGCTTTAAAGGACTGTTTTTTATCTAAGATATAACTTGCGGCAATACGGGGTTCAAGACCACCAAATTGTTTTACGACTTCTCCTTTGTCATAGTGTATAACATCAATGATTTCTGATTCTACAGTGGGTACACCATCTTTGTAAATGTTTAGATCATATTCACCCACATTAAAGTAATGCGTGTAGCGAAGTCCGTATTGAAACTTTATCTTTTTGGTTAAATCTTGAGTAGCTCCTATGTAGGCACTTGGCATATGTGCGTATTCGTTTTGAACAGCATAAGAAGTGAAATTTGATTCATTCCCTAACGGTTTAATTGTGCCAGGAGAGAACTGATAATTTTGATATTCAACTCCATAATCTAAGGTAAGGTTAGGAGATGCGAAGTAGGTGAAATCTACTTTCCCTTCCATATTGATAATGCGCGAAGACCAATCAAAAGCAGAGGATCCTTCAGGAACACCTAAAGCATAACTATAGTCGGAATAAACTCCGGTTACATTCATAAAGTGTTTATCACTAATAATGTGGTTCCATCTGGCAGAACCGGTAGCGTTACCCCATTTCATTTTGAATTGTTCTCCAAAACCAAACACGTCTTTTCCAAAATACCCAGAAGCAAAAACACGGTTTTTATCGTTTACTTTCCAGCTAACTTTGGCATTCACATCGTAGAAATAAGCTTGGTTATCTTTATTGTCTTTAGATAACTTCAAAAATATATCAGCGTAAGATCTTCTTCCGGATACTAAAAATGAAACTTTGTCTTTTATAATAGGACCTTCTAGAGTAAGTCGACTAAATAAGAGACCTAAACCACCTTTTACTGAAAATTTCTTATCGTTACCATCTCGTTGTCTAACATCCATCACTGATGAAAGTCTTCCGCCATATTTAGAGGGAATTCCACCTTTGTATAGGGTAACATCTTTAATCGCATCCGGATTAAAAACAGAAAAGAATCCAAAAAGGTGAGAAGAGTTGTAAACGGGTGCCTCATCTAGTAGGATAAGATTTTGGTCAATATTACCACCTCTGACGTTAAATCCAGATGCTCCTTCACCTACGCTAGTTACTCCAGGTCTGAGTTGGATAGATTTAATGATATCTGCCTCACCCAGTAGTTGCGGTATTTCTTTTATGGTTGCAATGCTCATTTTTTCAACGCTCATTTGAACGCTGGTTATGTTTTCATCTTCTTTGATAGCGGTAACTACAAATTCATTTAATAACTGATCTGAGGTTTGCAAAGAAAAGTTGAGTGTTTTGGACTCATTTAATTGAAAAGAATCCTTTTGGGTCTTATACCCAATATATGAAATCTCAAAAGAGTAAAACCCATTTGGAATGGTGAGGCTGTAGAAACCATACACATTACTGGCTGCTCCTGTACCGAGTTGCTTTACTTTTATAGTGGCTCCAATGAGATCCTCACCTGTATTAGCATCTCTAAGATATCCACTTAGGGTAGATTTATCATCCTTTGTTTGGGAATATGTATTTCCAGTAATTCCAGCAAATAGAATTAACAGAAGTCCATTAAATAATAATTTCATTGTTTGTATCGTTTATTTTTTTTTGCAAAAATGGTGTGAAAAATTAATACTTAGGGATATATTCGTACCAACGGCAAAAAGACTATTTAAGTGTATGTACAACATAACTTAAGGTTTAAAAGAGGGTAAGATGCGATTTATAAAGAAATAGTATCTATCCATTAGATGGATAGATACTATTAAGGGGTTGGTTAACTAGATATTATTTTACAAATGTTCGAAGCAATTGTGTTTTTTGAATAAACGCGCACAGTTCATCTCCTACTTCTACTTTACCTACACCGCTTGGAGTTCCTGTATAAATAAGGTCGCCTATTTTTAGAGTGAAATATTTGGAGACGTGTTCAATGATGTCATCTACTGAAAACATCATGTCTTTGGTGTTACCTATTTGAACGGTTTCTCCATTTTTGGTTAGGCTAAAATCCAAGTTGTTAATATCTATAGATTCATCAATTTTCATAAACTTACCAATAGGAGCAGAGCCATCAAAGGCTTTTGCTTTTTCCCATGGTAAACCTTTACTTTTTAGAATAGATTGTAAATCTCTAGCGGTGAAATCGATACCTACCGAAACGGAGTCATAATATTTAGGGGCAAACTTCTTTTGAATATGCTTACCTACCTTGGTTATTTTTACCACTACCTCTAGTTCGTGATGAACATCACTAGAAAAATCGGGTATGAAAAACGGTTTGTCACTTTGTAATATTGCAGAGTCGGGCTTAAGAAATACTACAGGTTCTGTTGGAACTGGATTATTTAACTCTAAAGCGTGCAGTGCATAATTACGACCGATACAAATTATTTTCATGGGTAATTAGTTTTTTGCGTTTTTGATATTGGTCAGTACTTTTTTGGTGTTTTGAGAAAAGTCACCATTCATCATCCATCCATAGTATGAAGGTTCTTTCTTCAATACCTCGGAAGCTGATTTGCCTTTGTGTTTCCCGAAATTAAAGACGATAACTCCGTCCTCATTTTTAACGAACCTGCCTGCTAAATCAACTGCATTATGCATTCTGGTGAAATCACTTAAAGATTTAGCGTCTCGCTTTAGAGTAGTGTATTTAGATAATTGAGCTTCTAAAATTTCATAGGTGGCCATGGTGTCTGCTTCTGCACTATGCGCATTAGTTAAGTCTTTATCACAATAGAACTTATAGGCAGCTACCAGTGTGCGAGGTTCCATTTTATGGAAAATATTTTGCACATCGACTAGGTTACGTTGGGTGACATCAAAATCATAACCAGCTCGATGAAACTCCTCCACTAAAAGAGGTACATCGAACCGGTTGGAGTTAAATCCGGCCAAGTCACAATCATTTAAGAATATATATAGGTTAGGAGCAAGTGTTTCAAATCTAGGTTCATCTTGTACGTCTTCATCAGAAACACCGTGAATAGCGGTAGTTTTAGCTGGAATTGGAATACCTGGATTAACTCTATGTGTACGCGTTTCCGATTTCCCATCTGGCCATACCTTGTGGATTGAAATTTCTAGGATTCTATCTGTAGAGGTGTTCACCCCAGTTGTTTCTAAATCAAATACAGCTATAGGGTTCTTAAGTTCTAAATTCATTGGTTGGTTTTTGTAGTTTCCTTATTCGGTTACAAACATAACTGATAAAAGTTTTACGCATAAAAAAACTCCTCATTAAATGAGGAGTTTTCCAATTTTATATGGGAGGAGATTGTTATTTAATCTCTACCTCACAACGTCTGTTCAATCTAGTTAAACGTTTAATGTATCTATCTTGCGAATCATAATCTCTGTTAGCTAATTGGGATTCACCATAACCAACAGTTTCAATTTGTGCTGGATTAACCCCATTCTTTATGAAGAAGTCAGCCACTCTTTTTGCTCTCCTGTTAGATAGTGGTTTGTTATAATCTGCTGAACCTTGAGAATCTGTATGTCCAGCAAGAATAACTTTCTTACTTGGATTTGTATTTAATATTTTCGATACTTTGGTAATGTAATCTCTGTCTTCATCAGAAATAAAGGATTTATCAAAATCGAAGTAAATTAAGTGAACAAATTTACCGTCTGCATTTTTAACTGGAGCTGGTAGTTCAGCTAACATTTCATCTTTCTCCCATGGAGTAACTCTTGACTCTGGATCGGTGTAGGAAGGACTATCACTTGTAAGACCGGCCAAAAATGCTTCTCTTGATTGGTCTGCTTTCGCTTCATCAATGTTGTAAAAGGCGTTAGTCAGCACTGATTTTTGTTCAAATACAAAGCTGTCGGCATCCATTTTCAACTCACATGTAAGTGTCTGAAAAATATCATATTCGCTACACTGCTCTGGAATAGTGATGTTGTAGGTGTGGACCGCTCTTCCTTTTACGTTTAAAGAAAGAATGTAAGAAGTTTGGGTGTTCACTTTGAAAGAGTAATTCCCGTCATTGGCTAATGGATCAACAGTTGCTACAACAGAGGAATCAGTATTCATCAAAGTCAAATCAGCACTGTCTATACTATGCCCTTGTAAAGCCATGAATTTACCGGCAAGATTGGTAGAAGGAACATCATAACAAGTCCAAACTCGCCACACATCGTAATCCCCTACGTTACCCATTCTATCTGAAGCTAAGTAACCGAACTCTTCACTACCTCCTGTGAGCCTAAAGTGAATATCATTAGCAGGAGAATTTACAGGGACGCCCATATTGGTAACGTTACTCCATCCGCTATCTGTTTTAGTCGCAACAAAAATATCGAAATCACCAATGGAGTTATATCCCTTTGATGCAAAATATAGTTTTTGACCATCACTACTTAAGAAAGGAGAACCTTCATCTTGATCCGTGTTAATATCCACTAAGTTTTTAAAATCACCAAATTCACCGTTCTCTTTTCTACGGGCGTAGTAAAGGTCTGTTCCACCAGCACCACCACTTTTATCACTAGTAATGAACATATCGTTTAGTTTTCTATCAATATCTACTGAAACGATTTGGTTATCGGTGAATTGAGTTTGTTCCGTTTTCACTTGAGTAGGATCTCCTAAGTCTTTAGATACGAATAGGTTTCCTCTTCGGTAAAAGAAGAATTGAGATAAATCTTCACTAAATGTAATAGACGACTCGTTTTCTTCTGTGTCGATCGCTTTATTTAATACTACCCCATCTGATTTTTCTCTGGGTAACCACGTCTTATATACGGGATCGTAGTTAGTGTAAAATATTTCTTCTTGACCTTTAGCCTGAAAGGTCATGTATTTAATATTGAATAAATTAGCGTTGGTAGAAGTAAAAACTAATGTTTTTAAGTCTTCGTACACTACAGGCGCATAATCCAAAAACATAGTGTTTACATCCGCGCCTAGATTCTCCACGAACATTCCATCTGTAGGTGATTCGGTTAGTTTGATACCCGTATTACACTGCTCCATTCTAAGGGTCATTAATTCTTGAAGACCTTTTTGAATTTTTACTCCGTCTGCATTTTTATACTTTGCATAGTATACTTTGGCTGAGTCGAATTGACCCATGTAGTGAAAAGATTCCCCTTTTAGTAAAATGACTCCTGGTATTTTGGTTTCATCTACTTTGTTAAAGTGGTCCATAGAAACATCCGCGTTGATACGGCTATTTAAATACGCTACACCGCAATATAAATGTAATTCCTGATCTTCAGGGGCATCTTTAAGAAGCTCTAAGTAAATTTGCTTAGCTTTCTCCCAGTTTCCATCTTCCAGATGAAACATGGCTTTTTTAGGGGTGATTTTCTCTGCGTTTTGCGAAAATCCAAGTAAACTGCTAAGCACTAGCAGAGCCAATAGAAATGATGTTGAAGTAATTTTGCGCATTCGTTTTTAACTTTGGGGATTGTTATGCTTCAAAAATATGTATAGTTAATAGGTGTCACAAATATACCATTCTGTTTTATCCACACCCGAATATTAATAAAGTTGTGATAAAACAGAATGGGATTATTTGGATTATAATTCTCTATTGATATCGAAAGACTCTAGATAATCAGCTACTTTTCTAACAAACATACCCCCTAAAGCGCCATCTACTACTCGGTGATCGTAAGCGTGGGAAAGAAACATTTTGTGACGAATGCCAATGAAATCTCCATCTTTAGTTTCGATAACAGAAGGCATTTTTCTAATTGCTCCTACTGCCATAATGGCCACTTGCGGTTGGTTAATAACCGGAGTACCCATCACGTTTCCAAATGTACCTACATTGGTCATCGTGTAAGTTCCTCCAGCAATATCGTCTGGAGTTAATTTATTGTTACGTGCTTTAGCAGCTAAACTATTTACTTTTTTTGCTAAACCGGTCAAATTGTAGTTGTCTGCATTGTGAATTACCGGAACAATTAGGTTTCCACTTGGCAGGGCTGTTGCCATACCTAAGTTGATGTCATTCTTTTTTATAATGTAATCTCCTTGAACTTCTACATTGACCAATGGGAAATCTTTAATCGCTTTCACAATAGCTTCCATTATAATAGGAGTAAAGGTTAATTTCTCTCCTTCACGTTCAAAGAACTTACTCTTCATTTTATTTCTCCAGTTCACAATGTTAGTGACATCGGCTTCTACAAAAGAGGTGACGTGAGGAGAGGTTTGTTTAGAGTTTACCATGTGTTTAGAAATGAGTTTTCTCATTCTATCCATCTCGATAATTTCTACGTTTCCACTAAAATCGCTTGGTTTTGGTGCTCCAGCTGGAGTAGGTTTTACCGAAGGTTTTGGAACAGAAGTAGGTGCAGTAGTCACTGATGCAGATGGGCTTGTTGGTCTGCCACTAGAGATATATCCTAAAATATCATTTTTAGTTACTCTGTTGTTCGCTCCAGTCCCAGAAATTCCTTCTAACTCTTGCACAGAAATACCTTCTTCTTTTGCAATGTTTTTGACCAAGGGAGAGTAAAAATTGTCTGAATTGGCAAAGTCTGCGTTTGTAACAGTGGCTATAGATGTACTAGGCGTGGTTTCATTTACTGCATTGGTAGAGGGAGTAGTTGGAGTAGCTGCTTTTTGTACAGTAACTGGCGCAGCTCCTTCGCCTTCGGAGGAAATGATAGCGATAATGTCTCCTACCTGTGGTACATCACCTTCTTCAAAAAATACTTGAGTAATTACACCATCTGCAGGAGATGGAACTTCAGAATCTACTTTGTCAGTAGCGATTTCCACAATAGACTCTTCTGCTTCAACAGTATCGCCAACTTGTTTTAACCATGTGGTAATTGTTGCTTCTGCAACGCTTTCTCCCATTTTCGGAAGTTTTACTTCTACTTGTGCCATAGCTACTAATATTTTTAGGATTGCAAAGATACACTAAAAATTGCATGGAATTAGGCCTGATTACCAAATAAAGAATCGTATTTTAGATGGATGGTAGGGTTAATTATCTAAATTTTGACGCTGTTGCCAAATTAATAGTAAGTCAGACTCGAAGTTGTATTTTTTAGCGTATTCAATGTTAAGGGTTTCAAAGAACGCAGATGACTTGTTTCTCTGAGAATATGGAGTGGCTAAATTAATGATAGAAGGCTTTAAAGAGCGCGTCATTTCTTCGTGCGTTTTTAATGGAGCGAATCCTACCCACGTCTTACTTCCTATCCCAACGTGAAGTAAGTTTTGAATAAATTTCCACTTGTCAGTAAACGTCCAAATTATTATCGGGGATAACAGAAGAAATAATACGCTAATTATACCGTCAAAAACTCTTTTGGAGGTCTTGCTTTCATCCTTCAAAAAGGTATTGGTAGAATGAATGGATAGAATCTCTCCGGATGTATTAATAGATTGACTACCAATAATAAATGTGCTTTCAGGAGGCGCAATTTTAAGTTCTATTTCTGGGTTTTCTTGAAGAATCATTTCGTTAATGATAGATCCAGAATCCATATCTTCTCCACAATATATGATTTGATTGATGTCAAAAACTCTGCACGCATCAGGTAATTGGCCTAAGTTGGCTACAAAATGATCGGAATTATTAATGAAGTTATAGCTTGGGTAAACTTCTAAAATCATTTTTTGGTCGATAGTGGTATTGGCAAGCAACTTTTTAACTCGTTCAATTCCTCCTTCTTTGCCTACTATGGCGATTCTTACATCAGGGATAGTCTTGAATAGGATTCCGATAAAACCTATTTTGTTCAGCACCCAGCGATATAAGATAATGTTGATTCCTGAAAATACGGCTCCCATAAAAACGATTACTCTGGAAAATCGATAACTATCATCTAAAAGACCATAGAGTAATAAGCCAACCAAACCACCCCAAGAAACGCCTTTTATTATTCTGTTAATAAAAGGATTAGCGCTGTATCCGTGATTTAAATAAATAGAAATTAGGAAAATAAGTCCGTAGCTGGGGTATAACCAGTTCATTACTTCAGATGGGTACGCTATCAAAGTAATATTCCCATAAATTGTAGTCGTAATAAATAAGGTGAATATGATTGTTAAAAAATCAATAGCAGGTAGAATTGATTTTTCAACGCCTCTTCTGGAAAGGGCAATTCCTGCTCTGAAATAGATAGCCATCTGGATGAGTATCTCAAAAACTTTAGCATTTGACTTCGTGAAATGCTTCTTCGCAAAAATGATCATCGCATTGTAAAAAACCAATACGTAATTTACGCTACTTTTTTTAGTGCTTTCTCCCTTGTAATGGATGATTCTAGTTTCCGGGAAATAATAGTTTTCGTATCCACCCAATTTTATTCTCCAAGAAAGGTCAATGTCCTCACCATACATAAAAAAGGCTTCATCTAGCAGGCCTACCTTATCTAAAACAGACTTTCGCATCATCATAAATGCACCAGCCAGAATATCAATTTTGTGAGTTTTATCTTTATCTAAATGTCCTAAATGATATTGCCCAAAGGTGGCTGACTTTGGAAATAGATTGGATAATCCAAAAATTTTGTAAAACGCAACCATCGGAGTAGGTAAGCCTCGTTTACTTTCTGCTAAAAACTGTCCTTTTCCATCCACCATTTTCACCCCTAGCCCACCTGAATCTGGATGTTGGTCCATGAAATCAATACATTTTTTAAAAGTGTCTTCTTCTACTAATGTATCTGGATTCAAAAGCAACACATAATCAGCTTGTGAAATTCGAATAGCTTGATTATTAGCTTTTGAGAAACCTCTATTATCCTTATTGGCAATAACTTTTACTTCAGGAAACAACCTTCGGGTCATTTCTACCGATCCATCTGATGAATTATTATCCACCATGATGGTCTCTATATTGGCCGATTGAGCCGCTTTTCTAACAGAATATAAACATTGCGCTAAAAAGTATTCAACGTTATAGTTTACAATTATGACAGATAAACGTGGTTGACTCATAGTATCTATAAAGAGCTATCGAACGGTGTTCTATGAAGTAATGATCTTCCCAGGGTAATTTCATCTGCATATTCTAATTCATCACCAACGGCTATACCTCTCGCAATTACCGATGTTTTGATATTGAAGTCAATAAGTCTACGATAGATGTAAAAACTAGTGGTGTCTCCTTCCATAGTTGAATTTAATGCGAAAATGACCTCTTCAATATTTTCGAAATCTACCCGTTTTATTAATGACTCGATATTTAAATCGGTAGGTCCAATGCCGTCAATAGGTGATATATGACCTCCTAAAACGTGATAGGTTCCAAAGTATTGCTGCGTATTTTCAATGGCAATGATATCTCGCATATCTTCTACCACACAAATAGTGCTGGAATCTGATCTTTTATTATTCGTGCAAATATCACAAAGCGCTGTTTCCGAAATATTGTGGCATCTATTACAAAATCGAGTTTCTGTCCTCATTCGTTTAATAGATTCAGAAAAGTGGTGTACCTCGTCTAGGGGTTGACGCAACATGTGCAGTGCTAAACGTAAGGCTGTTTTTCTACCTATTCCTGGTAATGAAGCAAATGCTTCTACTCCTTGATCTAATAGCTTTGATGAAGAACTCATGCGTCAAAAATAACATTATTCAACGGCTGCAAGCACCAATAAAAATGAAAAATATTTTCCTTGTTGTAAATGTGAATATCTAATTCGATCTGGTTTAAAATTGGCTCTAAAAAGTCTTTCATTTGTGACATGTCTCCATTATTGATTGTCATCACTATCGTTTTGTATTTTTTGGTCTTAATGACTATTTCTCATTTTACCAGCGAAGATTCTAATGCCGGGTTCTTTATGGGGAATAGACAATCGCCTTGGTATGTGGTGGCGTTCGGGATGATTGGGGCATCGCTTTCAGGAGTTACCTTCATATCAGTGCCGGGTTGGGTTTCTTCCATTAACTTCACCTATATGCAAATGGTTTTTGGTTACTTGGTTGGCTATGCAGTTATTATCACCGTTCTTTTACCCTTGTACTATCGTTTGAACCTAACTTCCATTTACTCATATTTAGGCGATCGATTAGGTAAGAACTCTTATAAAGTAGGGGCCTGGTTTTTTATGGTTTCTAGAATTATTGGGGCTGCATTTAGATTGTATTTGGTGGCGATGGTTTTTGATTTAACTATATTTCAAAAATTAGACTGGAACGTTCCGTTTTTTGTAATCGTATTGGTAACCATAGGTTTGATATGGTTGTATACGTCTAAAGGAGGCATGAAAACCATTATTTGGACAGATACCTTACAAACCGCATTTATGTTGCTCGCGGTGGTTGTTACTTTAGCTGTTATTGGAGGAGAAATGAATTTGGGAGTGACTGAAATGGTGTCAACTATATCGGATAGTTCGTATTCTCAAATGTTTGAGTTTTCTGATTGGCGACATCCCCACTTTTTCGTTAAAGATTTTCTAGCAGGTGCCTTTATAGCGGTGGTCATGACTGGCCTAGATCAAGACATGATGCAAAAAAACTTAACGTGTAAGACCTTAGGGGAGTCTCAGAAAAATATGGCTTGGTTTAGTTCTGTTTTGGTGGTAGTCAATCTTTTGTTTTTATCCTTGGGAGCTCTGTTATACATTTTTGCCGAATCGAAAGGGATTTCAATACCTGATAAGGGAGATGCCTTGTTTGCGAGTATTGCTACGGGCGGGTATTTAGGTTCAACTGTGGCTGTGTTTTTTGTATTGGGATTAATTGCAGCGGCATATTCAAGTGCCGACTCTGCTTTAACGGCACTGACTACCTCGTTCAGTATTGATATTTTAGAGGTGAGTAGGTTTGATGAAGAAAAACAGGTGGTGATTCGTAAAAGAGTTCATATTGGAATTTCCTTAATGTTAGCGCTCGTTATTATTGTGTTTAACGAGTTAAATGATGACAGTGTGATTAGCGAGTTGTTTAAAATGGCAGGCTTTACTTACGGACCTATTCTGGGTTTGTTTGTGTACGGGATTTTTACAAAAAAACAGATTAAAGATAACCTTGTTTTGTGGGTGGTTTTAGCGGCTCCGTTACTAACCTACATACTCTATAAGAACTCGGTTTCTTGGTTAAATGGGTATCAAATGGGTTTTGAATTGCTCCTGATTAATGGGGCTTTAACTTTTATTGGTTTGTTGCTAATTACTCAGAAACAGGAAAAGTAAAATGTTATTCAAATAGGGAAATCACGTAGATGTTTTCCCACATTTTGCCCGTAATAAAAAACTGCTTGGTCTCCGTGTTATATGCAATACCATTTGTTTCTAGTGCGGTGGTACTTGTTCTATCTTCGGAGAGCTTTAAATCGGTAACGTCAATACGGGCAACGACTCTTCCGGTTTCCATATCAATCTTAACAATCCAGTCGGTAGTGAAAACATTGGCATAAATATAGCCATCTACATATTCAATTTCGTTCATGTAATTAAGGGGTCGTCCAGCATCAAAGACTTTAATAGTTCCTGTTTTTTCTAAGGTAATAGGATCTATAAAGTGTAAGCTTGAAGATCCATCTGTCATAATTAAGCTTTCTCCATCTGTTGTTAATCCCCATCCTTCTGCGGTTGGGATTTGAAACGACCGTATTTTCTTGTGCGATTCTAGGTCGTATACAAAACCTTCTCTGCTTTGATATGTGAGTTGATACACCCGGTTGTTTAAAATACAAATTCCTTCACCAAAATATTTTTGATCAAGTTGGTTATGGACGTTAATTATTCCATTTGTAGTATCTACAATTCCAAATACCGATGTAGTTTGGGGTAAATTATCCGGAGATCCAGTACTTTCAAATAACTGATTGTCATGAAATAGCAAACCTTCCGTGAATGAATTTTTAGAGTGGGGTAACACTTTATCTACAGAGTACTTTAAATTAATCACAGATTGAGGCTTCGCAATGGTGATTTTTCTACTGCGCTTTGGGCCATCTCCTTGACAAGAATTGGCAATTAGTAGAAGAGCAGAAATGGTAATATAAAATAGTGATTTCATTTGTTCGTAGAAAGTTGCAAATAAATAATAATTTAAGACTACGGTAAGTAATTATCAAAATTACTTTTTTTGATGTTTAATAAAAAGAACTAGCAGGAGGGTTGAATTAATGAAAACAGGTATACGCCTTTTAATTGGATTAGATTTTTGATGGCTTTATCTCGAATAAATAGGTGAGCAGAGTAGAGAAAATGGGTGAGACTAAAGTGTGTTACTGAGGTATATAACGCTATTTTCGAACAAGAGTATTTTTTTGAACTAGCACTTTGGAGATCATTTTACAGGTTCATGCTCCAGGTGTCTAGTAACTTAAGTATTTAAATTAGTAGTACCCTAAAGGTATAGACAAGTTTTCAGTCTTATAAGAAGGGTCCTTCAGGAAGGACCCTTCTTATAAGGCTGTTAAAAGTTTAAACCTCTTCCTTGAGTTCAAAGTGAGATGGAGTTTCTCGTTCATTGATATTGTTAAAACCAATTTTCTCAACCAAAATATTTCTAGACGATGCGTTGGTGTCGAAATCTTCAAAAATTTCAATCACATCATAATGCATAAAATGAGTTTGAGTTCCATCAATAATGATATGTGTGTCATTGGGTAAAGACGCTAGTGTGTTTTGAATAGCTGCTTTGTTTAAGAACGTTACATCTTCTGATAATACCATCTTTAAATGATGCTTATCTTTTAATTGTCCTTTCATAATGCTAAAAGGAACACGTAGATTATTTTTTAGAATAACGAAAATAGCGACAAGCATTCCTAGTCCTATTCCAATTAATAAATCGGACAATAACATGGCAATAATGGTGACTATGAAAGGTAGAAACTGCTCCATTCCTTGGGCGTACATTTTTTTGAATAGCGAAGGTTTAGCCAATTTATAACCTACCAGTAATAGTACTGCAGCTAATGTTGCTAGTGGTATTTGATTTAGCAATTGCGGAATAAACATAATACTCAGTAATAACCAAACACCATGTAAAATAGAAGATAATTTTGATTTTCCACCAGTTTGAATATTAGCAGAACTTCTAACAATTACCTGAGTAACTGGTATTCCGCCAATTAAACCGGCAACGATATTACCTATTCCTTGCGCCTTTAGTTCTCTATTAGCCGGAGAAATTCGCTTTTGAGGATCAAGCTTGTCTGCTGCTTCCAGGCTAAGTAAGGTTTCTAAACTGGCAACAACCGCAATGACTATTGCGGTAATGTATACTTTGGTGATTCCTAATCCTGAGAAATCGGGAAATTTAAAATTTCCCATAAATTCATCTACTGAAGTAGGTACAGGTATGGATACTAAGTGGTCTGATGAAATAGTTAAGGAAGGGATACTTTTGAAGTACATGTTTAAAATAATACCCGAGGCTACTGCTACTAAAGGTCCGGGTATTATTTTGGTGAAACTCAAGCTTTTCATCTTTTTAGTGTCCCAAACAATTAGAATGATCAATGAAACTGCGGTGATAATCATAGCTCCTGGAGTTATGTTTTCCAGCATGTAATACAACTCCGTAAAAGTGTTGTGCCCGTCTGATTGCAGAAATTCCATGTCCCCTTCCGAATCGGCATCATATCCAAATGCATGCGGTAGTTGTTTCAGGAAAATAAGAATTCCAATACCAGTTAACATTCCATGAATTACACTGGAAGGGAAATAGTAGCCAATAATTCCGGCCCGAATATACCCCATCACTAATTGAATAATTCCGGCTAAAATTACAGCAACCAAAAATATTTCATAGGAAGGTAAGTCGTTAATAGCCGTTAAAACAATTACGGCAAGTCCCGCAGCTGGTCCGCTTACGCCAAGTGCTGATCCACTTAATGAACCGACTACAATACCTCCAATTATTCCTGAAATAATACCCGCGTAGAGCGGGGCTCCTGAGGCTAAGGCAATGCCTAAACATAGGGGCATTGCCACTAAGAAAACTACAATACTGGAAGGTAAATCTGATTTTAGACTACCAAATAGTCCGCTGTTAATTTTTATACTCATATTTTATTTTGAAATGGAATTGAATACTAATTGTTCGTAAAACTGGGTAATGTAATTAGGATCTGTATTAATATCTGTAAGTGATGGAATGTTTTCAGCAAAAAAGCGTTGTTGGTGAGCTCCCTCAATAACGGTAGAAACTAACATGTGCGAATACTGATACTTCGGATTGATGTCTAGAACCATTTGACTTAACCTTTCTACCACTCTTTGGTATACCGAAAAGTGTGTTTGTTCTGACTTTAAATCAATACGTTTTGTGAAATACGCCTTTATAGCTTCCGACATAATAATTCGATCTAGTAAAATTTCGTTTATGTGTGAAAACGTACTATCCTCTTTTACGGACTCAGTAAGTAAAGTCAATGCAGATTTTAATTTTTCGTTTGCTAACGGAAGGTTATGCGTTTTAAATACTAACCGATATTCAATCCAGCTCCAATACCAGTAGATGAGGTAAAATAAAATCATGTGTTTACTCTCAAAATAACGGTAAATGGTACTTTCAGGAGAACCAATTTTAGTGCTCAGTTTTTTAATGGTAAAAGTTTCAAATCCTAGTTCATGAATTAGATCTATACTGTTGGAAACAATTTTTTTACCAAGCTCTGAATTATCCGGATTCCTTACGAATAGCTCTGGGCTAACATCAATGTGAATGTGTAATTTATCCATGCTAAATTTCTTGAACGCTAAAATAATAGTATTACTATTATATCGTGGGTTTTATCTTGTAAAATAATGGGTAATGAGGTTGAAATAGCCTCCAAGTATAAAAAAGACGGTTTATTTCCTCTTGAAGAGAGGTAGTCTGACATACTTCTTGGGGTAAAGTGCAACGAGTCATGTGTTTTGCAGAAATATTAGTTGCGTTTTTTGTACGGGTTTGAGAGCTTTTTTCTTTTGGAGTAATACGTGTTTAGTAAAACAGAAGTTGCGATTAAGATAATTATCTAAAACCTTCATTTTTTTTAATGAAATATAAACGCTTTAGAGTCTCTTTGAATATCGATCTTCTGTGTGGTAGTAATCTTTTTAGTCGTGTCTAAAAGTAGGGTACAGCAATCTGTTTTATGAAATGAGTGTAATTTGTAGTGTCTATTTTAAGTACGTGATCATAGGCTTTATCAAAAGCCAATACCATGTGATTTTCTATCCAATTTAGGGTAACGATGTAATTGTAAAAAATGGAGTTCCAAGAGTAGAGGCAGTTCGGTTAACGGGGGCTTTACAGATTTGTTGATGCAATTGAATGGTTCTTGTACTAATAAAGTCTGGCTTGAAATAGATCAGAGTATCTAGGTCTCCAATTCCAAAGATGCCGGAAGAGCTATTTCCAAAGCCAGAAACTTCTGGCGTATTGGAGTTCTGCTTTTTGACTCGTTTATAGGAGCTATGGCTTAAGTCAGTATGTCCAACTGATCCTGAATTTAGGGTAACCCCTGACTGAATTATAACGCCAATTTGATTTTTTTTATAGGTTATTTCTTTTGTGATATCGTATATAGCATAGTGTTACCGACCATTACCAAAATTTTAAGGTTCATTGGAAGTATTCGTCAAAAAGAAGAAAAAACCCCTTGTCATAACAACAAGGGGTTTTTGGATTTATTTCATAGGATTCTTTAGCTTAATCTTAACTTCAACTTCTTCAATCAAGAAAAAGAAGATGCTCAATAGAACTTCAGAACTACTATCCATTAGGATTATATATAACTCCTTCATTATTTAATTTTTTGGTTAAAACCTTAGATACTTCTCAACGCTATTCGTCTCAATAACTAGATAACAACTTTATACGCTAAAGTATTAGCCGTATCAAATAATTTGTAATATTGTATTCTCTTCATGAGAACATAAATTGATAGTGAGATATCAATTACAAATTAGGTTGGAGCAAATTGTTGCCAGCCTTTTTTTTTGCTAATTCATGTTTTTTATTCCTAAATTCATTAATAATGTGTGCATTCCATTTTGGAAAAGTACAATCCCCATCACCTAAATTACAAGAAGTGCGTATTCATAAATTACAATAGTTTTCAACTTTTTTAAGTTTCAATATATTCAGTAAATTGTTAATTATTAATCAATTAGAGCTGTCTTTTTTCGGAAAAGAATATGTAAAGGTTTAGTTTATTTAAAAGTTGATTTAGCTATAGAAATAATAGTTAAACCACTTTGGTCGATTTTAAATATCAGGAACCATTGTACAAATGACTTTTATGGTCGCGTTTATAAAACTGGCTTTGCTAATTGGAAGAAATACTGGTGCACAGTTAACATTTAGTTTGGCAATTGCGCAAAACAACGGTTGCCACCACGTTCTATATTTAATGAGTAAAAATGGGTTAGAATGTCTTTCTCTCGCAGTACTGCAAGGTTTAATTTTGGGTTTTATCGTTCGGCTTGGAAAGTTAAAACAAAAATTACACGTTAACTGGATTAGTTCACTTTCGAACACTTCGCTGTTCGAAAACGCACTAAACATAGCGTAACTTTGAAATTAAGGGAATCGATAGAATTAGGGATGGTATTTTTTTTGATCGTTTATTTATTAGATGGAGTTTTTCATTATGTTGGTATCTAAAATACCGTCAATTCTCAGGCATTTAATCTCGGTTGATTTGGTCATATCTCAATTATGGCAGTTGCCATATTAATATATGTTAGGCTGCCTATTTGAAGGATGTAAATGGGGGTATATTCAACCTTTTGTCGTTTATATGGACTACCTTTAATATGGTTTTTTACACAGGTTTTAAATCTATTTTTTTTCCGGTTTCAAGGATAACTACATTTGAGTTCCGGTATTGAATAGAAAAGCATACTCTTATCCTTTAATTTTACTTTCAAAATAATTTAGCCCATTCGCATTTCAAAGGGAGCAAGCACTTTATAGGTAAACGCCATAACCTCTCCTCTCCACATTAATCGAGATGCCTTTTCAGAATTGCATTCAGCAATTATTAAAATTAAAATAAGTGTTGAACCGAAAGTGGAAATGTACTTAATCATGTTACGAATGCAATGATAGAACACGTTCATGGAGTTGGCTTGACGCTGTAAGTGGTGATTGTAGGCTAAGCAATACGATAATGTCTAATATAATCTAATAAAGATTAAACAAAATTGTATTTAAAGGGTATCTTTGTTATATATAACTTGAATTATGGCAGCAAAAAAAACAAATCAGTTGATGATGGAAGCTTATACCAAGCATCTGTTAAATGAAGGAGGAGCTCCTAAAAGTGTTTTTGCGTTTACACACGCAAACGGGTGGAAAGAGTCTGATTTTTACAAGAATTACTCAGACTTTTCAGCGATTGAATCTGAATTATTTTTTGAGTTTTTTGAGCAGACCGACTCCTTATTAAGTAAGGATAAGTCGTTTGAGACATTTGATGCCCAAAATAAATTACTCAGCTTTTATTATACTTTTTTCGAAATTCTTACCGCCAATAGAAGTTTGGCATTGGTGCTTTTAAATCATCATAACAGTAAAATAGATTCCATAAAAATGTTAGGTAAAACGCACGTTCATTTTAAAATGATGGTTCGTGGATTGGACATTCAAACTATAAAAATGCCTCATGAAAAATTAGAGGCGTTAAAGGATAAAGGAGTAGAAGAGGCTGCGTGGGGACAGTTACTTTTAACGATGAAGTTTTGGATGGACGATACCTCCTCCAACTTTGAAAAAACCGATATTTATATTGAAAAAGCGTTACGTGCAGGTTTTGATATTATTCAAACGAGTCCGTTACAAAGTGTAGTTGACCTCGGTAAATTTTTATTCAAAGAAAAAGTACAAAATAAAGGCTAATGGAAACAATAGACCGCATACCCATCACTAAAATTCAACGAGCCTCTAAATTAGTAGTTACAGGAGCCAAGGTTGGGGTGAATTATGTAAAGTATTACAAAGACAAAATAGTTTCTGATCAAGAAACTGCCCAAAGAAACCTTGATACAAATAATGCCAACGATATCTACGATGGCTTAAAAAACTTAAAAGGAAGTGCTTTAAAAATGGCGCAGATGTTAAGTATGGATAAAAGCGTATTGCCTCAAGCATACGTTGAAAAATTTAGTTTGTCGCAGTTCTCCGTTCCGCCATTGTCGCCTGCTTTGGTTGTGAAAACGTTTAAAAAGTACTTCGGTAAATCACCTGGTGAAATTTTCGATAAATTTGATTCTTCTGCAATTCAAGCCGCTAGTATTGGTCAAGTTCATAAAGCCACTCTGAAATCGAAAGATTTGGCTGTAAAGATTCAATATCCTGGGGTAGCAGACAGTATTAAATCTGACTTGGCAATGGTAAAACCCATAGCGATGAGCATGTTTAATATTCCGTCAAAGGGGAGTGAGAAATATTTCAAAGAGGTAGAAAATAAATTGATGGAGGAAACAGATTATCTCATGGAAATTGAACAAAGTATTTCTATTTCCAAGGCCTGTGAGAAATTACCTAATCTATTGTTTCCAAAATATTATCCGGAATTATCGTCTAATCGAATTATTACGATGGATTGGATGAGCGGAAGACATTTGTCGGACTTCACAAAAGCTAATGATGATAAAGATTCGGGGCAGTTGGTAGGTCAAACTCTTTGGGATTTTTACATGTATCAGTTCCATTACTTGAAAAAAGTACACGCAGATCCTCATCCAGGTAACTTTCTGGTATCTGAAAGTAACGAGTTGATTGCATTAGATTTTGGCTGTATGAAAGATATTCCAGAAAATTTTTACACGCCTTATTTTGAGTTGGCTAGTTCGAAGGTATTTGAAAATAAAGATGTTTTTCATGAAAAGTTGCTCCAGTTGGAAATGTTGAAGTCAACGGATAGCGTATCTGAAACTGAAATGTTTACCGAAATGTTTTACGAAATGCTGAAATTATTTACGCGTCCGTTGAGTGGCGATTACTTTGATTTTTCGGATGCTACTTTTTTCGATGAAATTGCGCAGTTGGGAGAGAAATTCTCGAAAAACACGGAACTCTTTAAAGCAGATGCTAGTCGCGGCTCTGAGCATTTTATTTATATGAATCGTACATTTTTTGGTTTGTACAATTTAATGTTTGACTTAAAAGCAGAAAATGTTAAAATCAATAATTACCAAAATTATATTGCATAGCTTATGAAAAATTACGTTGTTATTGGAGGGTCATCCGGAATTGGGAAAGCGGTAGTTCATCAATTATCTGCTGAAGGCAATCGGGTATACGCTACCTATAACTCCACAGATATGTCTAGTGAAAGTATTCCAAATGTAAGTTTTCATCCATTAGATGTAACCTCTCGTGAATTAGATATGAGTTGGGTTCCAGAAGTAGTAGACGGTTTTGTGTATGCTCCGGGCGCTATAGCTTTGTTGCCTTTTGGAAGGTTGAAACTAGAAAAAGTAACCGCAGATTTCAACTTGCAAGTTTTAGGAGCAGTGTCCACATTGCAAAAGATGATTCCGTATCTTAAAAAGTCTAGCCATCCCAGTGTGGTTTTTTTTAGTACAGTAGCTGTTCAAATGGGATTTAACTTTCATACTCAGGTCGCTATATCTAAAGGCGCAATTGAAGGTTTAACCCGTTCATTAGCGGCTGAGTTTGCCCCAACTATTCGGATTAATGCCATTGCCCCAAGTATTACGCATACACCGTTAGCAGAAAAGTTTTTGAGTACGGATGATAAGATAGAAGCAAATGCGCAACGTCATCCCTTAAAAAAGATTGGCGTAGCAAACGATATAGCTGAAATGACGGTTTTCTTGTTGTCTGACAAAGCAAAATGGATGACCGGTCAAATTATTAATGTAGACGGGGGAATAACCCGCATTAAAATGTAAATATGTTTTCATTATTTAAGTCAAAAAAACAGAAGCTTCAAATTAAACGAGAAGATTTTTTAAAACAAGCCTTCACTTGGTCATCCATTGATCGTAAAAAGAGTGATGAATTCTACGCGAAAGCAGATGCCATTGATATAGAGTTACAAGAATTAGAGTAAGAATTTGAGCAACAATCAAAGTAGGTTTCCACACAAATAAAAAAAACCATTCTATTTAGAGTGGTTTTTTTTGTTTTAAATGGGTTCCTCTTTTTATTCTTACTCTTTATTTGGCAGTGTTCTTAGTCCCTCAATGATGGCGTCTATGTTATTTTCCATTCCAAACGGAAAGTTTTCTAGGTTGTGAGAACTATTGATCAAAACAATTGCATCCGCTGTTTTAAATTCTTCGACTATATCCATGTCTTTGACCTTTAATAATGGTCGTTTCCCAACAGAATAGGCGGAACTGTAGTAATAAAGGTATTTTGAATCTGGATGATATATTTTAGTCAACATCCAGCTGCCTTTCATGGCCCAATAAAAACTATCTCCAATAGTAATTACTTTTGGTTTAAATGTTGCCGTTCCTGAATTAACTACAGAATAACGAGGATAGGCAAATTCACGTTCGTCTAACCGATACATTAGATTTAGCGTTTTCTCATAATCACAGTCACTACCCTCTGGAGTTTTACTAATGTGTAGGCTGTCTACGTTCAAATACGTCATCGAATTATCAAAGTATGAATTCATGGCATTTATAAGTTGGATCAGCGTGAAGTGAGCTCCGTAAGTAGTCCAATGTACACTTGTTTTGCTATAAACAGGGTAGGAGCTGGTGTCTTGAATTTGCGTATATGTTTCTAGTAAGTCCCAGTATGGAATATTGTTTTTGTGCAGTGCTTCTGTGTAAAGAAAATAGTCACTTTTATTCGGTTTTGACTGATGTGATTTAGGGAGGAATTCAGAATTTAACTCTTCTTTTGATGGCGGGATGATTATTTGAAAAAACTTTCCTTTTTGATGCATTAGGTGCCTTAATTTCGCCAGTTTTTGAGTGAAAATAAAAAGGCTGTCCGTGTTCAATTCATTCTTGCAGCATCTGGCGATAGCCCAGCTTTCATTGAATAAATAGCCATCTGTGCCCTCTAAAAAGTTGGCCATATGGTATTCTTTAAACATCCAATAGTCTAACTGATGTTGTAGCCTGACCAAATCAGGTTGAATATGCATATTACTCTTTACAGCTGACTGCTGATTGGTTTGCCATTCTTTGGATATCCATTTAGTGAATGACAGTGGGGTAAACTCTTCTTTTTTAAATGCCCCTTTTAATGGAGAAACTTCTTTTTTAATCAAGTTGAATTGGTACATCAACGGGATAAACAGAATTACGGTAGCTACCAGAAATAATATGTTGTGGCTATATTTCATTTAGAATCGGTAGTAAATAAAGGGGTTAAATCCACTTGAAATAAGTGTTATAAAGCAAAGAACAAGAATGAGTATTAAGAATAAGAATATACCCAGTTGTTTTAGAACATGTCCGTTTAAGCTCCAAGTGTAAAACTGGTTGAGTTTGGTATTGATGTTATTTGAGATTCCGATAAATGCCCAAAACACTCCAAAAGTCATCCAGAACCAAGATTTTGAAGAAATCATCACTTCTGTTTGTATGGAATGGTAGGAAAATAATTTTTCGGTAAAACAAATAGCACTTTCCATATCCATAGAGAAAAACACCCATCCCACAAGTACCACGAAAAAGGTGTACAAAATTTGTAACCCATTAGGTAGTTTTAAAAGAAGTTTATATCCAAAAGAACGCTCCATAATTAAGAATAGTCCGTGATATAAACCCCAACAAATAAAGTTCCAATTAGCACCATGCCAAAATCCAGAAATGAAAAAGACAACAATTAGGTTGGTGTAGGTTCTTGTTCTTCCAGATTGGTTTCCGCCCAAGGGGATGTATAAATAGTCGCGCATCCAGGAGCCTAGCGTTATATGCCAACGTTGCCAAAATTCAGTAATGCTTTTTGATACGTATGGAAAATTAAAGTTCTCTGGAAATTTGAAACCCATCATTAAACCGAGGCCAATGGCCATGTCTGAATAGCCTGAGAAGTCATAGTAAATTTGAAAGCAATAAGCTAATGCGCTAGTCCAAGCTTGAGAAGTACTGAGTGAATCTATACCTAAGCCATTTATTTGATTCACCACAAATGCAAAAGTGTTGGCAATAATCACCTTTTTAAAGAGCCCAATAATGAAACGATAAAGTCCGTGGGTTTTAAATTCAAACGTGTTTTGGAGATAGTTTTGAATCTGCAAATTCACATCCTTGTATCTAACTATAGGTCCGGCAATGAGCTGCGGAAACATGATGATAAAGAGAAGGTAGTCAGAGAATTTATCTAATGGCTTATTCTGACCTGAATAGACATCAATGGAATAGCTGATTTTTTGAAAAGTAAAAAAGGAAATACCAATAGGTAAAACAATGTCGTTAAAGTGATAGGACTCAAAATCCCAGTATTCTAATAAAATTTCTGCGTTATGGGTAAAGAAGTTGAAATACTTAAAGTAAACGAGTAATCCAACGTTGAGTAGGATGGAAGCCCATAAAAATGACTTCTTGTTTTGACCATTGAATTGACGAGTAATCCAGTAATCTAATACAGAACTAAACAACAGAAAAAGAATAAAAACAGGAGCGCCCCAAGCGTAAAAAATAATACTAAAGGCAGAGATAACAAATTTTCTAAATCGTACTGGAGTTAAGTAAAAACATAGCAGAAATATGGGAAGAAATACAGCTAAAAATAAGATTGAACTAAATACCATATTGTAATTTCGCCAGGAGGGCGAAGATTATAAAAAAAAGCTGAGGAAGACCTAAAATGGATGCTTTATTTGGTAATTAAACAGATCCATTGGCTGATTTCACTATACAGGTTTCTACAAAATAGGAAGTCAGGCTTTTATTCTTTTATCACTTTACCAACATAAAGTTCTTTTCCAGAAGTTAACTGTATGAAATAGATTCCTGTTGATTGGATGGTAAGGGAAACCCGATTGTTTGTTTTACGGTTGGAAGAATGAATTAATTCTCCAGTAGCATTAAATATTTCAGCTCCCATTCTTTGGATCCGTTAACGATTTCCATATCAAAAAAATCAGAAGTAGGGGTTAGGACAACTCCAGTGTCGCTGGGGTGATTGCAGTTTCCGCCACCCACAATTATCCCAATGGAGTCATTAATGAAGGTGATGGCTCTTAAATGGTGGGTTGAAATATGTCGGTATAACCAACTCTGGCTTCCATCAAGAGACTCTAAAAATACGCCATCGTTTCCTACCAACATCCAATGGTTGCTATCAAGCATGACTAGATCATTGTAGAATAATCTGGCAATTTGGCTAGGTGTCCAAGTTTTCCCAGCATCAATAGTTTTATACATGCCATTCCCCAAAAGATACCCCACTGTATCGTTTAAAAAATGAAACGTGTGGACCTTGTTATGCCAAAGGTGATCATCATATGTTACAATGGTATCAAATGCCTAGGACCATGAACAGCTGATTTATATTGCGATGATGACCCCAGATTCCATGTGTTTCCGCCATCCATGGTTTTTAGATATAACCCTGGCCCATTTTGAAATGGAGACGCTAAGATACCCACAACAACACCCGTGTCTTTATTGAAAAAGTGGAAGTCTGTGAGAACCCAAATGGTAGAGTCTTCCTTAACAATGTCCTATTGCGATAATGAGGTAAATGAACAAAGAACTAAAAGCGAAGAGAAAAGTAGGTGTTTCATGTAGTGGATTCTTAAGAAGTCAAATGGGAACAAAAAAAGCCGCTCCTTTCGGAACGGCTTTTCAATATATTATGAATGAGAATTACTCTGCTACTTCCGCAGCAACTTCTCTCATTTGATCAATTTCAGCAGCAATTTCAATAGTTACTTCTTCTCCTAATACACCATCGTATCCAGTAACACCAAACTCACTTCTGTTGATAACGAACTCGCCTTCTAAAGAACTAATGAATAATCCTTTTTTGAATGGAGATTCTTGGTTTCCTAAATACTCAAAAGGAATAACGATATCTTTAGTCACCCCCTTAACAGTTAACTGACCGTGTGCGTTGTAGAATCCGTTCTCCAATACAATTTCGTTCGAAACAAAAGTGATGGTTGGAAATTTCGCTACATCAAAGAAATCATCCCCTTTTAAGTGATCATCACGATCTGTGTTAGACGTGTTCATTGCATTCACATCAATGCTAATGTTCATTTTAGCAGTTGTGTAATCTGTACCAAAATCAATTGAACCAGATACGTTATTGATGTTACCTTTTGAAGTCGCTAAAATGTGACGGATTTTGAAATCAACGTAGGTATGAGCCACATCCATGTTCCAAACACCGGTTAATTCAGCTAAGTCTTTAACGGCTTCCATTTCTTCCACTGCTAAGTCAACGATTGCAGCTTCATTAGTTGTCACACCATCTCCGTGAGGAGCTTCTGTATGCTCACCATCACTCAATATAGGAGCGATTACTAAACCAATTAAACAAGTCAATTTAATTAAAATGTTCATAGAAGGACCAGAAGTATCTTTAAATGGATCACCAACAGTATCTCCAGTTACTGCCGCTTTGTGCGCTTCAGAACCTTTGTACGTCATTTCACCATTAATCATTACACCTGCTTCGAAAGATTTCTTAGCGTTGTCCCATGCACCACCAGCATTGTTTTGGAAGATTGCCCAAAGCACACCTGATACCGTAACACCTGCCATATAACCACCTAACATTTCAGCAACTGCTGCTTTTTCCATTCCTAATAACATAGGAACAATAGCAATTACAATTGGGAAACCGATCGTTAATAATCCAGGTAACATCATTTCTCTCAAAGAAGCTTCGGTAGAAATAGCCACACATTTATCGTATTCTGGTTTTCCAGTTCCTTCCATAATTCCAGGAATCTCTTTGAACTGACGTCTAACTTCGTTCACCATTTCCATGGCCGCTTTACCTACAGCATTCATTGCTAAAGCAGAGAATACAACCGGTACCATTCCACCAACAAATAACATAGCTAACACCGGAGCTTTAAAGATGTTAATTCCATCAATTCCAGTAAAGGTTACGTAAGCAGCAAATAAGGCTAATGAAGTTAAGGCTGCAGAAGCAATCGCAAATCCTTTTCCCGTTGCAGCAGTTGTGTTACCTACAGCATCTAAAATATCCGTTCTTTCTCTAACGATAGGATCTTGTTCACTCATTTCAGCAATTCCACCTGCGTTATCCGCAATAGGGCCGAAAGCATCAATAGCTAATTGCATAGCGGTAGTAGCCATCATTGCCGATGCGGCTAAAGCCACACCGTAAAATCCAGCTAATGCATAAGATGACCAGATAGCTGCGGCAAATAATAATACAGAAGGGAAAGTAGAAATCATTCCAGTTGCTAAACCAGCAATAATATTTGTTCCTGCTCCAGTACTTGATTTCTCAACAATCGATAAAATTGGTTTTTTACCTAATCCAGTATAGTACTCTGTAATAGCAGAAATAACTCCACCTACAAAAAGACCAACTAACGTTGCGTAGAATACACGCATCGCAGAAATTTCAATTAGACCTTCCCCGAAGAAATTCATTTTCATCGTTTCTGGTAACATCCAAGTTACTAAAAAGTAAGATGTAACCGCTACTAATGCGATAGATACCCAGTTACCTTTATTCAAGGCTCCCATTACTTCGTTTTCTTTCGCATCGTTATTTTTAATACCCACTAACATTGTACCAATCATAGAAATGATAATACCGAAACCCGCAAACGCCATTGGTAAAAGAATGGGACCAATTCCACCAAATGCGTCATCAATCATACCACCCATATCTTTAATGATATAGTTACCTAATACCATTGCGGCTAAAACAGTTGCTACGTATGAGCCGAATAAATCAGCTCCCATACCGGCAACATCACCCACGTTATCACCTACGTTATCCGCAATAGTTGCCGGGTTACGAGGATCATCTTCAGGAATACCTGCTTCTACTTTACCTACTAAATCAGCACCTACATCGGCAGCTTTGGTATAAATACCTCCACCTACACGGGCAAACAATGCAATTGATTCAGCTCCTAAAGAGAAACCAGCTAATGTTTCTAATACGATGGTCATGTCTCCAACAGAAGTCCATTCACCACCCATAAAGATGTTAAAGAAAATAATGAAGAATGTAGTTAGACCTAAAACGGCTAAACCAGCAACTCCAAGACCCATGACTGTTCCACCACCAAAAGAAATTTTCAATGCGTTTGGTAAACTAGTACGCGCAGCTTGTGTTGTTCTAACATTTGTTTTAGTCGCAATTTTCATTCCCATATTTCCTGCCAATGCAGAAAAAATAGCCCCGAAAATAAATGCCACTACAATTAAAATATGTGTGGTAGGTACAATAAATGAAACACCGGCTAATGCAATACTTACGATTACCACAAAAATAGCTAATAGCTTATATTCTGCATTTAAGAAAGCCAAAGCGCCTTCGTAGATGTGGTCAGAAATCTCTTTCATTTTGCCATCACCCGCATCTTGTTTCATTACCCAAGATTTTTTTATCATCATGTAGGCTAGTCCTACAAGTGCCATTAGGATTGGCACATAAATCATAATTGATTCCATTCTTTAGTTTTAGATTTAGTTTTAAATAAAACGCCCCCTCAAATTAATTTGAGGGGGCGCAAATATATATTTTAAAGTGGAAATCTAATAGAGAATAGATTGCCAGTCCTATAGGTTCTTCTTATAGCCTGTACATAGAGGCTTTAACGGCCTTTACAACGTCTTCTATACCCGGAAGAGCCTCTGCAATTAATGATTTTGCAAACGCAAATGAAGTATCAGATTGTGTTAACCTTCTTACGGGTGCATCTAAATAATCAAATGCCGTGCTTTGAATTTGGTAGGTGATTTCAGAAGAAATGGATGCGTACGGCCAAGATTCTTCTAATAATACCACTCTATTTGTTTTCTTAACGGAGGCAACAATAGTATCAATATCTAAAGGACGAATTGTTCTAATATCAATAACCTCCACAGAAATACCTTCTTTGGCTAATTCTTCAGCGGCAGCTAATGCCACTTTCATGATTTTACCAAAAGAAACAAGTGTACAATCTGTACCTGGTCGTTTAATATCTGCTTTTCCAATAGGTAAAACATACTCCCCTTCTGGAACTTCTCCTTTATCCCCATACATAGATTCACTTTCCATAAAAACAACTGGGTTGTCGTCACGAATAGCCGCTTTTAATAAGCCTTTCGCATCGTATGGATTAGATGGAGTAATTACTTTCAAACCAGGAACCATGGCATACATCGCCTCAAAACTTTGAGAGTGGGTAGCGCCTAATTGTCCCGCAGTACCGTTTGGTCCTCTAAATACAATAGGGTTTCCAAATTGCCCGCCCGACATTTGTAACATCTTGGCAGCACTGTTTATAATCTGATCGGCAGCTAGAATAGCAAAGTTCCATGTCATAAACTCCACAATAGGTCGTAGTCCGTTCATTGCAGAACCTACAGCAATACCTGCAAATCCAAGCTCAGCAATAGGCGTGTCAATCACTCTTTTTGCCCCAAATTCATCAAGCATACCTTTACTTGCTTTGTAAGCACCATTATATTCAGCGACCTCTTCCCCAAGAAGATAAACATTCTCGTCTCTTCTCATTTCTTCGGTCATGGCCTCTTGAATGGCTTCTCTAAATTGTATAACTCGCATATTCTAATTTTAATTCTGAACGTCAAAAATACGTTGTTTGATTTTAAATTGAATGACGCATATTGAAGATTTTTTGTGGGGGTGGAAAATAGAATGATTTGTAGATTGAAATCTTGGTGTTATTAATTTTATATCCTTAATTGTTTTAATCTGAGCTTATAGTTTACGAAAATCCTAAATCTCCTATTTCGAATTCTAATTGTCTTTTTGTTTCAAATAGCTATTTCGAATTCTGTTTGTGATCCAAACACTTTAGAGCCAAGTGGGTGAATGGTGCGATGATTACATGGGAGCATCGGGTGGCGCATTAGAATGCAACGAATGCTTAAATCAATTTAGCCCAAGGAAGTGTAAATGGCCTCATATTGGCAAGAGAAAAAGATGAGGTTACCTTTATTTTTTAAAAAAAAAATAGGAGGTACGTGTTTTTTTTTATTGAAAAAAGTTTGATTGAATAACTCAGGGGAATCCCCTGAACATTGTCCGGGTAACGTAGTGTTAACTTTTTAAAAAAACCTTACGGATTTGCTTCTGGTTATTTAAATCCAGAAATTATTTCGGAAATAGCAACCGCCAATTGAGAGGAGCTGAATAGTTCAATATTTCAGGTGTTTTAAGTAATTACCTGAAAGGAATTTATGTGTTGAGGTTTAAGTTAGAAAGAGCAATAATGTCAATTAATCCTTATTCAAGGATTAGGGTTTTTTTCTTGGATGTTTATATTTCATAACCCTTTTGGATATCCTATCTTCGCGCGCTAATAATTCAACGCACTGCATTTAGTATGCAAGCATAACTATTTTTCGAATTATTGTTTATTTTTGTGAACCGATTATTAAAATAATTTACAAATGAAGATATTAGTTGCAATAAGCAAAGCCCCTGATACTACTTCCAAAATCAGTTTTACTGATGGCGACACGAAGTTTAATGAAGCAGGTGTTCAATTTATCATCAATCCATACGAAGAATGGTATGCATTGGTTAGAGGATTAGAATTAAAAGAAGCACAAGGTGGAAGTGTTACCACAATCACCATAGGGGATGCAAGTTCAGATCCTATTATTCGTAAAGCCCTAGCAATTGGAGCCGATGATGCGGTTAGAATTGATGCCCAGCCAACCGATGCTTATTTCGTAGCGACTCAAATTGCGGAGTATGCGAAAGATAAAGGATATGATTTAATCATGGTAGGTAAAGAAACCATTGATTATAACGGTTCTCAAGTAGGTGGTCTAGTCGCAGGAATGATGGATTTACCATACATGCCCAACACCTCTAAATTAGAAGTGGCCGGAACTACAGCAACTGCAGAACGTGATGTTCAGGCTGGTGAAGAAGTACTAGAAGCACAATTACCATTGGTATTAAGTGCATCTAAAGGAATGTCAGAGCAACGTATTCCCAACATGAGAGGAATTATGGCAGCTAGATCAAAAAAATTAGAAGTGTTACCTGCTGTTGATGCAAGTGCCTTGACGGAAATTATCAGTTATACGTTACCCCCAGCAAAATCTGCGGTAAAGCTAATTGATCCAGAAAATGCAGGTGATTTAATTCAATTATTACACACAGAAGCTAAAGTTATTTAAGATATGTCAGTATTAGTTTTTGCCGAGGTTTCGGAAAATAAATTAGTCAAAGCTTCATATGAAGCAGTGTCTTATGGCGCTAAACTAGCATCTGATGCTGGGACTGAATTAAACGTTATTTCTTTTGGCGGTGCTTCCGATGAAGAGTATGCCAAATTAGGAAATTACGGTGCACGTAAGGTAATGGTAGAAAGAAGCATTCATAATGTGCAACCGTTCCAATTAGCGACAATTGTTACAGAAGCAGCCACTAAAGTAGCTGCGGATACTCTTGTTTTTTCTTATGATGTCACGGGGAAAGCTGTTGCACCAATCGTATCTGCTAAAATGAAAGCAGGTTTAGTATCGGGTGTTTTAGGTTACCCTGATTTAAGTAATGGATTCACTGTGAAAAGAGCGGTTTTCTCTGGAAAAGCGTTTGCAGAAGTGAAATTCAACAGTGAAATAAAGATTATTGGTCTAACACCCAACGCTGTAGGTGCCGTTGAAATGGAGGGTAGTGTTTCTGTAGAAGATTTTAACGGAACTCCTGGAGATGCTAGAATTATCTTAAAAGAAACCAAAAAAGAAGATTTAGGTGGTCAAGTACCTTTACCTGAAGCTGAATTAGTTGTTTCTGCAGGTCGTGGATTAAAAGCTCCAGAAAACTGGGGAATGATTGAAGAGTTAGCCTCTATTTTAGGGGCAACCACTGCGTGTTCTCGTCCAGTATCCGATTTAGATTGGAGACCTCACCACGAACATGTAGGACAAACAGGTATAGCTATTCGTCCTAACCTATACATTGCAGTAGGTATTTCTGGTGCTATTCAGCATTTAGCAGGTGTAAACGGTTCTAAGGTAATTGTGGTAATTAACACCGACCCAGAAGCACCTTTCTTTAAAGCGGCTGATTATGGAATCATTGGTGATGCGTTCGAAGTAGTGCCAAAAATCATTGAAGCAGCAAAAGCTTTTAAAGCAAATAATTAAAATAAAACGGTAAGTTGTGTCCATAAAAATTGAGTTAATTCTTCATGGTTTGGAGTACGGAAAAACTTCAGCGGGAGCCTATCTTTTGCTATTAAAGGAAAAAGAGGGTAGACGTAGAATGCCAATTGTCATTGGAGGTCCAGAGGCGCAAGCAATTGCGGTGATTTTAGAAAACATGAAACCTCAAAGGCCGTTTACGCACGACACCTTTAAAAACGTATTGGATGTTTTCCATCTGCGTTTAAAAGAAGTGTTGGTGTACAACTTAATAGATGGTATTTTTTATGCCAAATTAATTGTAACAGATGGTATAACGGAGCACGAGATTGATTCTCGTAGCTCCGATGCTATTGCCATGGCTGTTCGCTATGACTCGCCCATTTTTGTGTATAACTTCATATTAGATAAGGCCAGTATGCCTATCGAGCCTATTGATGATGAGTTTATTGAAGAGGAAGTATCCGATTTAACTACCGAGAGTGATTTGTCTAAAATGGGAGTTTCAGATTTAACCGAAAAATTAAAGAATGCGTTAGAAACTGAAGACTACGAATCTGCTTCTAAATTCAGAGATGAAATTAACCGCAGAGGGTAATTAGCCTAAACCTCTATTTTTATTTTACCTTCTCGTCCAAACTTTCTAGTATGAAAAGAAATATTTCTACGTTCTTATTTTTTGCTTGTGTGATCTCTGGTTTTTCGCAAGATTTAGCTCCTGTTGATACCTTATTAAACACCCATAGGAATGATACACTCATCCTTAAAAAAATATTTAACACCGCACTTTCTCAAGGTAAAAGCTATCGAGTTCTAGCACATTTGTGTGCCAATATGCCAGCTCGTTTAAGTGGTTCTGAAAATGCGGCTAAAGCAGTAAAGTATATGAAATCGGTAATGGATTCGTATAAATTTGACACTGTTTACTTACAGCCTGTAATGGTTCCGCACTGGGTAAGAGGTGCTGCTGAAACTGCTTATTTTAAAAGTGGTACAGATGAAATTGTGGTAAACATATGTGCGTTAGGTGGTTCTATTGGTACCAATGGGAAGTCGGTAATGGCTAACATAATAGAGGTAGGTTCAGTAGAAGAATTGAAGGCACTTGATGACTCGCAAGTAAAAGGAAAGATTGTGTTCTTAAATGGAGCCATGAATTCAAAATATATACGAACCTTTAAAGCATACAGTGAATCTGGTGCTCAACGTTGGACGGGACCTTGGTTGGCCCAAGAAAAAGGGGCTGTTGGCGTAATCGTTAGGTCGCTTACTACCATTGAAGACAAAAACCCACATACAGGCTCTATGGGAAGTAGAGATAATAATAAAGGAATTCCGTCTGCGGCAATTAGTACTTTTCATGCCAATCAACTAGCCAAAACTTTACGTCTTAATCCAATGGTAGAGTTTTCTATGCGAATGAATTGTGAAACGTTGCCCGATACTCTTTCTTACAATGTCATTGGTGAAATTTGGGGTTCAGAGAAACCAGAAGAAATTGTAGTTGTTGGTGGGCATTTAGATGCATGGGATAATGGAGAAGGGGCACATGACGATGGAGCAGGTTGTGTGCAATCGGTAGAAGTGTTGCGTTTATTTAAAAAATTACAAATTCAACCTAAAAGAACTATTCGGGTAGTGTTGTTTATGAACGAAGAAAATGGACTTAAAGGAGGGAAGGCTTTTGCGGATTCCGTAAAATCGCAAAATGAAAATATTATTGCGGCTATAGAAAGTGATGCCGGAGGATTTACACCAAGGTACTTTGTCTGTCAAACACATGATGAGCGTTTAGCAACTGTTTCAGCTTGGTTGCCATTATTTAAACCCTATAGTATTTATGCCTTCGAGTATGGGCATGGAGGGGCAGACATCAGTCCGTTAGATGCAGATAAAACATTATTAATAGGGTACCGACCAGATTCTCAACGTTATTTTGATTTTCACCATGCCGCAACAGATAAGTTTGAAGCCATAAACCAAAGAGAACTGGAGTTAGGAGGGGCAAATATGGCTGCATTGGTGTATTTGTTAAGTGAACATGGATTGTAGGTATTCTTTGTTCTGGAAACCAGTAGGTTTAACTATTCTAAACTTTACTTAATTCCTTGTTTTATTTACGGGAAAAATTAATTACTTTTGCCGACCCAATTTTGGGGAATAATACAAAAAACAACAACAATGCAAACAAGGTATGAAACTGTTTTCATTTTGACTCCCGTTTTATCTGAAGATCAGGTAAAGGAAGCAGTAAGCAAGTTTGAAGGTTTCTTGAAAACCAATGGTGCGACCATGGTACATCAAGAGAATTGGGGTTTACGTAAATTAGCGTATCCAATTCAAAAAAAATCAACTGGTTTTTATCACTTAATGGAGTTTGAAGGACCAAATGATATCGTAAGTAAATTTGAGGTAGAATTCAAGCGTGACGAACGTGTATTGAGATTTTTGACCGTGAAAATGGAAAAACATCACATCGCTTTCGCTGAAAGTCGTAGAAACCTTAAGAAAGAAGCGAAAGCTTAATTCATTAATTTTTAAAGACACTAAGAATGGCTTCAAATTCATCAGAAATTAGATATTTATCTCCAATTGCTATCGAAGTAAAGAAAGATAAATACTGTAGATTCAAAAAATCAGGTATTAAATACATTGATTATAAAGATCCTAAGTTCCTTCTAAAATTCGTTAACGAGCAAGGTAAATTGCTTCCGAGAAGAATTACAGGAACTTCTGTAAAATATCAAAGAAAAGTTGCGACTGCTGTTAAAAGAGCACGTCACTTGGCATTAATGCCATACGTAGCTGATATGTTAAAATAATAAGACAGACAGAAATGGATATCATATTAAAAGAAAACGTTGAAGGTGTAGGATACGCTAGTGACTTAGTTACAGTGAAAGCAGGTTTCGGAAGAAACTTCTTAATCCCAACCGGAAAAGCAATTTTAGCAACTGATTCTGCTAAAAAAGTAAGAGAAGAAAATTTACGTCAAAGAGCACATAAAGAAGCTAAAATAGTAGATGAAGCAAAAGCATTTGCTACTAAATTAGAATCTATGGCTATTAAGATTGGTGCTAAAGTTGGTGAGAGTGGTAAGATCTTTGGATCTGTAAACACTATTCAATTAGCCGAAGCAATTAATGCTTTAGGAGTATCTGTTGATAGAAAAAACATCTCAATCGTGAACGAACCAATTAAAAATATTGGAGAGTACGAAGCTAAAATCAAGTTTCATAAAGAAGTGGAATCTACCATTACTTTTGAAGTTGTTAGCGAATAAGACAATTCAGAATAACATTAAGAAGCCACTGATCATTGATCAGTGGCTTTTTTTTTGTAGATTTTCGAATTATTAGTGCTATTTTACCCTCACCTTACCAATACTGATTTTATGAAAAACGCTGTCTTTACCCTTATTACTTTTATAGCTATTCCCTTATCCATTTTTTCACAAAAGGGATTTGAAAATGGAAAAATAATTTTGAATAACGGAGATACCATTGTTGGATTAATTGAAAGGTTGAATTTGAGAAGTAATGCTTTAGAGTGTAATTTTAAAGTCTTGGAATCCTCTGAATTAAAACGGTATTTACCGGCTGATATATCCGAGTACTGGTTTGATGACGGAAAATATTTTGTTTCAAGAAGTATTCTAAAAAATGGGGATCGTGAATCTGTATTTCTAGAATACTTATTTAAGGGTGATTTGAGTTTCTATTACTATGTTGGCCCCCAACAAAGTGCCGCATATTACGTGAGTAAGGACACAAGTAAGGTAGAGGAGCTAAGATATGAAGAGGGTACTAAATTTATTGATGGTGTAAAGGTTAAATATGCTAAAAGTCATTTTTTAGGTGTTTTGTCGCTTTACACTTATGATTGCCCGGTGGCAAAGGGTATGATTACATCTATTTCAAAACCTAACCATAAAAGTTTTGTGAAATTAGGTGAGGCATACCAAAAGAACTGTGGGAGTGGTTTGACGGCTGATAATTTTTCAAAGCGAACAAGACCAATTATGGCAATGAGTTTTGGTTTTAGGATGGCGGACTATCTTAATGTAGATGGGGCTCCAGAGCAAATGGAATTAAAGGTTTCTCCTTCGATAAATGCAATGTTTCTGATTGGTAATAGTTCAATTAGTGAGGTTGTATATGGTGGGGCTGGGATTCGAGTTGATTATTTCAGTAATAATAATGCAGAAAAAACGACCCTGATTAGAGGGGTGATTTCTGTCAATTACTTACAAAATACAAAGGGTCTTTCGCCAATTGGAGGTTACGAAATGGTGATCGGTAAGTTGTTAACTCAGGACCTTTATTTAGGGCTGAAGTATCAACATGATAAATTATTAATTAATGTTATTGTAGATGCTCAAACCTATAAGTATTTTGAATACATCGGGTTTTCTGTTGGTGGTGGTTTAGGTTATGTTTTTTAAACTGAATAAAGTAAAAGTTTCTACTCGTATCTCAATGACTCAATTGGGTCCATATTAGCCGCTTTACTCGCGGGGTAAAACCCAGCTATAATTCCAGTAATAAAAGTAAGAACTACCGCAGTACCAATCCATACCCAAGGAATAATGAACGGAACTTCAATAGCCATCGCCACCAAGTTTCCTATAATAATTCCGAGCACAATACCTATAGCTCCTCCAAGTTGACACACCATAATTGCTTCGGTTAAGAATTGTTTTTTTATTGTGTTAGCAGAAGCTCCCATTGCTTTACGAACTCCAATTTCTTTGGTGCGTTCGGTAACAGATACCAGCATAATATTCATTAATCCAATAGCGGCTCCCAGTAGCGTTATAAAGGCTATTATGGTGGCGATTCCTGAAACCATACTGAGGTTCTCAATTAATCCTTGAGATAAACTATCGCTTCGTGAAATGGTAAAAGAAAGGCCTTTTCCTAAAGGGTCTTTTCTAATGATTCTAAAAAGCCCAGTAGCTTCATTAATGGCTAAATCTAATTTGTCTGGTCCAATGGTCATTACTGCAATAGTGAACCCCATGTTTGTAAATCCGAAAAATTGACGAGCTGTGGGTACCGGTATTAAAACATTTCGATCCCCCCCAAAACCCATTGAACTGCCTTTCTTTTCTAACACACCAATCACTTTAAATTTGATATTACCCACCAACATGATTTTACCCACTGGATCCATATTTTCAAAAATCTCTGTGGCAATTTCATTTCCAATAATTACGGTGTGCGAGCCTGATGAAAGTTCGGTACTACTAAAGTTTCGACCGTTTTCTAAGGCAAAACCATTCGTATTTAAATAGTTTTCATCCACTCCAAAGATGGGTATATTGGGCTTAGACTCCTTTTTTTTATACTTAACAACAGCCGCACCTCGGGGTCTGCAAGAAACAGATACGGTTGCGGGGAATTCAAATTTATTTTTAAACGCCATGGCTTGAGTATAGTTAACGGTTGGAGTAGCTGCTGACTGTTTACCTCTTTGGCGTTTATTACTTTCTTTTTTATTGGTGATAGAAAAGCTATTTGCACCCATGGTGGAAAACTGCTCGTTAATCGAAGACTTTAAGGCGTCTATAGCGGTTAGAATCCCTACCAGTGCAGTTATACCAATTGCAATAATTAGTGCCGTAAGTATACTTCGTAAGACTTGGCTCTTGATGGCGACAAAAGCCACCCTTAAATTTTCAATATTCGCTCTATTCATGTGGAATTATGACATTCTGACAAACGTAAAACTATACATTTGCATCCCCATTTCACTCATTATAGTACAGATGGTTTAAACATTGGATAAATGGAAATCACAACACGCAATAACAGACCGGTTTTATCAGATGCGGAATTAGCTAAAAAAATCACGCAACTTAAGAAAGAAAAGAACGCGGTTATTTTGGCGCATTACTATCAAGTAGGCCCTATTCAAGATGTAGCCGACTTTGTGGGCGATAGTTTAGGCTTGTCTCGAAAGGCAGAAGAGACCGATGCTGATATTATTGTTTTTGCTGGAGTTCACTTTATGGGAGAAACCGCAAAAATTCTAAACCCATCAAAAAAAGTGGTCATTCCAGATATGAATGCGGGTTGTTCCTTAGCAGATTCCTGTCCGACTGATGATTTCGCGGCTTTTAAAGCGAAACACCCAGATCATTTGGTGATTTCTTACATTAATTGTACGGCTGAAATTAAAGCATTAACCGATATTATTTGTACGTCTTCCAATGCCCGACAAATTGTAGAATCTTTACCCAAAGAACAAAAAATAATTTTTGCTCCAGATAAAAACCTAGGTAATTACCTGATTAAAGAGTTAAATAGAGAAATGGTTTTATGGGACGGAGTATGTATCGTTCATGAATCTTTTGATATTGATAAGTTGCTAAAGCTGGTCGAAGATCAACCGGATGCGCATATCATAGCGCATCCAGAGTCTGCGCCCCATATATTAGCGGTAGCAGAGTTTGTTGGGTCTACTACGGGATTATTAAACTACGTAAAACAGTCAACCGATATGAAGTTTATTGTCGCTACTGAGCCTGGTATTTTGCATGAAATGCAAAGAGAAAACCCAAATAAAGTGTTGATTCATGCGCCTGTTGGGGATGATGCTTCCTGTAATTGTAGAGAATGTCCGTATATGAAACTCAATACCATGCAAAAACTGTATGATTGTTTAAAGAATGAGTCTCCCGAAATCATAATGGAGGAAGAATTAAGATTAAAAGCATTAAAGCCAATTCGTAGAATGTTGGATTTGTCTTAATTTTACCACAGAACTACTTTAAGTAGAGAACAAACGTAAATTCAAAAATAAACAAATCACATTATGCGCCACTCCGATTACCTGATTATTGGATCTGGAATAGCCGGTTTAAGCTTGTCTATTAAATTAGCAGAAAAGTATCCGGACAAAAAAATTACAGTAATCACTAAAACCAGCGAAGAAGAATCTAACACCCGCTATGCCCAAGGAGGAATTGCCGTAGTTTTAGATTTAGTTACTGATTCTTTCGATAAACATATAGAAGATACATTAAGAGCTGGAGCAGGGTTAAGCGATCCTGAAGTGGTTAAAATGGTGGTTCAAGAAGCTCCCGAACGTTTGAAAGAAATGATTTCTTGGGGGGCTGCTTTTGATACTAATCGTAAAGGAAACTTGGATTTAGCGAAAGAAGGCGGTCACAGTGAAAAACGTATCGTGCATCATAAAGATATTACTGGCTATGAGATGGCTCAGGCTTTAATTCGTAGAAATGATGAATTAGAAAATGTGAACGTATATGAACATTTTTTCGCTATTGAATTGATTACAGAGCATCATATTCCGGCTAAAGAATATGATAAAAATAACATCAATTGTTATGGTGCTTATGTCATTAATAAGGAGACTAATGAAGTTGAAATTTTCGAAGCGGAGTATACCATCTTAGCTACCGGAGGTATTGGCCAGGTATATCAATATACGACAAACCCCAAAGTAGCTACTGGAGACGGAATTGCGATGGCTTATAGAGCCAAAGCACAGGTGGAAGATTTACAATTTGTACAATTTCATCCTACGGCATTATATGAGCCAAGAAAAAGTCCGGCATTCTTAATTTCAGAGGCCGTTCGTGGGTTTGGCGCGCATTTAGTTCATTCAGATGGAGAAAGGTTTGTTTTTAACTATGATGACCGCGGAGAATTAGCTTCTCGAGATATCGTGGCAAGAGCCATTGACTCTGAGATGAAAATTAAGGGGGTGGAACATGTTTTTTTAGATTGTTCGCACCTAGATCAAAAAGAATTCTTGAATCACTTTCCTAACATTTATCACAAGTGTTTAGAAACAGGTATTGATTTGTTTACTGATTATATACCTGTTGTACCTGCTGCCCATTACGTAGCCGGTGGTATTGTAGTAGATAAAAGTGGACATACCACAATTAATAGACTGTATGCGAGTGGAGAAGTTTCTAAAACAGGATTGCATGGTGCAAATAGATTAGCTTCCAACTCTTTATTAGAGGCGTTAGTTTATTCTCATCATATTTTTTTAGATATTACAGCGCGTACTGATTTAAATTAACATCCAAAAATTCCAGAATGGAATGATGGCGGAATGGAGTTTCCAAGAGAGTTGGCTTTAATTAATCATACACGGCATGAGCTAAGGCAGTTAATGAGTAATTATGTGGCCATTGTGCGTTCGGATATTAGATTAGAGCGTGCTTTAAAAAGATTGAAATTAATTTGGGAGGAAACGGAAGAATTATATGAGAAATCTAAACTTTCTGTGCCCTTATGCGAGCTTCGAAATCTAGTAGGAGTCTCCTTTTTAATGATTAAACAATCCCAAAAGCAAAAAAGTAATGCGGGTGGGTTTTATAATGTTGACTTTGAAAATAATAACGATGAATAAATTTATACTATTTACCATTTTAATTGGATGGTCATTAAACGGGATAAGTCAGAGCGATTCGATTCAAGTAATAGAGCGAAAAAATATTATACGTTGGAATGTTACGCCCATGCTGCTAATTGGTCCTAAAAGTATTGTGTTGGGATATGAGCGAGTACTCAAAAGTAATCAGACTATTTCTGTGAATATCGGTTATTTAGAAATGGCATCTAGAACCAATGAAATGGGAGAGGCAGTGCAGCTATTTGGTGACGTAGATCGCGGTGGATTTGATCTTGCGGTTGATTACCGTTTTTACTTTAAACAAAGAAATAAGTATCCTGCTCCCGATGGATTGTATTGGGGACCCTATGCTTCTATTTATAATCTCACTTTTGCAGGGCAATCAAATGTATTTGATGAGAATGCCAACTTAATTAATACGGTAGGTATCGATGCCGATATAATGATGTATAATTTAGGTGTACAACTAGGCTATCAGTTTATTATTAAGGATAAGTTCTCCATCGACTTAATGTTAATGGGGCCTTCATTTACCAGGTACGCCCTAGACTTAGGTCTTGATGCTGACGTAGCGTTAGATCCAGATGATCCATTTTATATTGGAATGGAAAAGTTATTGAGTAAACTTATTCCGGGATCAGAAGTCATTTTAGATGGTGCAGATTTTAATGCGAAAAGTAATGCCAAGTTTAACTTTTTTGGTTTTCGTTATGGGGTCCAAGTTGGGTACGTGTTTTAATTTGGAAAGTATATTTATTTACTCCTAACAGAATAGGCTTCTGAACTTAGAAAGAGTCGAATTTATATTCTCTGGTTCAGCCGAATTAGAATAAACAAGTGATCAGTTTCTTTCTCTCTGTTCAAACAATTTATCAGCGGCTTTATTGGGATGCTATCCCAAAGTTTCGTGCCCTAATTTACCCAAGCTATAGATATCGGTTAGAGAAGACTACCGGAGTTCTAGGGAAGGATATGCTAACTAAGGATCCAGGTAGGTGTAGACTTTGCCTTCGTAATGAAAAACATAGGTAAAGTGATTAGTATTGGACCAGATACAAATGATGCTGCAATGCCTATTATACGTAAAATTGGAATATGTAAAATTAGCGAATTTGAACAACCTAAACGTCAATATTACCCAAGGCTATAAAAATGTGGCGTGTTTGAAAAGCTAAAACCGAAATAATATTTATAGATTTTAAATATCCATAAAATAAACTGATTGATATATTCGAATTTTGACTTTAAATGTCATAGAATAAACATGTGAAAATTGCTATTTTCGCAAGACAATTATGAGCGGGTGGAATCAGTAAGATCAGATGGGTTTTATGATCAATATGTATCACCTCAAATAGCTAAGTTGACGTATTTGCAAATAGGTAAATCGTCAAAACATCGTTGAACGTTTAAAAAAATACGCATTATGAATTTGTATGCAGACTATATTCAGGAGATTGAAGAAAGAAAAGGTGAGGGACTTCACCCTAAACCAATTGATGGAGCTGAATTATTAAGTGAAATTATCGATCAGATTAAAGATTCAAATAATAAGTACAGAGAAGATTCTCTTCAATTCTTTATTTATAATACATTACCTGGAACCACAGCAGCAGCTGGGGTAAAAGCTAAGTTTTTAAAGGAAATCATTCTGGGTGAGTCCGTGCTGGAAGAAATTACGCCAACATTTGCGTTTGAGTTATTATCGCACATGAAAGGGGGCCCGTCTATTGATGTATTACTTGACTTAGTTTTTGGAGAAAACATTTCTATTGCAAATGAAGCTGCTACCGTTTTGAAAACACAAGTTTTCTTATATGATGCAGACACAGCACGTTTAGAAGCTGCTTATAAATTGGGTCATACGCTTGCTAAAAATATTTTAGAAAGTTATGTTAAGGCCGAGTTCTTTACGGAGTTACCAGAAGTAGACGAAAAAATTGAAGTGGTAACTTTTATAGCTGGTGTAGGTGATATTTCTACAGATTTATTATCGCCAGGCGGTGATGCGCACTCTAGATCAGATCGTGAGTTACATGGACAATGTTTGTTTGAACATAATAAAGATCAACAAAATGAGCTTTTAGCTTTAAAAGAAAAACACCCAGATAAGCGAATAATGTTAATCGCTGAAAAGGGAACAATGGGAGTCGGTTCTTCTAGAATGTCAGGTGTAAACAACGTGGCCTTGTGGACCGGTATTAAATCGAGTCCTTACGTTCCATTTATTAATATCGCGCCAATTATTGCGGGTACGAACGGGATATCTCCTATTTTCTTAACTACGGTTAGTGTAACTGGTGGTATTGGAATTGATTTGAAAAACTGGGTGAAGCAGAAGGATGCAGAAGGGAATACAGTTCGTGATGCAAATGGTGATCCCGTATTAGAACATACATACTCTGTTGAAACAGGAACTGTTTTAACGATCAATACAAAAGAGAAAAAATTATATAACGGAGACCAAGAATTGATGGATATTTCCGCTTCATTAACCCCTCAAAAAGTGGAGTTTATCAAAGCGGAAGGGTCTTATGCCATTGTGTTTGGTAAAAAATTACAAACTTTTGCTGCGAAAGCATTAGGTATCGATATTCCGGAAGTGTTCGCTCCCTCGAAAGAAATTTCTCATCAGGGACAAGGGCTTACCGCAGTAGAAAAAATATTCAATAAAAATGCAGTAGGTACCACTCCAGGTGCCACCTTGTATGCGGGTTCGGATGTTCGTGTTGAAGTGAACATTGTGGGATCTCAAGATACAACCGGTTTGATGACTTCTCAAGAGTTAGAAATGATGGCTGCTACAGTAATTTCACCTATAGTGGATGCAGGTTATCAATCAGGATGTCACACAGCTTCAGTTTGGGATGACAAGTCAAAAGCGAACATTCCTAAGCTAATGAAGTTTATGAACGACTTTGGTTTGATTACGGCTCGTGACCCACAAGGGGCATATCCTGCGATGACCGATGTAATTCATAAAGTTCTAAATGATATTACGGTGAGTGATTGGGATATTACCATTGGAGGGGATTCTCATACAAGAATGTCGAAAGGTGTTGCTTTTGGTGCTGACTCCGGTACTGTTGCTCTTGCATTGGCCACAGGAGAGGCTTCCATGCCAATTCCACAGTCAGTTAAGGTAACATTCAAAGGAGATATGAAAAGTTACATGGACTTCCGTGATGTAGTTCATGCCACACAGCAGCAAATGTTAAAGCAGTTCGGTGGTGAAAATGTATTCCAAGGAAGAATTATCGAGGTGCACCTCGGAACACTTACTGCGGATCAAGCTTTTACCTTTACCGATTGGACGGCCGAAATGAAAGCGAAAGCTTCTATTTGTATTTCAGAAGATGACACTTTAATTGAGTCATTAGAAATTGCTAGAGATCGTATCCAAATCATGATTAATAAGGGAATGGATAACAAAAAGCAAGTTCTTCAAGGATTAGTAGATCGAGCAAATGCTAGAATTTCGGAGATCAAGTCCGGAGATAAACCAGCTTTAAAACCCGATGCTAACGCAGATTATTTTGCGGAGGTGGTTGTTGATTTAGATGAAATTGCGGAACCAATGATTGCTGATCCAGATGTAAATAATGATGACGTTTCTAAACGGTATACCCACGATACAATTAGACCACTATCATACTATGGTGGCAACAAAAAAGTAGATTTGGGTTTCATCGGTTCTTGCATGGTTCATAAAGGAGATATGAAAATTTTAGCTCAAATGTTAAAGAACATTGAAGCGCAAAAAGGGAAGGTAGAATTTAAAGCTCCTCTTATAGTAGCCCCTCCTACGTATAACATTGTGGATGAACTAAAAGCAGAAGGAGATTGGGATGTATTGCGTAAATATTCTGGTTTTGAATTTAATGATGATGCACCCAAAGGAGATGCACGTAAGAAATATGAAAACATTTTATATTTAGAACGTCCTGGTTGTAATCTATGTATGGGGAACCAAGAAAAAGCAGAGCCCGGTGATACCGTAATTGCTACATCTACTCGTTTATTTCAAGGAAGGGTTGTTAAAGATTCTAAGGAGAAAAAAGGGGAATCCTTACTTTCTTCTACACCAGTGGTAGTGCTTTCAACGGTACTTGGTAGAACTCCAACTATGGAAGAGTACGAAGCTGCGGTAGATGGAATTGTTTTAACACGATTCACACCATCTAAAAGAAAGCTAATAGAATTTTAATAAATGGACACATATAAAGAGCCCTATAGCCAATGCTATTGGGCTCTTTTTGTTTGGTGGTTATCGCATTTTAAGTTCAATTAATGATGTTCTTTTTGTAATCTTGTATAGTGTTACATTTTGACGAAGAAATAATAAAACTAAAGCCAGATTCTAAAGGCGATAACATTGCAGTTCTCATTAAGCTAAAAGCCGAAAAAGAGACCAATAAAGCAGTGATGTATATTCATGGGTATACAGACTATTTTTTTCAAGAGCATCTAGCAAAATGGTATTCTCAAAATGGGTTTGACTTTTACGCTTTAGAGTTAAGAAAGTATGGCAGGTCTATTTTACCAAACCAAAGACCAAATCATATTCGTAAAATTGACGAATACTATGAAGAAATTGGTGAGGCAATTCATCTAATTAAGTCAAGAGATAAGCATAATATTCTTTTAATAAATGGACATTCTACTGGGGGTTTGGTAGCCGCTATGTATGCTAATTTCGGGAATAGAAAATCTGAAATTAACGGTTTGTTTTTGAATAGCCCATTTTTAGAGTTTAATATTCCGGATTGGCAACTAAGTTTAATGCCTCGGATTGCCAAGATTGGTCATGTTTTTCCAGAATGGATAGCTCCACTTGGTGGAAGTGGGATTTATACGCAAAGTTTACATAAGGATCATTGGGGTCGTTGGGATTTTAGTGTGAAATTCAAGCCAGTAACTGGGTTTAGAATGTATTTCGGCTGGTTTAGAGCGGTGCATGAAGCACAAAATACAATTCAAAATAAATCGAACATTGATTGTCCAATTTTAGTTTTTCATAGTGATAAAACATCCTTTAAGAAAAGCAAAGATCCTGAAATATTCGAATCAGATGTGGTTCTTAATATAAAGCACATAAAAAAATATGCGGGTAGGCTAGGTAAAATTGTCACTATTATTGAAATTCCTAAAGCAACTCACGATGTTTTCTTATCTAAAGATGAGGTGCAAGAAGTGGCATTTGGACATTTGAAAAACTGGTTAAATGCGACATTAAACAGAATTAAATAACGAAATAAATGGCTTTTAAATAGTTAAAAATTCTATTTGGTAGATGTAAAGCATTTGCTACATTGCAATCAATTATAGAACGTAGCCATATGTGGCAAACCTTTTGTAATTCAATTACGGAAATATCAAAAAAAAACAGGAGGGGATAGCCTGTATTATTCTAATAAAAAATAAGAGTATGAAAATTGTGAAAATAGGTGGGATGTGCGCAGCAGTAATGTTGTCTACATTAAGTTTTGGTCAAAATAATCTGGTTCCTAATGGAAGTTTTGAAGCTACCGAAAAAAAAGTTAAAACAGGAGAGGGAGATATATCTTTAGCCACGCCTTGGATTTCTCCAAGTATAGAAAATCAAGCAGACATATATTCTTCGGGAAATAAAAAAGGATATGGCATTCCCGCAAATGATCGTGGATATATGGCCGTAGATGAAGGTATGAATTATGCAGGGTTTAGAGCGTTTAGCTACCGTGACAAGTTACCTCGTACCTATTTACAAGTAAAACTAACGAAAGCTTTGATCGCGGGTAAAAAATATTGCATCAATTACAATATAGTGCTTTCGAAAACATCAAAGTATGGGTCTAATAGTATTGGAATGAATATCAATATGAAAAAACCAAAAGAAAAAGATTTAGAGGCTTATTCTTTAAAACCTCAGATACAGCAGGCAGCTAATAAGGTGTTTGATGATAGACATACTTGGCAAACCGTTTGTGGTGTGTATACGGCAACGGGATCTGAACGTTATATTACGATTGGTAATTTTGTGGCTACTGCCGATATGACTGCTAAACAAGATTTTTTAAAATTGAAAAAGTTGAAAGAATTTCCTCAGTTACAAGTGGAAGAAGCATATTACTATGTGGATGATGTGAAAGTTATTAATTTGGAAGAGGTGGATGTATGTGCCTGTAATTCTAATGATGCAGGTGGAAACCAAATGAAAGTAGTTTATAGCTCTAGTACCAGTGATGGTATGGACTTGGATATAGCTGCTAAAATTAGCCATAAAGAGATTTATTTTAATAAAAATATGGTGACTCCTAATTCAGGTTCGGTAGTGAGAGAAATGATTGATTTATTAAAGGAAAGTTCAGCGGTTAAGGTCCAGGTTATTGGGCATATGGACAAAGTAGAACAAAAAGATAATCTTAACGATTTATCCGAAGAAAGAGCAAAAGGAATTTATGATTATTTAATTAAAAACGGAATTGCTGCGGAGAGATTATCTCATAAAGGAATGAAGAGTGATGATCCAGCTGATAATAGTGGTACATTAGAGTCTCTAGCAAAAAATAGAAGAGTATCATTTAAAGTGTTGTAATTCATTGAAAATTTATTTTTTCAAAAAGCGGCTTTCGAGCCGCTTTTTTTGTTTAACATATTTTTTTAAATAGCTTCGTAAGATGCAAGAAACAAAAAAGAAAGATTCTACCGCGGTAAGGGCTTGGATGTTTTATGACTGGGCTAACTCGGTGTATTCACTCGTTATTTCTACGGCAATATTCCCTATTTACTATGCTTCTGTAACAGCCAACGAAACCACCGACCAACTGAACTTTTTCGGATGGGAAATAACCAATACTGTTCTGTATTCTTATGCGTTGTCATTTTCGTTCTTTTTAGTTGTCCTTTTATCTCCTGTGTTATCCGGAATTGCAGATTTATCCTCTAGAAAAAAAGAGTTTCTAAAACAGTTCTGCTACATGGGAGCAACTGCGGTGGCGTTTCTGTTTTTCTTTGATGGACTAGATACTTTGTGGATTGGTATTTTAGGAACGATAGTCGCCAGCGTTGGGTTTTGGGGAAGTCAGGTTTTTTACAATGCATTTTTACCCGAAATAGCACCAAAAAAGGAACAAGACCGAGTTTCTGGAAAAGGTTTTGCCTTGGGGTATTTAGGCAGTTCTATTCTGATGATTCTAATGATGGTGTTTATCCAGTTTTATGAAGTTTTTGGAATTTCCGATTCAGGAATGGCAACTCGAATAAGTTTTGTTATTGTGGCTATTTGGTGGGCGGGTTTTGCTCAAGTCACCTTTCGTGGTTTACCGGAATCTGGGTCACGGGTAAAAATAAAAGCCCATCATATTTGGGATGGATACAAACAATTGAGAAAGACATGGGATAAGTTCCAAGACATGGTAGGGATCAAAACGTTTTTATTAGGATTCTTTTTATTAAGTACGGGAGTACAAACCATTATTCTTTTAGCGACTCCTTTTGGCACAAAGGTTTTAGGCATGGGTACAACTCAAATGATTACGACTATTTTAATTATTCAATTTTTAGCTATTGCTGGGTCTCAAATTTTTTCTCGTTTATCGGGTAAAATAGGGAATATTAAAGCTATAATTATCACCTTAGTTATATGGTCTGGTATTTCTGTAATAGCTTGGAGTTTGCAAGCAGATGACCCTTTGGTAGAGTATAAGTTTTATGCAATGGGAGGATTAGTTGGTGTAGTTATGGGTGGAGTTCAGTCATTAGCTAGGTCTACGTATTCTAAAATGCTTCCTACAATAGGAGAACATACTACGTTTTTTAGTTTTTATGATGTGACCGAAAAAATAGCAATTGTCATTGGTACTTTCTTCTTTGGTTTTATCGAAGAGCTTTCTGGTGATATGCATAATTCAGCTCTTTTTCTAGCAGTATTCTTTATTGCTTCAGTAATCGTAATGACTCGTGTGAAATACAATTTCAAAGAGGAGTAAGATCATTTAACTGGCAGTGTTTTAAGTACGAATATGTATTTTTGCACTTCAATTTTTTCAAGTATGAAACAGTATGATATTACCATTATTGGTGGTGGGATTGTTGGGGCCGCTTCGGCTTATAAAATTCAAAAGAAACATCCGCATTTAAAAATTCTTTTAGTTGAAAAAGAAGATAGGATGTCTGCACATCAAACAGGGCACAACTCGGGTGTGATTCATTCTGGTTTATACTATACTCCTGGGTCTAAGAAGGCGATTAATTGCATGAAAGGTCGAGAAGAAATTGTAGCCTTCGCTAAAGAACATGGTATTGACCATGATGTATGCGGTAAGGTGGTGGTGGCAACTAAAGAGAGCGAAATTCCTTACATGGAGAAAATAATGGAAACCGGTCGGATCAATGGATTAGACGGGTTGAAACTATTAACATCCGAACAGGTAAATGAAATTGAGCCCGAAGTTTTTTCTATTGGTGGAGTTTGGGTGCCACAAACAGGTATTATTGATTATGTTGGCGCTACCATTAAAATGGGAGAATTAGTCCAACAAATAAATCCGGAGAGTACAATACTATTAGGTGAAAAAGCATTAGACTTTATTAAAGGAAAAGAGTTCAGTATTTTAATTACCGATAAAGGGGAATATAAAACGCGTAAATTTATTTTTTGTGCAGGTTTGCAAGCAGATAGAATGGCACGTAAAGATGGTATTGATTTGAAAGAACGTGTTGTTGGATTTAGAGGTGATTACTACGTCCTGACGGAACAAGCCAAGCATAAAGTGAAAAACTTAATTTATCCAGTACCAGACCCAGACTTTCCATTTTTAGGGGTTCATTTTACTAGAATGACTAACGGAGATATTGAATGTGGACCTACTGCCGTATTTACGTTTAAAAGAGAAGGATATAAACGTACCGATTTTAGTTGGAAGGATACTTTTGAGGCCCTTTCTTATGTGGGTACATGGCGATTGTTTTTCAAAAACATGAAATTCGGTTTAGATGAGCAAAGAAGAGCTTTTTCTAAGAGGTTGTTTTTAAAAACCTTACAACGTATTATTCCTTCATTAACGATGGATGACATTCGTCCGGGTGGATCAGGTGTCAGAGCGCTTTTATTGCGCCAAGATGGAGATACCAAAGATGATTTTAGAATTATAACCAACGAACACGCTATTCATGTTTTAAACGCACCTTCACCAGCAGCAACTGCATCTTTGGCTATTGGTGATGATATTTTACAAATGGCGGAAGAACATTTTGAATTTTTGAAATAAAACGTCATGAAATCTACTTTGGTCAGTATTATCTGTCCGTTTCGTAATACGGAAAAGTACTTGCCAGAAATGCTAGACTCCATTTTAGCGCAATCAAATTCAAAGTGGGAGTTATGTATTGTAAATGACCACTCCTCTGACGCTAGCGAAGAGGTGGTAAAAGAATATGCGAAATTAGATCAACGAATTAAGCTCTTTTCTAATACTGGAAAAGGAATTATTGATGCGCTCCAAACCGGATATTCTCAATGCTCGGGACAGTTCATTACCCGTATGGACTCAGATGATATTATGAGTACCGATAAATTAGAGCAAATGGTGTTGGACTTAAATACTAATGGCCAAGGGCATGTGGCTTTAGGTCAAGTGAAATATTTTTGTGAGGGCCAAATTGGTGAGGGTTTTAAGAAGTATGAAAACTGGTTAAACCATTTAATTCAAACGGGTAAGAACTTTTCGGATATATATAAAGAATGCGTAATTGCTTCTCCCTGTTGGATGGTTTACCAATCTGACTTTGAAAAATGTGGAGGATTTACTTCTAATACATACCCAGAAGATTATGATTTGGTATTTCGATTCTTTGAAGGTGGGTTAAAATGTATTCCCAGTGATAAGGTTTTACATCATTGGAGAGATTATTCAACAAGAGCCTCTAGAATAGATCCAAATTATGCCGACAACACATTTGTAGATTTAAAGTTAAACTACTTTTTAAAGTTGCACAAAGACTATTCTAAGCCATTAGTAGTGTGGGGAGCTGGAGGTAAAGGCAAGCGTATTGCCAAAGAGTTGTTGCTTCAAGAAATACCTTTTAATTGGGTATGTGACAATCCTAAAAAAATAGGTAAAGATATTTACGGAAAAAAAATGTTGGCTTTTCAAGCGATTGATCAATTTGAAAATGCGCAGAATATTATTACGGTGGCCAATGCAAAGGCACAGATTGATATAAAGAGTTTTTTTGAAGTGAGAGGTAAGAAAGCAATGATTGATTTCTTTTTTTTCTGCTAGGTTATCTGCTACCTAGCTCTCAATGATTTTGTAATCATCTACAAATTGTTCCCAGTCAAAAATAAACTCTTCCATCAATTCATTCATTCTTTTTAAGAATACGGGGTTAGGAGTTTCCATCTTTCGGAAATACTCATCTTGAAATTGACTTAGTTCATATTTATGAAAAGTCGCTTTCGACATGGCGTAAATAGTGTTTTTTGAAGGGTGATTCAGTCTGGAAAAAAGCTGGTTGTATTTTTTAACTTCCGTCTTAAATACATCTACAGGTAAATCTAAAATCCGAGCAAACTTACGATTGGCATCATCCATTAAACGGATGTCTTGATAATCGTTAAAGTACTTAGGAATGAATTTTAAATTACCCGTGATAATCACCCAGAGAAATGGATCACTGTTAGTAGAATCAAGAGTAGGTTTGTATTTGAACTCTGGATCACTACAAATAATTTCTACCACGTCAGGAAAAGCATCGTCTACCATCTTGACAGTCGAGAAAACGAAATAGTCTACTAATTTCGCTTCTGTGATTTTTTTCTTGAATAAAATTCCAAACATTAACTAAGATAGTTATATGACCAATTAATTTGTTGTTCCTACAAACTTATTGGCAGTGGGCCTTGAGTTTTCAACAGTTCTGATAACGTTGTTAACATCGTTATTAACAATTTGATTAAGTTGTTAATTACCCAACAAAATACGGTAAATCAATGTTTTGATGTGTATTCTGATAGTAGTTTTTGAGTCTGTTTCTGTAGTTTTTGCCTAAAGGAACTGCTCCAGCCTACTAACCAACCCGCTGTTCCTAGCGCTTGTTGGCTCCATGTCCATAAATTAAAGTGATCTCTATGGTCTATTATCAGTCCGTCTTCTAGGGTGAAAGTAGCAGCTACTTTATTATGTACAATTCTTCCTGTTTTGGAAAAAGTATAAATGGCTTCCCAATGAGCGGTAACTGTATTTCCAGTTTCTGCCAAAACATGAAAGGTGACCTTTAGGTCCTTAGAATTGTCACAAAGCATGCGCCACATGTTTTTAGCGGCAATACCACTTAACGAGCCAAAAGCAGGGTCTTCAAAAGTGATAGCATCAGAATACCATTGAACCATACCTTCGGCATCCTCATTTTGAAATGCGGTATAGAAATCGGTTATTATTTTAGCGTTGCTTTTCATGATTGAATAATTTAGCACTAATTTAGGTGAAGTTGGGTAATAAAAAAGCCACAATTTCTACTGGAAATTGTGGCTTTAAAAAAGTGGTTTTTTGATTAAAAATCTAAAGTAAGTCCCATCATGAAATTTGTACCTGCCTGTGGAAAGTATCCTACCATTTGATAAATTCCCGCTTGATCAGAATTGTTTACATAAATATCATTAGCAGATGGATCAAAACCTTCAGATTTAAATGTGTACGCCCACGCCTTATTTGCATATAACGTATTCAACACATTTTTTGCGGTGAAGTTAAAGCTTAGTTTATTTATTCCGAAGTTAGAAACGACATAGGTTAATCTAATATCATTCGTGAAATAAGCATCTAGTTTACGGCCTTCATTTTGCGTGTTATCAAAATACTGATCTCCTACATATTTTGAAATGATAGCAATACCAAGTTGATCTGTTTTGGTGAGCAATGGCATTTTATAAGATAAAATACTTCCGGCAATTACACTGGGTGAAAAAGCGATGTCTGTATTTTTTAAAGCGGTTTGAGCCTGCTCATACGGGGCATCCCAGTTATCTCTAAAGTTGGTGTAGTTGTCTATTTTGTTTTGGCTAAATGTTCCGTTTACACTCCATGTTAAATTCTTGGTGAATCGGTAGCCTACCTCTAGTTCAACACCTGCACGATAGCTGTTTTCTACATTCTCTCTAACGGCATCACCTACATCATTAATAGCTCCAGTTAATACTAACTGATCTTGATACACCATGTAATATCCATTGGCGCTAGCGCTTAGTTTGTTGTTTCCATATTTGTAGCCTAATTCAATATCAGTCATACTTTCTGGTTTAGGAATAACTCCTGGCTTTGCATCAATATAATCTCCTCTGCTGGGCTCATGACTGGCCATAGCAAATGAACCATATACTCTTGATTCATTATTGAAATCATAAGTAATACCTGCTTTAGGATTGATAAATTGCAAGTTCTCATCTACCAATAAAGTACGTTGGTCATTATCTACTCCCGATACGGTATAGTCAATGCTACGGTATTGAATATCTCCGTAAACTTGTAGTTTATTAGTGATAGCGTAAAATGCTTTTGCATATACGTTCATGTCGGTTTTTGTACCGATATTATCGTAATAATGTTGGTCTTTTTGTGAGTTTGAAGCATATTCAGACCATACAATTTCACCAAAGTGTTTTCCAGAGTATTCGTTATACCCTCCTCCAACAATTACATCTAGGTCGTTCTTAGAATAATTGAGATTAAATATACCACCTGTAAAGGTGTTATCTAACCATCTTCGTCTAATTAAATTGGTTTCCGTAATCGTGTCTCCACCAATAATGACGTTCTCTAAGCCATAATCTGCAAATTCCTGCGGACTGCCCCCATTATACTCAGAACCTTTGTACTCTTCAAAATACCCTTTTCCAATAACACGAAAACCAGAAACAGTCGCTTTCCAATTGGTGTTAATCGTATAATTTAAATGTAATTGATAATGAGTTTGTGAATAGGCATCCACTTGGTCTTTGTAGTCATACTTGTTGTATGTTCTTTTACTTTCATTATTGAGGGAGTCAAATGGCACGCCATTCCAAGCTTGGTAGGTCGTTTGGTTTCCTCCAAAAGTGATGAACTTGGCAGAGAATTTTTTGCCGTAATATCCTGCTTTTGCAGAATATGATTTTAAATCCGATGTTGCTCGGTCTATATATCCATCACTTTCAATCATGGATAAACGGCCATCAAATGCAAACCCAGTTTTAGTTAATCCGGTACCAAAAGAGAACGAGTTTTTTAAGGTTCCAAAAGAACCCATGCCTAGAGAGTATTTACCGTAGGCTTCTTTTTGCAAATCGGTAGTATTAATGTTTACTGAACCTCCAAAAGCACCTGCTCCGTTGGTTGAAGTTCCAATTCCTCGTTGAATCTGAATGTCATTCACAGAAGAGGCAAAATCAGGCATATTAACAAAATAAGTTCCTTGAGATTCCGGATCGTTTAACGGAACTCCGTTAATAGTCACGTTTACACGAGTAGCATCACTCCCTCTAATTCTCATGCCTGTATAACCAACTCCGTTACCCGCATCACTAGTAGAAACGACTGAGGTAGCCATCTCTAAGATGATAGGTAAATCTTGGCCTAGGTTATTTTCGGCTAAATATGTACTGTCAAAATTTTGAACCGCCATTGGGGTTCGCTCATTGGCTTTGTTAGCCAATACCACAAAATCTTTCGCCATAACTACCCCGTCTTTTAGGTTTAGATTAAGACCTGTAACATTTGCAGTAAGGTTTAGAGGATGGAGTAATGTTTGAAAACCGATGTAGGTGATTTCCAATGTTATTTGGCCTTCATCCACACTTTTTAAAGTGAATTCACCATTGGCATTGGTGATTGCTCCAGTGTAGGAGTCTTTGATTTTAATAGTGGCTCCGGCTAGCGGATTGGAATTGATATCAGATATATTACCTGATATAGAATACATGGAGGTTTGTGCCCATGCAACAGTTTGGAATAGTACCGCGAATAATAACGGTAAAAATTTGATAAATGAAATACGCATTTCTAATAATTTAGAATGATTTATAAAAAAAATATACGTATTCGGAAATATGAGATGAAAAACATTTACCTACGCCAGCATTACCTGGATCAGGTATATCCCCATGAATGGGAACGGGTGTAATCTCAGCCTTAACGGCACCCCGAATAATGGCCGCAAATGTAGACCGTTTTTTGAAATAGATTAAGATTTTTTAAGAAAATTGATATTAGATTTATTTATTCCGCATTTCGTTCACGTACAATCTTTCGTACACGTTCTAAGTCATCAATGGTATCTACCGGAATACTATCGTATTGCGTTACCGCTAACTTGATATTACCTCCGTTTTCAATCCATCGGTTTTGCTCTAAACTTTCGGTAAGTTCTAAATTGGTTTGGGGCAATTCCGCAAAAGTTTTTAAAGCTTCGGCTGTGTAGCCGTACAACCCTAAATGCTTGTGATACGTATTGTTATCCAGCCATTTGGTTTTGTGCATTCCATGAATATGTGGAATCACTTCTCTACTAAAGTAGAGGGCAAATTGGTCTTTATTGAAAACCACAAATACTTCACTTTCGTTAAATAAATCATCCATACGGATAACAGGTGTGATTAAAGTCGCCATTTCCGTACGTGAATCACTAAAGGCAGCCATTAACTCACCTAATTGTTCCGGTACGAGCAAAGGTTCATCTCCCTGAACATTAATAACGACATCAAATTTCTTTGCAGAAGTAGCATTTACTTTTTCGAAAGCTTCTAGACAACGGTTAGTTCCCGTAGAATGATCACTTGAAGTCATGACTACTTTACCACCAAATGCCAAAACAGCTGCTTTAATTCGGCTATCATCGGTAGCTACATACACATCAGTAATAGCTTTTGAAGCTTGTTCGTATACGTGTTGAATCATGGTCTTTCCCTCAATATCTGCCAAAGGTTTGCCTTCTAAACGAGTAGATCCGTAACGAGCTGGAATGATGCCTAAATAGTTCATGGTGTAATTTTGCTTGCAAAATTAAGTGAGAAGTCGGAAGGCGGAAGTCTGAAGCTCACTTTTTTGAAATTTCTTCGTGCTCCCGACTTCCGTATTCCGTC
>JBLFZF010000004.1:0-59531 GCA_047610145.1 Salibacteraceae bacterium | reverse complement strand
CATCTATGGCTACTGGACGCTCTACAATATTGTGCATTCCAAGAATAGCACTTTGTGGAGGGTTAATAATTGGCGTACTTAACATCGATCCAAATACACCACCATTGGTAATTGTAAATGTACCACCCGTCATTTCGTCTACCGTCAATTTACCGTCACGTGCTTTTAATGCTAAACGTTTTACTTCGGCTTCAATCTCCGCCAAGCTCATTGCTTCTGCATTTCTAATTACCGGTACCATCAATCCTTTTGGAGCGGAAACCGCAATTGCGATATCTGCATAATCGTAAGAGATCAAATCGTCTCCGTCAATCATAGAGTTAACGTTAGGGTATAATCGTAATGCTTCTGCACATGCTTTGGTAAAGAATGACATAAATCCAAGACCTACTCCGTGATGATCACCAAAAGCTTTCTTGTATTTTTTACGTAAATCCATGATAGGCTTCATGTCTACTTCGTTAAAAGTAGTTAGCATAGCCGTTTCACTTTTCACTGCTACCAGACGCTTCGCAATTTTTCTACGAAGCATACTCATTTTCTTACGCTCTTCGTTACGCTCACCTGTTGGAGAATAAATAGTAGATGAATCAACGCCACCTGTGAGGTACACATCAACATCTCCACGCACAATTTTCCCGTTACTTCCAGAAGCATTCACTTTACCTGGGTTCACTTCATTTTGCTTCATAACCTCTTTAGCCAACGGTGTTGCTTTCACATCAATAGCTGGAGCAGACGCTGCCGCTTTTGGTGCTGCAACTGGAGCTGCTTCTGCTTGCACAGGTGCAGCCGCACTAGCAGACACAAAATCGGCTGGCTTCTCTGCATCAGTATCAATAGTACAAACTACTTGTCCTACCAAAACTGCATCTCCATCTTCTGCTTTCAAAGTAATAATACCCGAAGCCTCAGCTGGTAATTCTAAAGTTGCTTTATCCGAATCAATTTCGGCAATAATCTGGTCCGTTTCTACATAATCTCCTGTTTCAACCAACCATTGGGCGATTTCTACTTCAGTGATTGATTCTCCCGGACTTGGGATTTTCATTTCCAAACTCATATCTTTTCGAATACTTGGTCAATAATTCTTTTCTGTCTTTCTGCCGCTACTTGCGAAGATCCTGATGCAGGACTTCCACTAGGCTTACGTGCAATAACTCTAGGCTGGTAGGTATACATCTTTCTTAAGATGAAACTCCATGCCCCCATATTTTCTGGTTCTTCTTGTGCCCAAACTAACTCGGCACCTTTGTAACCCTCAAGAATGGCATCTATTTTCTTGAAATTAAGCGGGTATAACTGCTCAATTCTAACCAAAGCTACATCTTCACGACCTAACTCTTGACGTTTTTGTAAAAGTTCGTAATACAATTTACCATTCACAAATACCACACGCTTCACCTTTTTCGGGTTAATCGTATCGGCAATTACATCTTGGAAACCACCGGTTACAAAATCTTCTTTTGGAGACACACATAAAGGGTGTCTTAATAAAGACTTCGGTGTAAACACGACTAAAGGCTTACGGAATTCGCGTACCATTTGACGTCTTAACAAGTGAAAGTAATTGGCTGGTGAGGTTACGTTCGCTACCGCAAAGTTTCCTTCGGCCGTTAATTGTAAGAAACGTTCCATTCTACCACTTGAGTGCTCTGCTCCTTGACCTTCGTAACCGTGAGGTAATAGAATAACCAATCCATTCATGGTTTTCCATTTGTCTTCCGCTGCACTTAAAAACTGGTCAAAAATAATTTGTGCTCCGTTGGCAAAATCACCAAACTGGGCTTCCCATAAAGTCAAGGTATTTGGAGATGCCATGGCATACCCATAATCAAAACCTAAAACTGCATATTCAGATAAGAATGAGTTATACACCGTAAACTCCCCTTGCTTTTTCTGAATATTATTTAATGGAATGTATTTGTTTTCTGAATCTTCTTCCGTTACTACGGAATGTCTGTGTGAGAAAGTACCACGCTCTACATCTTGACCACTTAAACGAACATTATGTTGTTTATCGCTAGCCAATAAAGAGGCGTAGGCCAATAGCTCACCCATAGCCCAATCCAATTTGTCATCTTCCACCATTTTCATTCTGGATTGAAATAACTTTTGAATTTTTCTAAAAATCTTTTTATCGGATGGCAACGTACAAATTTGAGTCGCTAACCTAACCAATTCTTTTTCAGGAATAGTTGTATCTACCTTTTCTAATAAAGCGGCCTTCGATCCTACTGGGTAATTTTCCCAATACTCTTGCATAAAATCGGTAATCTGCGCATGTTCTGCGTTCTTTGCCTTTTCAAAACCAGCGTTAAAATACGTTTCCGAAACGGCTTTAATTTCCGCAATTTTCTCCGGAGTAATTACACCTTCTGCCAGAAGCGTTTGCGCATACAGCTCTTTCGGATTTAAATGCGTAGCAATCGCTTTATATAGTAATGGTTGCGTAAAACGAGGTTCATCGCCTTCGTTATGTCCGTATTTACGGTACCCTAACAAGTCAATAAACACATCCTTTTTGTAACGTTGACGGAATTCCATCGCAATTTCCATGACGTGAACTACCGCTTCTACATCATCTCCATTTACATGGAAAACTGGACAAAGCGTTACTTTACCAATATCTGTACTATAGGTACTCGAACGACCGTCAATGTAATTTGTAGTAAACCCAATTTGGTTATTTACAACAATATGAATAGTACCACCGGTTTTATAGCCACTTAATTGAGCCATTTGAACCACTTCGTATACTACACCTTGTCCTGACACAGATGCATCCCCATGAATAATCACAGGTAAAGCTTCTTGTTCAGAAGCTAAAATATTATCAATTTTTGCACGGGTAATCCCTTCTACTACCGGTCCAACTGCTTCTAAATGCGAAGGATTTGGCGCCAAAGTCAGGTGCATATTTGCGCCTTTGTTTGTCGTAATAGAGTGCGTTGACCCTAAGTGGTATTTCACATCCCCGTCAAATTCTTCCGAGTCATACCCTTTGCCTTCAAACTCCGTAAAGATACTTTCGGCTGGCTTTTTAAAAATATTAGCTAAAATATTTAAACGTCCACGGTGAGCCATTCCGATCACCATTTCTTTTACGCCTAATTCCGAACCTCTTTCTACCAATGCATAAATAGCTGGAATAAGGGATTCGCCACCCTCTAAAGAGAAACGTTTTTGACCCACAAACTTTTTGTGAACAAAAGCCTCAAATTCTACTGCCTCACTTAGCTTAGTGAACATTCGAATTTTTTGCTCTGAATTATAAGAGGGGGTATTTCTATTTTTTTCAATTCTTTCGATAATCCACTCTAACTGCTCTGGCTTACGGTTGTATACGTATTCCACACCGATGGAACGGCAATAAGTATCTTCTAGAAAAGAAACGATTTCTTTTAATTTAACCGCTCCTAAGCCCAATTTATTACCCGCATGAAACACCGTATCCATATCTTGAGCTGTAAACCCATAATATTCGGCAGATATAGTATCTGTGTAAGGTCTACGTGCTCTAACTGGGTTTGTTTTGGTAAATAGGTGGCCTCGAGTTCTGTACCCTTCAATAAGTTGAAAAACTTTAAACTCTTTCTCCACGCTTTGTGCGCTTGCTCCTTCATCGTATTGCTCAAGAGCAAATTCGAACCCTTGAAAAAACTCTTTCCAAGAAGCATCTACACTGTCGGGGTTGGCCTGGAACTGTTCGTAGACTGCATTTACAGCGCCTACATCACCATTCCCAACATAAGAAAATTTATCCATTGTACTAGTACATTGATTTTAACGCAAAGTTAATGTGATTTAAGGGTTGGAGAAAAGAATTTTAATTTTTTTCGAATAAATTTAGTCCGAAATTCTAGTCTCCTAGTTTTAATATGCGATAAATCGCCTTGATATTTACCATTCCAGTTATCACAGCCCAAAGCACACCTATACCACATAGAAGAATAAATTGAACCTTATGATCTATTCCGATACCGAGCATAAAAAAGCCTAAAAAATATAATCCCGTACTAAAAACTACCAAACTAGCTATTAACTGCCATCTTGGAGCGGTTTTGAATTGCCAGCCAATATAAATGAGTTGAAGTAATACCACCACAATTTGCGTCACTAAGGTAGCTATTGCCGCTCCTTTGATTCCAATATCCGGAATAAGCACGTAATTCAGTCCTACGTTTACCAACAAACCCAATACAGATATCCAATTCAAGGTTTTCATATCTCCATTTGCCGTCAAAAGTGTTCCGAATATATAGGTAGACGCCAATGGAATAAAAGTAAACATTAACACCGTTTGAACATCCGAAGATTTCTCAAATTCTACGGAGTAAAAAATGCGAATAAAATCCATTCCATAAAAATATATGGCAATAGCTCCAATTATAGCAGGCGTAATTAAAAGACGGAATGACAAAGACATTAATTCAATGACGCTCTCTTTTTTGGCCAACATATTTGAAAACAAAGGCAATAATAAAGTCGCAAAAAGCAAGGCAAACATACTCGCCATTTCAGGCAACCTATACCCCTGCGCATACACCCCCGCTTCTTTCACTCCGTTTGGCATCATACCCTCAATCATTATTACATCTATTCTATAATAAATAGTCATGATTAAAGTGAGTACGGCAAACGGAAGACTTTTACGAATTAGAGATGGAACAATTTTCAGTTGTGGCTTTTCTAGTTTCACTTTTACCTCAAACAGTAAAATTATCAATGCCACAAAAATGGTAGCTGCATAGGCGGCTCCTTGCGCATAAGCAAACCATTCTATTTGGAAGGGAATGTTCGTTACATTACCCCAAAGCAGGGTTCCACAAATGGCGATCATTAATAACCGATCCAATACAGAAATTATACTATCTACTTTAAAAAACTGGAGTCCTGCCAAGTTGGCGCGTAAAAACAAGACTATAGATAGCAGTACTTGGTTTAAGCCAACCACTAAGAGTAGGTAAATATATTTTGGTGGATACTCCATTATATATTTACCTAAGGTCATTACGAGAAACATAAAAACGAGACCAAACCCAAATTTCACGACAGACAAGGAAGACAGAAGTTGACCTGCGGCCTTCGGGTTTTGTGATATGTTTCTATTTTGAAAATTATTTATTCCGAAATCCAAAAAGATGTGAAACAAGTACGAGAAATTAAGCATCGTAAAATAGATACCATACTGCTCTGGCCCCACCGAGTTTTGAATCCCAACCCCAATACCCAGCACCCAGAAGGGCTTAATCAACAGATTAAGCAACAATAGAAACCCTAAATTAGTAATGAATTTTTTCTGCACTTGGAATGAATCAACGTCAAAAATACACACCTATTGCGGATATGATATCCAATAGTTTATAAAGAAACTCAAAAATCGTACATTCGCCCCCTGAACAACAAAGGAAATTAGATTGAAAATAGCTGTAAACACACGATTATTATTGCCAGGAAAACTGGAAGGTATTGGATGGTTTACCTACGAAACATTAAAACGTATCACTCAGGCTCATCCAGAGCATGAGTTTTTGTTTTTATTTGATAGAGATCATAGCGAAGAATTTATTTTTGGTGATAACGTAACACCTATTAAGGTGCCATTACAAGCACGTCATCCTATTTTGTATTACATCTGGTTTGAGTGGTTAGTTCCGCCTATTCTAAGGCGACACAAAGTAGATTTATTCTTGTCGCCAGATGGGTACCTTAGTATTAACTCAGAGAAACCGCAACTGGCAGTCATTCACGATATAAATTTCGAGTATTATCCGCGCCATTTGCCATGGTTTGCCCGTAAATACTATCGCTTTTTCTTTCCTAAATTTGCAGAAAAAGCAAGACGTATAGCCACCGTTTCTCAGTTCAGTAAAGAAGATATTATTCGTCATTACGAAATTGAGCCCGAAAAAATTGATGTCGTATACAATGGAGTAAGCGATGTTTACGCTCCTGTTTCAGCAGAGGTGAAAATAGCGACACGTGCAGAATTTACCGAAGGAAGTGAATATTTTATTTTTATTGGATCTATTCAACCGCGTAAAAATCTAGCGCAACTTTTCAAAGCGTTTGATGCCTTTAAAAAAGCCAACAAAACGGATATTAAATTATTAATTGTTGGAGAGAAAAGATGGTGGACTCGCGCTATTCAAAAAGCGTTTGAAGAAATGGATTACCAAGATCAAGTTATTTTTTCTGGACGACTGGAGCAAAATCATTTAAGTCGCGCCTTGGCATCTTCTTTGGCACTTGTATATGTTTCCTTTTTTGAAGGGTTTGGAATACCTATTGTAGAAGCCATGAATTGCGATGTTCCGGTAATTACCTCCAACGTCACCTCTATGCCTGAGGTAGCTGGAAAAGCAGGAATATATGTGAGTCCGTTTGATTTCCAATCCATACAAGAAGGAATGGAAAAAGTAGCATTTAATAAAGAATTAGTCGCGCAACTCATTGAAGCAGGCAAAATACAACGCCAAAAATTTAGCTGGGACCAAACAGCCGATAAGCTTTGGGCCTCTATAGAAACGTTTATGCATGAGTCTTAGTCCGTTTTATCAAAAAGGAGTCATTGAAGCGGGGTGTGATGAAGCAGGTAGAGGATGTTTATCTGGACCTGTAGTTGCCGCAGCTGTTATTTTACCGGCAGACTTTAAAAACGATCTGCTCAATGACTCTAAGCAACTCTCCGAAAAGAAGCGCTATGCGTTACGCCCACTGATTGAAAAAGAAGCTTTGGCTTGGGCGGTTGGAATTGTATCGCACACCAAGATTGACGAAATAAACATTCTTAACGCCTCATTTCTAGCCATGACGCAAGCGGTGCAGCAACTAAAAATCACGCCCGAACATTTATTGATTGACGGTAATCGTTTTAAATCAGAATTAGACATTCCATTTACGTGCATGATTAAAGGGGATGGTCGATTTTTGAGCATTGCCGCAGCATCCATACTCGCCAAAACATACAGAGATGACATTATGCTTGAATTGCATACGCAGTTTCCTAGGTATGGATGGAACAAAAGCAAGGGCTATCCAACCAAAGCGCATCGAGCAGCTATTGCTAAGTTTGGGGCCACACCTCATCACCGCATGACATTCACATTACTTCCTAAATAATGAGATTCTTATTCATTGGCGTATTGGTTTTGAGCATACTTTCTTGTCGCGATTCTGTTTCTGAAAAAGAAGCCGATAACGAACCATCTACATCGGTAAACAGAGAAACAAAAACAGCACTGACCGCCACAAAAAAGAAAAAAAAGACAGCCAAAAAGAAGTCTTACCCTAAAATAACGAATCAAAATGTGGTTTCATTTCTCACGAAATATGGAGAGAACAATAAAGAAACCGTGATACGCCTCACATGTAAATTTGGTGATATTGATATTAAACTCTACACCAATACCCCTTTACACCGGGCAGATATGATATACCTCACCAAGCAAGGGTATTTTGATTTGACACAGTTTTACAGGGTCTCCTCCAATTTTGTGGATCAAGCCGGAAATTCTGATGAATGGGATTGTCAAGAAAAACGTGCTGAGATTGGCGGGTACACTATTCCATCCGAATTTAACACGGTGAATATTCATACATATGGCTCTGTGGCTATGGCTCGGAGATATGATAAAAACCCCACCAAAAGATCTTCTCCATTTGAATTTTACATTTCGCTTGGCAGAACTTATACCCCGGTAGAAATTCGCGCGCATGAACGAGAATTTGACACCGATTATTCAGACCAACAAAAAGAGCTGTATGCCACTATTGGCGGCTTACCTTATTTAGACCAACAGCACACTGTAATAGGCGAAGTCATCAAAGGGATGGAGGTAGCACGCGCATTAAACAAAGTAAAAGTAGACGGCAGAGAATGGCCTTTGACAGAAATTGGCATTACGATGAGCGTCATTCGTTAACTCAAATCAAAAGGAATTAACTTCATTACAAAAACTACTTTAGGCTCATCGCCAGATGCCTTTTCAATTTCATCTTGTACTATTTTCATGACTGCTCTATACTCACCAAAAACTTGCGTACTCATATTATTTTCTTCGGTTGTGACTTCAGAGTAAGCCTTCAAACCTTCAATAAATGCTTTAATAGAAGGTTTATACTCTGGTTTTAACGGGTACATACTAATATCAATAGAGACTTTCATAACTTAAGAATTACAATTACAGGTGACTGGAAATAGCGTGATACAATCGGCAGGTAAACACTCTTTAATTTTTTTAGCGGTATCTACCTCTATATACGAATGACGACCATTAAAAAAACGTAAATTTTTACACTTTTTAATTTCTAAAGGCACCTCTTTTACATTCGTGTAATCTACATTTAAGTAGTTGAGCTTACCTAGTTTTCCAATAGTGTTAGGCAAGACTTGAAATCCATTTTTTTCTAAGTTTAAATACTCTAGATTGGCTAAGTCTCCAATTTCTGGAGCGATAGTATCTATCTTATTTCTCCCTACATCCAACCGGGTTAATTGCCCTAGCGAACTTATTTCACTAGGTATTTGAGTAATCTTATTACCTCTCAAATCCAATTCCGTCATGTTTTTGAACGAAAATATGACCGCAGGAATTTCTGTCAGTTTTTGTCTCTTAAGAATTAGTATCTTAACCCCAGCTCCAGCATTAACAGCTACACGCAAATTAGTGAACGTACTATCTTTTTGAGCCAACAACTGAAAAGTCATCAATAAAAACAAACCTAAAATGCACTTCCCTATCATTTGGCTAATAATTTTATAGAGGTTTCTTTATCGCGCGCCAATTGTTTTTTCAATTCATCCAGAGAGTCAAATTTCTGTTCATTTCTAATCCGATGCTGAAAGTATACTTGAATTGTTTTCCCGTACACATCCGCTTCAAAATCAAAAATATTAACCTCTATACTCTTCTCCGTGGTAAGGTTCACTGTAGGCTTAGAACCTATGTTTAACATCCCTCCATAGGTGCGGTTACCCACTAATATATGAACAACATATACCCCACTTGCAGGAATCAATTTAAAGCTACTCTCTATATGGATATTTGCCGTTGGAAACCCAATAGAATTACCGAGTTTATTGCCATGAATCACTGTTCCAGTAAGCATAAAGGCATATCCCAAAAATTGATTGGCAATTTCAAAGTTACCTTCGTTTAAAGCCTTTCTAATCTTGGTACTACTAATATTAATATCCTCAAAAGTTTCGGCCTGAATCTGTTCAATTTGAAAGCCGTAAGTCATCGCATATTCTTCTAACTCCTTCACCGAACCTTCTCTATTCCTTCCAAACTGATGATCGTATCCAATCACTAATAGTTTCGCATTCAATGTATTCACCAAGATATCTCTAACAAACTCAAAAGAAGTCGTTCTCGAAAAAGCTAGCGTAAAAGGAATAATCACAAAATGATCAATACCCGCCTCTTCTAAACGCTCTATTTTTTCTTCAATAGTGTGAATTAGTTTTATTTCAAGATGGGGATGAATCACCGATCTAGGATGCGGATCAAAAGACACCACCACTGTTTCTCCATTATGCTTTTTAGCTAAAGCTTTAATACGAGAAAGAATTTTCATATGCCCCTCATGCACTCCATCAAATGTTCCGGTCGTAATTACTGGAAATTCTGGTGCCACAAAGTTCTCAACGCCATGGTATACTTTCAAAACAATTATTTTATGTAGCAAAAATAATAATTCATATGAGCAAATCGATTTGATTCCTCTTCAAATTTCAGACAAACCCGTTCCTACCTATTTATAGGTAAAATAAATTTTTCACCACTTTTAGGTAGGTTCACTACCTCTAAACATATCTACTCTTGCACCGTAATGCCAGCGTATTTTAATTCAAAATAAATATTCACTTATGTCAACACACTTAATTAACAAAACAGAAAACGGAATTTTATTCTTCTGTAATGGTTGCAAATTGTTACACCTAGAATTTAAAAACATCAGTCTAAATTTCACCAAGCAACAATTAAATGACTTTTATGAACATGTAGAAAAGTTAGACGGTAGTTCTTGGGAGCTAGCAAATCAAAGCTCCCCATTTCGTAGAAAAATAGTCATTCCATTATTTAATGGGAATTTCAACTTTATGATTAATCTGGAAGAATTAATAGAATTAAAGAATCTAATTCACAAAACGAATAACTCCCTTCATAATACCCTCTTAAAAAACATCGACATCATTTCACGGTGCAACTAACAGGGGGTTGTTTTAGATGAGAAATTCTTCATGGATTGAAGATAAAAAAAATATCATTTATTCGGAACAATTCCGTACAACTGAAATCTCCCAAACCCTATTAAAACATGACAAAAGTCACGATAAGTAGATAGTCGATATGACTTTAATATGACACCAAACTGAAGCTAGCTATAGCATCTTTGCGTCTCAAAAAAAAACATCAATTACTAAATATAAAAACATGAAAAAAATAGTACCAATTATTCTAGCCATCGTTCTACCTGTATTGGGTTTTTCGCAAATGGATTCCATTTCATACGGACCAGGATACACCAATCAAGTATATTACAGTTTTGCTAATGGCGAAGTAAAATCATCGGACAACACTTCTTGGGATTTAGCCTTTGGAACAGGTGGCTTTGATACCGACATTCGTATTAACGATGGTTTTGGCGTAGAATTATATTTGTATCCAAATGGAGACACTTCAGCATGGAACAATATTGACACCAATGGAATGCAAAACTGGGTTCCTAGATACAATAGCGATACCTCATGGCAAGTAACTGCTTTTGCCGGACCAGGTTTATCGCACCCAGACTACGGTTGGGGAATTTACAATTCTACGACACACGTGGTAGAAGGAAATCGTTTATACATCATTAAATTGACAGATGGCACGTACAGAAAATTGAAAATGGACGTGATGGCGGTATCCGGAACATTCACTTTTAGTTATGCTAATTTAGATGGATCGAACCAAATCCAGGGTTCATTTGACAAAACCATGTATAACACTAAAAAGCATGTGTATTATGGTTTAACCAATAATACACTAATGGATTTAGAACCGATTAAAGACTCTTGGGATATCGTGTTTACTAAATACCAACAATTACAACCGCAAGGTGGGTTTTACAAAGTAACGGGTGTATTAGCTGCGGGTGGAAGAACTACAGCAGAAATAAGAGACACGGATGTGAATACTGCAGACTGGTTCGGACAAAATTATGCCTCGAACATCGGAACCATTGGTTCTGACTGGAAAAGATTTAACATGGGTACATTTGCCTATGATATTGTAGATAGCTTAACCTATTTTGTTGCAGATACCAATGAAATGGTATGGCAACTTACTTTTTCAGATTTTGAAGGTTCTGCCACCGGAAAAACAGTATTTAACAAAAAGCAAGTAGGTGTGTTAAGTGTAGAGAAAAGTCCTTTAGCGCTTAATACAGTTTCGGTATATCCAAACCCAGCTTCAAGTAACGTGACACTTGCTATTGAAAGTGAAGTTTCTCAAAATGACTTGAACGTAATTGTGTACTCTCTTACTGGATCAGTAATGTATACAAAAGACATAAACGTTTTAAACAGAACAACTATTGATATCCCCGTTTCAAATTGGAACAAAGGAATGTATTTAGTTAGAATTGGTAACGATGCCAACGCTATTGTTAAACAATTAATTGTACAATAAACAGAAAAGCACCTCTAGTTTTACTGGAGGTGCTCTTTTTCTATTTTGAAAAATCATACTCACATATTTACACACTTCATTCTTTGCATTGGAATGTTATTGATCAGCTTTGGTCTGTTCGCTCAAGACACCAAGGTAGTCGTGTATGACATTACATATAGTAAACCACTGCCCTACGCACATATTCACTTTTCGAATATTCAAACCGGTAAAAAAGAAAGCGTCTTAACCAACCTAAAAGGAGTGGCTATTTTGCCTTTACCACAAAATTATGGTGCATTAGTCGCCCTGCAAATTACCTATGTAGGGTTTAGCACCCATACCGATACTATTAAAATAGGCGCTACTGTTAAAGTGAAAATGAAAGAGAGTACGGAAGCCTTAAAACAGGTAGTCATTACCGGACAATTTTCAGAATCCTCTCCAGAAAAAGCCCTCCACAAAATCACCCTTATTACCCGAGATAAAATAGATGCTTTAAATGCAGTTTCACTCGACCAAGTTCTGGCTCGAGAGTTGAATATGAATATTTCACAAGATGGAATACTAGGCAGTAGCATAAGTATTCAAGGGTTATCTGGCGAAAACGTAAAAATTTTAGTAGACGGAGTTCCAATGGTAGGAAGACTCAACGGAAATATTGACTTGAGTCAAATCAACTTGAACGACATTGAAAGAATTGAAGTAGTTGAAGGTCCGTTGTCTGTTTCTTATGGCAGTAACGCATTAGCAGGAACAATCAATTTAATTACAAAAAAAGGAAGCCAAGAACCTGTTTCAGGAAACGGTAAATACTACACCGAAAATATTGGCACCCATAACGTAGATGCTCGTATTGGGTTAAGTAATGGAAAAAATTACGGAGGGGCCACTTTTACCCGAAATTACTTTGATGGCTGGAGTGTTGAAGACCCTACATGGAGCAACCCTGCGGTGGTAGCCGATTCGTCTAGAGTTAAACTATGGAAACCTAGAACCCAGCATTTGGCGGGCATTAAATACGGACGAATTTTAAAAAAGGGAACCCTTCTTTTTAATGTAAATGGGTTTGATGAAACCATCATAAATAGAGGTGCTCCCAGAGGGCCTTACAAAGAAGTTGCATTTGACGATAAATACATTACCCAAAGATTAGACCACAGTATTACCCTTGATATTAAAACCGATTCTTTACATACACTTCAAGTCATTACGGCTTATAACATCTATCAAAGACAGCGTCTTTCTTATCTCACAGATTTAACAGAAGTATCTTCCGTTCCAAACGAAACACCAGGTTCAAACGACACCAACTTCACCGATTTAAAAATGCTTCGTGCTACTTTTATGGGAGCTACCAAAAGTGAGTTTTGGAGATATCAAATTGGAACAGACTTAAATGTAGAAAAAATAAAAGGGCAAAGAATATTAAATAACGAACAAAGCATTGGTGATTATGCTGGCTTTATTAGTGTAGAATGGACTCCCACCTTAAAATGGACGGTAAAACCGGGATTAAGAGCGAGTTACAACACCCAATACGGAGCGCCTATTGTACCGTCATTATACGCAAAATACCAACTCAAACCTACTATGTCTTTGCGGGGTTCGATAGCTCGAGGCTTTAGAGCTCCATCGGTAAAAGAACTGTATATGGATTTTGTAGATATTAATCATGACATTACCGGAAACCCAAACCTAAATGCAGAAACGGCTTTACATACCTCAATGAATTATAACTACACCCGTTTTAAAAGTGGTCGTTCATTTAAATTCAAACTGGGTGTTTTCTACAACCACATCTCTAATAAAATTACGTTAGCGCAATCAAGTGCTACTCAATATGAATACGCCAATTTAGATGAAGCCATTTCCTTAGGCTTTAACACCGAAGTAGAATACCGCATTAATCAGATTAAAGCCAGTTTTGGATTTTCGTATACGGGCAATCAAACCACCATTGATGAAGCAGATCCTTTACCTATAGCCTACTCTCCGCAGGTTACCTCTTCCTTATCGTACGCATTTCAAAAAACAAAAATGGATATTTCGATGTTTTTCAAATACTCAGGAAAACAACCCAATATTATTATGGATGCCAATAACCAACTTAAACAAGACTTTATTGGAAGTTACGGACTTTTAGATCTGACGGCTAACAAGAAAATTTGGAATGATCATTTAATTATTGGTGCTGGCGTAAAAAACATTTTAGATGTTACCAACATAACTACTTCGGCAAACGGAGGTTCTCATGGGAGTTCAAATGGCACACGACCTATAGCTCCAGGTCGCGTTTATTTCCTTAAACTTGGCTTTCAATTTTAATTTGATATCGTGAGTGCTACCGACACACATAAACGCAGGGCAACTGATTTAAAACCAGGAGAATCCAGTGTTATTTCAGAATTCTCTAATCCAGAGATATCCTCTCAGTTTTTAGAGATTGGATGCCGGCCTAAGTCTGCTATTCGTTTAATTAGGAAAGGACCGGGTAAAAAAACCCTTTATTTTCATGTAAACGGTCACGCATTTGCTTTTCGTGCAGAAGAAGCTTCTCATATTATTTTGAAATATTAAGATGGGAAGCAAAGAAGAAATACTGAAAATTGCGTTAATTGGAAACCCCAATGCTGGGAAGACTTCTGTTTTTAACCGATTAACAGGATTAAATCAAACCGTTGGTAATTTCCCTGGAGTAACCGTAGATAAAAAGTCGGGTTCTTACCAATTGCCCGATGGCCAAAAAGCCGTCATTACTGATTTACCTGGAACCTATAGTTTGTACCCAAACTCTTCGGATGAGCGTATTGTTTTAGATACGCTGTTGGATGAGAAAGGATCCTCTTACCCTGATTTAGTTCTTTATGTTGCCGATACCAATAACTTAGAACGTCATTTAGTTCTATTAACTCAAATCATGGATTTTGGAGTACCCATTGTACTTCTATTAAACATGGTAGACGTAGCGAGTAGCGAAGGGAAAGCCTGTGATGAAGCCCTATTAGCGAGTAAATTAGGAATCCCAGTTGTTAAGGTGAACGGCCGTAATGGAAACGGCACCAAAGATATTGGACCGGTAATTTTACAAATGGAAGGCGTTAATTGCGAACCCTTTTTAATTGTTGAATCTTTTGCTTTCGAAGTAGAGCGAGAAGTGAAACAGATGTTCGGTATTACTAATAATTACCGGGCATTACTTACCGCTCACAATTACCAAAATCTGGATTATATTACAGATGTACAAAAAACTTCATTGGATCAGTTGGTAGCTAAATTGCACTTTAATAGCGTTGGTTTGCAATTTGATGAGATTATGGCCCGCTATGATCAATTGCATCCTATTATGGAATCTATGGTAGAAACTACCGCTATGGATGCTGAAACCATTACCGCTAAAGCCGATAAAATTTTAACACATCCGTTTTGGGGCAGCTTGATTTTTATCACCACTCTTTTTGTCATTTTTCAAGCCATTTTTGCGTGGGCTAACTACCCCATGGATCTAATTGATACCGGTATGTCTTGGGTGATTAACACTACAAAAAGCGCCCTACCTAAAGGACTTATTGCCGATTTTATTACCGATGGAATTTTGGCTGGAATTGGTGGAATTATCATTTTCATTCCTCAAATAACTATTTTATTTATTCTCGTTTCCTTACTGGAAGAAGTGGGGTATATGGCACGTGCCGTATTTCTATCGGATAATTTAATGCGTAAATTCGGACTAAATGGACGGAGTATTGTTTCCCTTATTTCGGGTGCCGCTTGTGCGGTTCCTGCAATTATGGCTACGCGAACAATCAGTAACTGGAAAGAAAGGCTAATCACTATTTTTGTCACTCCCTTTATTAGTTGCTCCGCTCGGATTCCAGTATTTGCAGTATTAGTAGCTTTTGCCGTTCCTGACAAAACGGTTGGTGGGTTTCTTAGTTTTCAGGGATTAGTAATGATGGGTTTATATACGCTTGGTGTATTGGCTGCATTGGGATCCGCTTGGGTGATGAAACATATTCTTAAATCGAAGGAGCATTCATTTTTAATGATGGAACTCCCTACTTATAAAATGCCGTACTGGAAAAACATTGGAATTACTGTATTTCAAAAAGTGGGCGTTTTTATTACCAATGCAGGAAAAATAATTTTAATTATATCCATGGTTTTATGGGTGCTCGCCTCTTTTGGCCCAGGAAACTCTCTTAAAAAAATTGAAACACAAACCCGAGCATCCTATACCGAAAATCAAATCTCTGCTGCAGAATTAAATAATATTGTGGCGTCTAAAAAAATTGAAGGTTCATATGCCGGCATTCTAGGAAAACGAATTGAACCTGTGATTAGACCCTTAGGTTTTGATTGGAAAATAGGAATTGCACTTATCACCTCTTTTGCGGCCAGAGAAGTATTTATAAGTACCATGGCCACCATATATAGTGTAGGTAGTGATGGTGATGCCGAATCGGTAATGGAGAAAATGCGCCAAGAACGTTACCCAGACACCGGCTTACCTGTTTACACATCAGCAACAGCCTTCTCGTTACTTATATTTTATGTTTTGGCTATGCAATGTATGAGTACATTAGCTATTGTAAAAAGAGAAACCAATAGCTGGATAATTCCGATAATTCAGCTTATTTACATGACTGGATTAGCCTATTTATTAAGTTACATTACGTATCAACTATTAAGCTAAGGGTATGAAAAAATTGTTCTCATTTTTGGTTGTTTTTGTTGTCTTTTTTGCTTCTTGTGAAAAAGATGAAATACCGGTAGCTAAACATGCACCCGGAGAAGTAGAAACGCAAGAAGTTCGGCTTGGAAACTATTACCCAGACCAAGTATGGTATAATATTGCAGAGGGGGTAGAAGTTTCTCGAAACAATAAAACCGCATGGGATTTAGCTTTTGAAAATAACGCACCGGGATGGAGGCTCACTATAAACTCCGCCAACAATGCTTATATCTCTCCTACAGGAAAAACCGACATTACCCAAGTTAAAGACACCATTGGAGCTATTTGGAAATGGGATGAGTTTTCCGGAAACTTAGACAGTACCGCTATTGGAAATTGGCAGGATCAGTCGCAAATTTACATTCTAGACCGAGGTAAAGATGAACTCGGAAAACCACTGGGAACATCTAAATTTTTAATAGATAGCGTAGATGCGAACACCTTCTATTTTCGTCATGCCGCAATAAATGAAGACACATGGACAACTGCCAATATCAACAAAGACAGTAGTTATTTCTTTAGTTATTTTAGTTTAATAGGTACTGGAAATCAAGTGCAAATTGCGCCTCCTACACAAGATTGGGATTTACTGTTTTCTCAATACACCTTTGTTTTTTATGATATGACTCCTATTGTACCGTATTTAGTCACCGGTGTTTTATTCAATCCAAGCAAGACCTACAGCACACAAGTTTTTGACAAGCCTTTTGAAGCCATTTCAAGTAGCGATATTTTAAGTCCAATAGCCAATCAACGCATTGATAACATTGGCTATAACTGGAAACGATACGATTTTGACCAAGGATATTACATTACTGACCCTAGTAAAAACTACGTTTTCAGAACTCAAAACGATAAAATGTATAAACTACATTTTCTAGATTTTTACAGTCAGCAAGGCGAAAAAGGAACGATAAGCTTTGAATATTCTGAGTTGTAAAAGTTTCGGTACTTAAAAAAAACATTAAACTATGTAATCACCCTTTTTGTCGGTTGATAAAATTCACCTTAAAAAAAGGAACACCTAGTTTTGAGTATTCGGAGTTATAGATTGTTGGCTTAGTTCAATTCCTTTACCTTTACCCGAAACATCAAGCTATGACGCTAAGAACACCAAAACAATCGGATACTGTAATCACTGAGTTAATGATTCCTGCATACGCCAATTTTGGAGGTAAAATTCATGGAGGAATTCTGTTAGGTTTAATGGATAAGGTGGCTTACGCTTGCAGCACCAAGCACGCTGGAAATTACTGTGTCACAGTTTCTGTAGATGGTGTTGATTTTATAGAACCCGTAGAAGTAGGAGATTTAGTGTGTATGATGGCTCGGGTAAATTATGTAGGTAGAACTTCTATCGTGGTCGGAATAAAGGTGACCACCGAGAATGTTAAAACGCAAACCATGAAGCACACTAACACTTCCTACTTCACTATGGTCGCTAAAGGAGATGATGGTAAACCCGCAGAAGTGCCTGAATTAGTTTTAGAAAACTATACCGATGTCATTCGATTTGGGGAAGCTATGTTTCGGAAGGATTTGAAAAAATACAGGAACAATGAAATGGCAAAAAACAAAACCAACATTTCTAAAGAAGGCCTTATTTCTTTATTACAAAATGAACGCTGTAAAGTGAAAATTTAATTTTTTGTACTATCGCAACCAATAACTTAAATAATTATGTCACGTGTTTTATACTCCATTATTTTTCATCCCACACTAAATAAAATAGGCACTCGGTTATTCAAACCTTTCTCTTCTATATTACCCAAAAAACTGAAAATTCCAATAATAGGCTTATTCCATATTTCTATTTCTGCAGAGGTACGCCTAAAAATGCAAGCCCATTACACCAGTCATCTAAGTCGCCTATTATTTTGGGAAGGCGTTAAAGGGTGGGAATACGATACTATTAAACTTTTTGTTCCATTAATCAAAAACGCAGAAGTTTTTTTAGATATTGGTGCCAACGTAGGGTACTACTCATTAGTAGCATCCGGATTAAACCCCACTATAAAAATCATTGCTTTTGAGCCGTTTCCAGATGCGTATGACGCATTGACTGACAATGTGCAACTCAATAAATTTACTAATATCCAGTCCGAAAAAGTGGCTTTATCCGACTCCAAAGGAAGCGCTACTTTTTTCTATAAAAAGAATCCTGTTTTCCCGGATTACAAATACCAACTAGCAGGCGATAACGGATTAGTAGACTATGATGAAGATGAACGCTTTAAAACCATCGTTTCTACTCTCACTCTAGATGAATATTTAGACACCCAGAACTTAGAAAAAATAGACATCATTAAAATGGATACCGAAACGACCGAGTATTTCATTTTAAAAGGGGGAAAAAAAAGTATTCACAAATTCAATCCCATTATTCTGTGTGAGGTATTGAAAGGCTTTAACGAAGAAAAAATGGAAGAGCTCCTTCAGGAGTTGGAATATGTATTTTTCAAGGTCACTAAAACGGGCCTTCGGAAAGTACACGCTATTTCAACAAATTCATCTCACCAAAACCAGTATTTTTTTGTTCCAAACTCTAAAATATATTTGGTTGCTGAATTAGTTTCAATAGATCGATAATACGTTAAAAGAAAGCTCTTACCTGAACGCTACCCGTATGAATGACAGGATTTTCTTCACTTACACGACCGTTATAGCGAAGGTTTAGCTGCAAGTACTTCGCAATAGTTCGCTGGTAACTCACTTCCCACAATCCATTTTTTCCGGGTTGTAACCCATCTAACATTTGATAAGAAACTGCGGAGTTCACATCGCCTACAAACTTATTTTCTAAGTAGCTAGCCGAAACTGTTACCGAACCTTTTCCTACTTTACGCACATTCACTTCGGTACCGTACTTTTTACTCAAATTAGTTTCATTACCTAGTTCAGCTGTATTCCGTTTATCGGTTTGCTCAAAAAACATTTTTATTTTCACTCCAGAACCTTGTAAATAAGTAAGAGTAGGCTTAACGCTTGAATACGTGATAAAGTAATTTCGTTGCGATGAGAACTGCGAGGCAGACACTTTTTCACCCATTTTTCCTTCTAAATTAATTTGATACACGCGACTCATATTGTATCTAAAATTCAATTGGTTAAACGCATCCGTTGACCCTAGCAATCCATTTGTTTGCAAGAGCTTTGCATTGAGTTCTTGGTAGGTGTAATCTAAAGACCACAATCTGTTCGCGCGATTTAAATACACCGTGTTACGTAAAGAAGAGTTCAATACTCGAATGTTACTATCTGCCACTCCGGTAGCAAATGGATCCACCCAATTTTCTAAAGAGTTATCATCCGTTTTACGGTCAATTCTGTACGCAAATTGATTCGAGAATTTACTGATTACTTGACGCACTCCTTTCTTATTCTTCCATACGGAAGCAGGTCGTAAAAACACCGATTGATTAAACTGCGTGCGATACACTTTTTCGAAGTTATTGGTTTGTGTCAACACCCGTATGTAATTGGCTTGATCTTGAAAAACGGCCACTTGAAACTCATCTTGCTCTACAATTCCGTTTTCATTAAAATCTACCCAAGTGTATACCCCTGTTCCGGGCGGAACCTCCACATAAATAAACGCTTGTTCTTCGATTAAACCCGAGCCAATTTCATAAAAAGAGGAAAGCGTGATCACTCCCTTTAATAAGCGTAAACTATAATCAATTCTATTGGTCAAGTTTTGTTCAGGATCACCGGTATACAATTCTGAATTCACCACTTCTAAAACCCGGTACTGGGAGGTTAGTTGCAACTGTGCTTTTGGATTAGAAATTAATTTCAACTGGCCATTCACTGCCTGAACATTGGTTGATCTCCCCAAGTTATTATTTGATACATTGTCGTTAAACCGATTCATATAACCAATTCTAAATTTGTTCTTTGCACTGTCTCCATTACTGATAAAAGCCTCCCACTCAAAAAACCGATAACTGCTGGTATTCAGAGTATCGGTATTTACTTCTTTAAGGATATTATGTTCGAAATCATCTCTAAAACCGATATTTATTTTCTTGTATTTTTTTTGAATTAGAGCTTTATGTCTATTAAAGTTAGAGTTTCCTAACCCACCTGAAGAACTTAAGTAACTGCCCGTAAATTTTGCGGTGTACTTTGTATTATCCAAATCACTCACCACCTGATGACGTATCCCTTTATACGAATCGCCCGCTACAAAGGACTTGAACTGATATGATAGTTGACCCAAACCTTTCTTAACCCAACCAATTTCGGCCGATGGTACATGCTGAGTTCCGGTAAGGGTTTGTCCTCTAATATTCCAGTTTCTATCAAACTCTACAGATCGGTATCGTTGTACCGCTTCAAAATTATCGGTTCTGTTTTCATAGGTCACCTTTGTTTGCATAAACCAAGGAGCCACCGTATCTCCACTCATTTGCTTTCGGTTTTCAAACCCTACCCTAAAACCACCCCCAACATTATTTTGATTTCCAATACTCGAGAACGTATTTACATCACTACTGGTTAGCACTGCTTCAAACACTAGTTTAGTCGACCGATTGAGTGTATAGTCGCCCCCTATGGTATACATCTGTTTTCTTTTCGGTGTAATTAATACGATTACAGGCAAGTGGTTTCCTTGTTTTACGCCTGCAATAGGCATTACATATTCAAACACCCGACCGTTAGCATTACTGGCAATTTCCACGTAATCACCTTTTCCAAAGCCTACATCTGTAAACGTAACTAAATACTGTGCAGAGTCTTCGGAGGTAGAATATTGAAATATAGAATCCCCCGAAACTAAGTCTACAAGTAACTTATACATCACGCGATCTGCCGAAAACTCAGTTTCTCGCATCGAAGGAACCACAGCCGCATTAATGTTATCTCCGATAGCATCTAAAAGAGCAATATTACTCGCGGTTAAGTCTTGTTGTAAGGGTTGATTTTTGTTGTCTTGTTCAGAATACATATTAAAATTCAAGTTTAATTTTTCTGTTTTAATATTATCCGATAGCTGAAAAAGAGACCGACTGTATGCCTGGGCACTGTACTGGAATTCAATCACGATCCGCTTGTCCTTGTTCATCGGTTGGTTGGCGGTAAAAGTGACTTCCGCCAAGTTATAATCTATCACATAATCATTTTCTTGTCCGCGAATCATTTTCACCCCATCAATAAACACTTCTTCTGTTCCCGAAAGCACAATAATAAACGCCTCATTTTCGGCTCCTTTTAAGCGGTAAGGCCCTTGATTACCTTCTATACCTGTCAGTATATTTCTAGCAAACTTACCCCGGCTAATGGCCGCATTTACACTAATAGTGTTTTCTATTTTTGGACTCAAGGTAAATCGAGCCTTTACTCCACCCCCACGTAAACGCTTATCAAAAGCCATAAAGTGACTTTTAGGTTTCCGGATTCTAAAATCTCCCGCTACCAATTTCCAGTTATCGTTATACAATTGAATATACACCTGATCAAAATCTTGCAACAGCTGGGTATTCCCATCGGGTTGTACGGGAATATTATCATCAGAAATAACCGCTTTTATTTTTACATTATTGGAAAGCTCACCGGACAATTGCAGGTTCAAGTTTGAGTTAATACCCAAGTTCTGGTTATTCCCAAATAAAACGCCTCTGGAAATACTACCCGTCTTATCCAATTTCCCTGTAGAAAACTGGGTGTTTTGAGGTGCATCACCGTTATACTTAAATGGGTTTACTGTTCCTTTTTCATCTGGTCTGAAAACTTGCGTAGATTTATGGGAAACAGGAATTGTAATATTAATGGGCCAAGTACGGTAGCTTATTTGTACACTATCAAAAGCAGGCTTATCATACCAAATCAGGTAGCCTTCGGCAAAGTTGACCGCATAAGCGGTACTGTCAATTCCTGACATCACCATAGAATTGGGATCTACCGATAAGGAGTCAAAATACACCGTATCACTTTGGGTAGAAATACTTTTAGTATGTGCATTACTTTTTAACTGCCCCCATGATTGGAGAACAGTAAAAAATAATACTATGACTATTAGTGTTTGTTTCATTTTACCCGAACGGTAAAGACTTATATCGCTTATTACGAAAATAATTTTTATCGCTTCGCGATAAACGTAACTTACCGTTTATTATTTGCTATTGCACCCATAATTTATTTAGAAATCACAATACATTAAACACAATACCGTTTCTACAAAAACGAAAACAAACTATGCAATCCAAGTTCTTCTTCGCAATTTGTCTACTTCTACCAATGGCCCTATCCGCACAAACGGAGGTAAAGAAAATTAAAGCGACCAGTCTTACCATAATGCCATTTGGCAGTATGGGGAGTGGCTCTATAAGTACCATTGAAGACTTCAAAAAACTCGCTCACAATTCTACCGTTTTACCAACAGATCTTTCGGGATACACTTTAAACAATTACAATTCAATATCTGGCTCCGCAGGCGCATCGATTCTACTCGGATTTAAATTTGGAAAAAAAGATGGTTCTGGATATAAGCCAAAGCCAATTTTAAGAATTGGATTAGGGTATTACTACAACGAATCGCTTTCTACTGGCGCTTATATAGAAGATCGTTTTGCATACGACACCCTTACGTCTGGCAATACTGGTGAAAAAACACCCATAGATTCAATTGCCAGTTCTAGCTACAATATGAATTATTCATCCCAACAAATTAGACTAGACGCTTCTTTAATTTACCGAACCAACCCAGAAGCGAGATGGAGTTTCTTTGCTGGTTTTGGAATTACCGTTGGTGCATCCATAGCAAGTCAAACTAATATTTCAAATTACGAAAACTATTATTTTAGTTCGGCAAACAACGAAAACGGAGGGTTTTACCCATCTGCTTATAACTCCTATTATTACGACCCGTATTCAGGAGAGACGGAAGTCATCAAAAACAAAACAAATATGGCCTACTCGGCTTACATTCCATTAGGAATTGATTTTAGGGTATCTAATAAAAATGAGTTTTGGGAACGCGTACATTTATTTTATGAATTGCGCACGGGCATAAACATGTTATCCATACCTGAACTAGAAACCTATACCACCATGGAATGGCAACACGGGTTTGGGGTAAAAATTCAGTGGAATTAGTTTAAAATAAAAATAAAAGAGCCCCGAGCACTTGCGTGTCTCGGGGCTTTCTAGTCTTAATAGAAACTATATTTAGTCTACGTTATCATGTAGAAATGAGTTGTTATTACTAATCCCTGTTTTTTTAGAATCATCTTCTTGAGGTCCATCTAAAGAATATCTAGACACTTGAGACTCTGAAGAATGCGGAACATCTTCTAAAGAAACAGCTCTTCTTTGGTATGCCGGAACATCTTCTAATTCACTTAACCCAGAAGCAGTTCTTAATCTACGACTCAACTCTTTCAATCTACCCATTCTATTCTTCACTCTAGACTGTTGATCATCATCAGTTACCTGAGGCTCTCTATTTACGGCTTCTCTCTCTTGCGTAGCCACTGGAATTGGAGCAGGAACAGGAATATTCACCGGAATAATAGGCTTTGGTGCTGGAGATTGCGCCATAGGCTTTGGAGCAAACGGCTTCGGCTCTTCCATTCGTGGAGCTGGTGAAGGCGTTTGATGAACTGGAGCTTGATTCACCGGTCTAATAAAAGGCTCTAACGGCTCTTGCTTTGGCACGGGAGTTTCTTCACTCGGCATACCTAATTTGAATTCTATTTTACCCTGAGTCTCATCTGATTTCCCAAATGGATCTGGCATCGTTTGTTTTTGAACTGGAGGAATGGCAGGTTCTTTTCTAGCCATTGGGCTGGTTAAAACCTTTGGCTCAGTATCTTCTAACGAATGCACTTTTTTACCTGAAGTGGTTGTCATTACATCATTAACAGAGGTACTCGCTAAATCAAACCCAGTGGCAATCAACGTAACAGAAAGACCTTCTGTCATTTCTTCATTTTGACCGTAACCCCAAATAATATCTGCGGTTGCGCCTGCTTCTTCCTGAATATAATCGGTAATATCTGCAATCTCGTCCATGGTGATTTCTTCTTCACCAAATTCCATATTTAATAGAATAAAACGAGCTCCTTTAATATCGTTATCATTTAATAACGGAGATGATAATGCGTTTTCAACCGCTTTAATCGCTCTGTTATCCCCTGTAGCCACGGCAGCACCCATTACGGCAACTCCACTGTTACGCATTACGGTAGACACATCTTGAAAATCAACGTTGATATGCCCTGTACGGGTAATGATTTCTGCAATTCCTTTAGCGGCAATCGTTAAAACGTTATCTGCTTGCGCAAAAACCTCACTCATTTTAAGGTTACCAAACATTTGACGCAATTTATCATTGTTAATGATTAACAAGGTATCCACTGCATTTCTTAATTCTTCAATCCCTTTTTCTGCTTGTTGCTTACGTTTTCGTCCTTCAAAGATAAATGGCAAGGTGACAATCCCTACCGTCAGAATACCTAATTCACGCGCTGCTGTAGCAATAATTGGAGCCGCACCAGTTCCGGTACCCCCACCCATTCCGGCAGTAATGAACACCATTCTGGTTTCTTCATCAAATATTTTCACAATATCATCAGCCGACTCAATAGCTGCGTTACGACCAACATCCGGAATGGAACCCGCACCCATACCTTCGGTAAGCGTTCCTCCTAATTGAAGTTTTTCACCAACTGGGCTAATATCTAAAGCTTGCTGATCAGTGTTACAGATCAAAAAATCCACACCTTTTATTCCTTGTGAAAACATGTGGTTGACGGCATTGCTACCTCCACCACCTACGCCAATTACTTTAATAATTGATGGTTTTCCTTTTGGCAAGTTAAATTCCATAGTGTTCTAATTTATTAATATTTTCAAAGTACGGGTACTCCTTATACAAAAATGGTTGATTTTATCGTGCACTTCTGACTTTTCTTACCCACGTTATTAAGACTAGTCTGTTAAATCAGAATCTGCAAAAAATGTATCCGATTTTTTCTTAATCATATCCAAAAAGTTGATCATTCCTGATTTTTTAGCCATTCCCTCTACTTGTTCAATAGGTTGTTTCACGGCAGATACCGTTTCATCTGTATTGGTAGATATGCGCTCAAAACCCTTTAAGATTAGACCCACCCCTGTAGAATACATTGGACTCGTTATATCTTCAGCTCCGTTAGCTAAATGTTCTGTTGGGTAACCAATTCTGGTATCCATACCCGTTAAGAACTCAAATAACTGAGTGATATTGCGCAACTGAGAACCCCCACCCGTTACTACAATACCTGCAATTAATTGTTTCTCTAAACCTGAATTTCTGATTTCATAGTACACTTGTTCTATAATTTCTTCTACCCTAGACTGAATAATGCTGGCTAAATTCACCAAAGAAATTTCTTTGGGTTCGCGACCTCTTAGACCAGGAATAGACACAATTTCGTTACTGGAAGCGGTCTCAGACAAGGCACTACCAAATTTAACTTTCAATTGCTCTGCCTGACTCTTAATGATAGAGCAACCATGCTTAATATCCTCGGTGATGATGTTACCTCCAAATGGAATAACCGCAGTATGGCGAATGATCCCTTCTTTAAAGATAGCGACATCGGTAGTACCTCCACCTATGTCTACTAAAACAACACCCGCTTCTTTTTCTTCTTTACTTAAAACCGCATCTGCAGACGCTAATGGTTCTAATATTAGGTTTTCCACTTCCATGTCAGCCCCAGCCACACATTTCACAATGTTACGCGCTGCGGCAATATTACCCGTAATGATATGGAAATTGGCTTCTAAACGAACACCAGCCATACCAATTGGATCATGAATACCTTTTTCATTATCTACGGTAAAATCTTGAGGCAATACATCAATTACTTTTTCACCTGGAAGCATCACTAACTTATACATTTCCTTGATAAGCTTGTTAATATCTAGCTGTGTGATTTCGGTTTCAATATTTTCACGCATTCTACTGCCGCTATGTTGAATACTGCGAATATGTTGACCCGCAATTCCTACATTCACTTTTCCTATTTCGTAGCCAGAGATTTCTTCTGCTTCCCGCATCACCTTTTGAATAGCGTCAATGGTTTGAGTAATATGCGTTACCACACCTCTACTCACACCCAGAGATTCTGTTCTAGCCATACCCAAAATTTCGAGTTTGCCGTGTTCGTTAATAGTTCCGATGATAGCTACAATTTTGGTTGTTCCAATATCTAGCCCTGCTACGATTTCTTTATGTCTTGTCTGTTCCATAGTTATCGTTTTATACACACAATTTGATCTTTATACTTGAGGTTTATTACTCTATAATTATTCCAGCCGGTTTTACTCAAACCTTCCTTATACAGAATCATTAACTTGGTTAACGATTCATCTAGGTTTTCAGCGCCATCAATTAAAATCACGTGATTACCCACGGCAGGTATTAACTCAATATCTCCGTCTTCTTTAAAATATATCTGTTTGAACTGCGCATCCCAAAATGGCACTTCTTTAAATTTTTTCGCCAATAAAAAGGCTTCGTACAATTTACGCGACTCATAATTAATTTTCATTAACTCGTTTGGAGCCGCAAAATTTTGTCCTTCTACTACGGAATAGTCAATATTCAAAGCGCCATTCACTACCGGAACTTTTGCGGTGTACTTATCGGATAACGGCATGACATACCCTGCTTTATCCATATAAAAACTACTTGTTCTTGTAAACACACGTACAATTGGAGTACGTTGTTTAATATCTACCCGTAAATTACCGTTTAACGTCACATATACCTCTGCTTTTTTTACAGATGGCATTTCATCAAACTGCGACTCTAACATACGCAAATCTATGTTCATAATAGGTTCTTTTCCGGCTTGATATCCTTTCGCAAAAACCTGACTTTCAATATCCAGTTCATCTACAAAGTAATTACCAGAGCTTACATCTATCTGCACCTTTAATTCATTGAATTTTAAATCTATTCGTTGGCTTTCAGCCATCCCTAAAACAGCCAACAATGCTAAGGCCGCAAAAGAAACAAACGCTATGTTATTGAACTTTTTCATCCTACAACGAGTTCTTTAATGGGCGCAACCAAGGTATCAATATCTCCTGCTCCCAAGGTAAATAAAATTTCTATTTCATTATTTTTCAAATAATCAATCACCTCTTTTTTAGAAATGATAGCTTTATTGGAATGGGTCATTTTCGACAATAACCTCTCTGAGGTTACTCCTTCAATGGGTAATTCTCTAGCCGGGTAGATCGCGAGTAAAAGAACTTGATCAAACCCAGATAATACACGGGCAAAATCATCTTCAAAATCACGGGTACGAGAATACAAATGCGGCTGAAATATCACCGACAGTTTCTTACCCGGATACATTTCTCTAGCAGATTCTAATACCGATGCAATTTCGGTTGGGTGATGTGCATAATCATCAACGTAGGTGAAACCGGTTTGATTTTTAGTGATTTCAAATCTTCTTTTAACCCCACCAAAGCTTGAAATTGCTTTCGCTATTTCATTATCTGAAATCCCACATAAAGTGGCCATAGCCGAAGCGGCAACAGCATTTTCTACATTGTGTTTACCTGGCAAAGACCATGTCATTATTTGACCGGCACCTTTTACGTGATGGTATTCAAATTGATAACAACCGTCAATAATAGTCACGTTTTCTGCCCGATAATCAGAGGTTGTATTTATTCCAAAAGTGTACGTTTTCACCTCAGGAATTTCAAATTTTTCTGGTATAGAAGCATTGATTATTAATGCCCCTCCGGGTCTAATCTGTTTGGCGAAATTTTGAAAGCTATCAATCAAAGCGTCCGCTTCCCCATAAATATCCAGATGATCGGCATCTACTGAATTTAAAACTGCAAAATTGGGTTCTAGATGTAAAAATGAACGATCAAACTCATCCGCTTCTACCACAAAGTAATTGGTGGTTTTACCGAATAAGAAGTTTGTTTGATAATTGCTAAGTATACCACCAACAAAGGCGTTTACCTCCCCAAAATGCGACTTAAATATATGTGCTAAAATAGCACTTGTTGTGGTTTTTCCATGGGTTCCAGCTACCGCTAAACACACCCCGGAATTACTAATCAAGCCAAGAACGGCTGCCCGTTTCATCGTTTTTAATTCACTTTCTTGAATGTACAGCCATTCCGGGTTCACCGAAGAAACGGCAGGAGTGTACACCACCAAATCGGTATGTCTAGGAATCAACTCCGCATTGGGAGCATAATGAATGGCAATCCCTTCCTTTTCTAGCTTTGCGGTTAGGGCCGTGTTGGGTTTTTGATAAAAAGAAAAAGAAACTCACGGTATTTTATCATAACCTGAAACTGCACATCCGTGTAGTTTGAAATAACGCGCCAACGCACTCATTCCAATACCACCCACACCGAGAAAATACACGGTAGATATGTTTTCTAGTTTTATCATTTAATTAAACGCAATACTTCTTTTGCAATTTGGTTTGCCGCATTTGGCATTCCCATTTTCTTAATGTTTTCGGTTAAGGATTTCCCTACCGCTTCTTTGGTCACTAATTGTTCTACGGCTTTTAGTAAACCAGGATTTACATCTGCATCTTTCACTAAAAGAGCCGCTCCTTTAGCAACTAAAGACATGGCATTTTTAGTTTGGTGATCTTCCGCTGCATAAGGAAACGGCACCAAAACAGTTGGTTTCCCAACCAATTCTAGTTCAGAAACCGCAATAGCCCCTGCTCTAGAAATTACCATATCTGCAGCGGCATATCCTAAATCCATTTTAAAAATGAATTCCAGTACATGAACGCCTTTATTTTCAAACGGCTGAGCCGCAGTATTAATATCTTTATAACTCGTTTTACCCGTTTGCCACAAAATCTGAATCCCTAAATCAACCAACCTTTGCAAATTGGCTAAAATGGCATAATTCACCGATTGTGCCCCTAAACTTCCTCCGACAATAAGGAGTGTTTTTTTACTGGCATCTAAGTCGAAGAATTGAATTGCTTCGTCTCTTTTACCTTCAATTTGCACAACTTCCTTCCGAACAGGATTTCCGGTAAGCACTACTTTTTCGGCAGGAAAGAATTTATCCATTCCTTCATACGCTACACAAATTCTTTTGGCTTTCCCCGAAAGAATCCTGTTTGTGACTCCGGGAAAAGAATTTTGTTCTTGAATCAGGCAAGGAACCCCTTTTTGAGAAGCAACTCTTAAGGTAGGACCACTTGCAAAACCACCGGTTCCAATCGCTACATCTGGCTGGAACCTCTTTACGATTTTACCGGCCCGCAGTATACTGGAAATTAATTTAAATGGAAACATTAAATTGCTGACATTCCAACTCCGGTTAAAGCCACTGATCCATAAACCCTCTATATCAAACCCAGCTGCGGGTACCTTTTCCATTTCCATTTTTCCTTCTGCTCCCACAAAAAGAAACTCGGTATCTGGACGTATTTCTTTAATTGCATTTGCAATAGCAATAGCCGGGAATATATGTCCCCCGGTACCTCCACCACTTACCAAAACTTTAAGCTTTTTCAAATTTCCTCCCATGTTTTGGTACTACAATTTCTTCTTCAATTTTTTCTTCGTCTTCTTCTACCGATCTACTTACGCTAAGTATAATACCCACCGCAATGGATGTAAACCACATAGATGTTCCTCCCATACTTACCAGAGGCAAGGTTTGCCCAGTTACCGGCAACAGATTCACATTTACCATCATATTAATTAAACCCTGGATGACGAGTCCGAAGCTTAGTCCTAACACCAAATTAGCGGCAAAGCTGCCTTTGGTTTTCTTGACAATCTTTATAGATCGATACAGCAGTATCAAATACAAAAACACCATTCCGGTACCGCCCACAAACCCGTATTCTTCAATTACAATGGCGTAAATAAAATCGGAAAATGAACTCGGCAAGAAATTTCTTTGGGTACTATTACCCGGTCCTTTTCCAAAAACGCCACCCGTAGCAATTGCAATCTTTGCTTGATCTGCTTGATAATTGCCATTGGCATTTACTTCATCTGATCCAAAACGTTCTATTCGGGCCTCCCATGTTTTAAAACGGGGAAATGTATCCGGACTTACCTTATACACGGCTACGACTAACAACAAACCAATTACTCCCACTGGGATAATCGACAATAAATTTTTAATACTTACCCCTGCCATAAACATGAGCATCATACTCAACATAAATAACACCAGCGCAGTAGACAAGTTAGCGGGCAGAATTAAACCGACCACTAAAACCACTACTCCCATTACAGGTAAAAATGTTCCGCTAAAGTCATCTAGCGAATCCTTCTTCAATGCCAAAAATCGAGCGATATACATAATCAGGGCAATCTTCGCTAAATCAGAGGTTTGAAAACTTTGATTAATGATGGGTATAGTTAACCACCGACTCGCATTATTAATATTATTTCCCATTACCAAAGTGAGCAAAAGCAACGGGATGACCAACCAAACCAAGAACTGAGCAACTCTTGAAAAGTATCGGTAATTAATGCGATGAACGAGGTAAATTATAACGAATCCAGACAACACAAATGTGCCATGTTTCACCACATAATAAAACGTATTACCCCCCTGGTATTTATACGCAAGCGTAACAATAGAGCTGTACACCAATAGCAATGACAGTAACGCTTTAAACATTACTACCACCCAAATAGCGCGATCTCCACCCAGATATGTAAACATTTTATCTACCACAATTCTAGTACCTTTATGACTATAGGCTTCTCACCATGTCTTTAAATGAATTTCCTCTTTGTTCGTAGTTATCGAACATATCGAAACTTGCACAACAAGGAGACAATAAAACGGCATCCCCCTTATTTGTAAAACGGTAAGCGATTCCTACTGCTTCGCCCATATCAGCCGCATTATACACCTCTACCAAATCACCAAAAGCCGCATGAATTTTATCTACATCTTTACCTAAGGCGATGATAAATTTCACTTTTTCTTTTACTAATTCCGTCAATTGGGTGTAGTCGTTTCCTTTATCCACTCCCCCAACAATCCACGCTGTAGGGTGTGTCATTGACTCTAATGCATACCACGAAGAATTTACGTTGGTAGCCTTTGAATCATTAATATAATCTACATGCGAAATAGTCATAAAAGTTTCTAAACGATGCTCCACGTTTTGAAAATCTGACATGCTCTCACGTATCACATCCTTACGGATATCTAATACCTGCGAAATAATGGACGCTGCCATCGAGTTGTTTAGGTTGTGCTTACCTTGAAGCGCTAAATTTTGTATGCTCATTTTTAGTTTACCCTTTATATTAATATTAATTTCTTCGTTTTGTAACCACCCCCCTTTGACTTGAGGATTTTTCAATGAAAACCCAAGCCTTTGAGCCAGTGGTGATGTTTTTTTCATTTCCGCTTGAATCACCTCATCATCTGCAAAAAAGACCAAATAGTCGGCTTCGGTTTGATTTTGAAGTATTCTGAATTTGGAATTCACATAATTGCCAAACTCGTAATTGTACCGATCTAAATGATCTGGGGTAATATTGATAATAGCTGCGATATGAATGACTGTTTTATACATTCTATCTAACTGAAAACTGCTCAGCTCCAACACCCAATAATCCATATCATCAGATACCAATTGTGCGGCCATGCTATGCCCAATATTACCGGCCAATCCCACTTTTAAACCTGCCTTTTTCAAAGTTTCATAGGTTAACAAAGCGGTCGTAGTTTTACCATTACTACCGGTGATCCCAATGATTTTACCTGCAGTATATCTAGCTGCAAATTCAATCTCATCAATCACCGAAGTCCCTTGCAGATCTAGTTGCTTTATTAAGGCCACTGTATCTGGTATTCCCGGACTTTTAATCACCTCTTGCGCTGCGAATACCCGCTCTTTGGTGTGTCCATTTTGTTCGAACGGAATTTTTGCATTTGAAAGAACTTTCGCGTATTTCTCTTTTATAATTCCCAGGTCGGATACGAATACCTGAAAACCTTTTGACTGTGCAAGTAGTGCTGCACCAGTCCCACTTTCACCGCCACCTAATATGACAATTTCACCCACGACTTTATCTTATTTTAAGTGTAACAATACTGAGTACCATAAGCAAAATGCCCACAATCCAAAAGCGGGATACAATTTTTGATTCGTGAATTCCTTTTTTCTGAAAATGATGATGCAAGGGGGCCATTAAGAAAATTCTTTTTCCTTCCCCATATTTCTTTTTAGTGTATTTGAAATAGCCCACTTGGAGCATCACCGACATGTTTTCTGCTAAGAAAATTCCAGCCAATAAGGGAAGAATCAACTCTTTACGTACCGCTAATGACATTACCGCAATGATTCCACCTAGCGCCAACGACCCTGTATCGCCCATAAAAACTTGAGCTGGATAGGAGTTATACCAGATAAAACCTACACTTGCTCCGACAAAAGCGGCCGAAAAAATTACTATTTCTCCACTATGCGGGATATACATGACATTGAGATAATCTGCAAAAAACTGATTACCCGATACAAATGCGAACACGGCAATAGCGACCCCAATAATAGCAGACGTTCCTGCGGCTAGGCCATCAATACCATCGGTCATATTGGCTCCGTTAGACATGGCTGTAATTATGAGAATAACAAAAGGAATATAAATTAGCCACGTGTATTGTAAAAGATCTTTACTCCACCACGACAAGAACCATTTATAGTCAAACTCATTGTTTTTAATAAACGGAATAGTTGTTTTAGTCGATTGTACTTCTTCCCAAACAAACGATTTGGCTGCCGCATCTTTTTTCAGATTACCCGCTTCTGCTTGCGCCACGTTAGTTGCACCATTAGCTACTTTGGTTCGAACCGTTACATCTTCATTAAAATACAAGACCGAACCCACAATGATTCCGATACCCACCTGACCTACAATTTTGAAACGACCACTTAACCCTTCTTTATTTTTTTTAAATACTTTGATATAATCATCAATAAAACCGATAGCTCCCAACCAAATGGTAGATACAATCAATAGAATAATATAGACGTTATCTAACTTGGCAAACAACAATGTTGGAATAAGAATAGATGCTAGAATTATCAGCCCCCCCATTGTAGGCGTACCTGCTTTCTCCATTTGCCCTTCCAACCCTAAATCACGAATAGACTCTCCCGCCTGCTGAGCACGAATCATATTAATAATTCGACCACCAAAAACCATTGAAATCAACAAGGAAACTACAATAGCCATTGCTGCTCTAAACGAAATATACTGGAACAAACCTGCCCCAGGAATTCCTGCCTCTTGTAAATATTCAAATAAGTAGTACACCATTATTTTTTTGGATTTATAAGGTTTCCTAGAATTTCCACATCATTAAAATGATGTTTTACGCCATTAATATCTTGATATGTTTCATGCCCTTTTCCGGCTATCAGAATAATATCTCCAGGCTCTGCTAAAGCAGCAGCGGTCTTTATGGCTTGTTCTCTATCTACAATAACTAGCGACTTTCTAGACTGATTTGGATCTAAACCAGCGAGCATATCATCTATAATTTCCTGTGGATCTTCTGTTCTGGGATTATCGGATGTGATGATGGCTTGATCACTTAGCTTGGTGGCAATTTGCGCCATTTTCGGCCTTTTGGTTTTATCTCTATCCCCTCCACAGCCGACTACCGTTATCACTTTTTCGTTCCCCGTTCTGATTTTAGAAATAGTATCGAGTACATTACTTAAGGCATCAGGCGTATGTGCGTAATCTACAATACCTACTACCCCGTTACTCGATTCAATTTGCTGAAATCTACCCGGAGCCGCTTTCAGTTTTGACAACTGCGTTAACACATCCAACTCCTCTTCGCCAGCAGAAATTGCCACGCCATAAAGCGCCAATAAGTTAGAGGCATTAAACTCTCCCATAAGCTGAGTCCATACTTCGTGCCCATTGAATTGCAACTGCAATCCATCAAACTGATTTTCTATAATCTTGCCTTTAAAATCAGCCATAGATTTCAACGAGTAATAGCGTTTTTGAGCTACAGTACCTGCTGTCATGTCTTGCCAATGGCGATCATCTTTATTGAAAATGGCTATCGCATTTGACGACAACGAAGTGAATAACTTACGCTTAGCCGATATGTAATTATTAAAAGTCCCGTGATAATCTAGGTGATCGTGAGTGATATTGGTAAATACCGCTTGACTGAATTCTACACCCTCTACCCGGTGTTGTTCTAAGGCATGAGAACTCACTTCCATAAAGCAATAATCACAGCCATCGTCTACCATTTGGGCAATGAGCTCATTCACTTTCACTGAATCGCTAGTGGTATGGGTCGATTTTATTTCCCGTTCCCCAATCCGGTTTACTACGGTAGATAGCAACCCACACTGGTAACCTAAATTGGTAAATAACTCAAACAACATAGTAACGATACTCGTTTTACCATTGGTTCCGGTCACCCCAATCACCTTCAGCTTACTGGAGGGATTATCGTAAAAGTTAGCCGCTATATGCGCTAAAGACTCTGCGCTACTATTCACCTTTACATACGTAATATGATCTAGTATTTTTTCTGGAAAAGATTCACATACAATAGCAATAGCCCCCAACTCAATGGCCGTATCTATATAATGATGACCATTAACTTGCGTACCATTAACCGCTACAAAAACGGAGAATTTCGCGACCTCTCTCGAGTCAAAACACACTTTTTCAATAGCTAAATTAGTCGTGCCTTTTACCTCTTTTATACGAGATCTATATAATATGTCTTTGAGCAATTTCACGCTAGACTTAGTTTTATTTTATACCCTCTATCCGGGATTTGAAAACCAGGCGATACCGATTGGAACTTCACCACTCCTCGCCCTTGAATTTCTACCTTAACACCTTTATTTTCTAGTAAGTAAATAGCATCTTCCACATCCATACCCACTACATTTGGCATGAGGTTATCCATATGGCGCTTTGCCGAAACAGCGACTGAATCTTTACCCGTACTAACAGAAACCCACCGAGCATTTTCACGCCTGGTAAATGGGACATTTAATTCTTTATACACATAGGACAAATCATCGTAATCGCCATTTTTAGAAATTGGCACCATTGGACGATTCCCTGTTCTTACCTGCGCCAATAATTCATCTTGTGCATTTAAACTGGTGGAGTACACTTTATTGGCAATCTCCTTAAAAATGGGACCTGCTACCAGATTTCCGTAATACACATTTTTACTAGGAGCGTTCACTACAACGATGCATGAGTAGAGTGGTTTATCGGCTGGAAAATACCCGCAGAAAGAAGCTTGATATGATTTACGCCCTTTATACCCTGAGCTACCCTGTGAAATTTGTGCCGTTCCGGTTTTACCTGCAATCGAGAACGAAGCATTTTGAAGATTTTTAGCGGTTCCCTCCGTAACCACAGCCTCTAGCATAATTCTAGCTTTACGAATAGTTTCTTTACTGGCAATAGACTTCTTCAGTACCACCGGTTGATATTCTTTTACTATATCTCCATAATTGGTGATCAACTTCGCAAACATGGGTTTCATCATAGTTCCGTCATTGGCTACCGCATTATAAAAAGTCAAGATTTGCAGAGGCGTTAATTGCAACTCGTACCCATGAGAAATCCATGGTAAGGAAAGACCAGACCAAGACGAATCATTTCTTGATTTAATGTAAGGAGTTCCCTCTCCGTTTATTTCTACCCCCAATTTTTGATTGAGGCGCATTTGATATAAATGATTAATGAATTTTTGTGGGTCTGATTTATAATATTTTTCTACAGTGGTAGCTACCGCAATATTAGAAGACTTGGCAAAGGCCTCTTTTACGGTAATCTCTCCAAAACCGCCCTCATGAGAATCATACATGGTGGTTTTATAAAAAACGTGCTTTCCATTTCCAGTTTGAATTTTATCCTCTAAGTCTACATGACCATCCTCTAACAAAGCCATCCAAGAAGCTAGCTTAATTGTTGAGCCAGGCTCCGTTGCTGCACCAATAGCATAATTGTATCTTTCCTTGTACACCCCATCAGAACCTTTAGACAGATTGGCGATTGCTCGAATTTCTCCTGTTTTCACCTCCATCAAAACCACACACCCATACTCTGCCTGTTGCTCTTCTAATTGCCGCAATAAAGCCGCTTCCGCCACATCCTGAATATTGATATCTATGGTGGTTACCAAATCATACCCATCCTGTGGTTCAATATCATCCGAGTCACTCAAAGGCATCCAAGTACCACCTGCAATTTTCTTTTCCAAACGTTTCCCACTAACCCCGCGCAACTCTTTTCGATAAGCTGCCTCAAGACCTACACGTGCGCCATTTTCTCTATCATAGCCAATGGTTCTAGCCGCCAATACCCGAAATGGTTTTTGACGCATATTTTGCTGGAGATAAATAAAGCCTCCTTTATATCTTCCTCTTTTAAAAATAGGGAATTCACGCATCGCTTTTAGCTCGGTAAACTTCACATTCCTTCTTATGAGGTAATATCTCTTTCCTTTTAACCGGGCGTTCACCAATTCTGACTTATAAGAAGCCGCAGATCTATCTTCAAAAAGATCCGCCAGATACCATGCTAAACTGTCAATATTATTATTGAACAATTTATCTGTAACCGCATCTGCATTTGGATCAAAACGCACCTCATACTTGGGAACCGAAGTCGCCAACAGACTTCCATCTACGGCATAAATATTACCTCTAACCGCATCAATAGTTCGATAATCGATGGTAAGATTTTCAGATTTTTGCCGCCATTCATCTCCTTCAATTACCTGAATCTGAAACACCCGCGCAAGCACAGCCAACATACCTATTACCACTAGGATGTACATGAAGAAACTTCTTCTCATTATGACTTTATTATCTTCCAAGAATGGCTGCGTTTTGATATTCTTTTAATTCTTCTTCGGTAACTTCAATTTTCTTTGGTGGCTGAAACGATTCTTGAAGAGTCAGTCCTTTTTCGTGTAATATTTTAATGAGCTCTGATTGCTTTGTGGCATACATCAAATCCGACTTTATGGTGATGTATTCCGATCGCATTTCTTTTAGCTCTGCTTTATCTTTATTAATTTGTCTAACCGAGTCTTCTGCAGAATACCCAATACCGATGTAGACCAAACCCAACAGCACCAAAAACCCTAAATAAGGCAAGTGTTTAATGAGTTGTTCACTCCCAAAAATGTCACCGTTCATCACTCCTACAAAGGCGCGACCGACACCGGCTACTTTTGGTGTTTCGATTTTGATATTTTCTACATCTTGCTCCATTAATTTCTAACTGCCACTCGTAGTTTCGCACTTCGAGCACGTTGATTTTCTGCTATTTCCTGATCTGTTGGTATAATTACTTTTCTATTTATGGGTTCGAATGGACGAATAAGATTTCCAAAAAAATCTTTCTCTTGTTTCGCTTCAAAATTTCCTGTCCTCAAATAATTCTTTACTAACCGGTCTTCTAACGAGTGATAAGTAATGACCGACAATTGCCCCCCTGGCTTAATCAGCTTTTCGGTGGCTAGCAGCATTTCTTTCAAAGCGCCCATTTCATCGTTTACTTCAATTCTTAAAGCTTGAAACACTTGCGCCATGTAGTTTTTCCCAATCTTCCCTACTTTAGCCGCATCTGCCACATTGAGTAAATCGTTCACCCTATTGATAGGATTCACTAATCGGGTAGACACAATTTCAGAGGCTATTCTTCTGGCATTTTTCAGCTCTCCATATTGCCTAAACATTTGCGTCAAATCTCCTTCTTCGTAGGTGTTCAGTACTGTTTTAGCATCTAGATCAGCCGACTGATTCATCCGCATATCTAAATCGGCATCTCCTCTAAAAGAAAAGCCCCGCGCCACCTCATCAAACTGATGCGATGACACCCCTAAATCGGCTAAAATCCCATCCACTTGGCGGGCATTATGCATTTTCAAGAAGTTAGACATATACCTGAAATTTTGTCGAATCAGCGTAAAACGCTTATCAGACAATGTATTTTCAACCGCATCGGCATCTTGATCAAAACCAAATAACCGTCCTCCTTCTAACAATTCTAAAATTCTTTGAGAATGACCACCACCCCCAAAAGTGACGTCCACGTAATCCCCATTAGGCTTTAAGGCTAGCCCTTCGATAGATTCATTTAGCATTACTGGTTTGTGATACATCATTCTTCGGTCATATCAATTTCACCCATCACGTCTTCCGCTAATTGCGCAAAATCATCCAGGTCATCATTCATCACTTGGTCATACTTCGCTTTATCCCAAACCTCAATTCTATTGGCATACGCAAACAGAACAATCTCTTTAGTAATTCCAACACCACTCATCAGTGGCTTTGGTAATAATACTCGCCCGGTCACATCTAACCCCAACTGTGTAGCCCCATTATGAAACTGCCGATAGAATTTTCTGTTCTTGGTCACGAATAGATTTAGCTTCTCAAATTTTCCAGTTTCCGTTTCCCACTCGTTCATAGGATACAATACCAAGCAACCCTCAAACCCCCTATTGATCACAAATTGATCTTTGGCGGCAGGATCCAATTGACGCTTCAACCCAGAGGGCAACATAAACCGTCCCTTGGCATCCACTTTACATTGATATTCACCTAATAAGCTTGACATCAGTACAATTTGATTTGAAAGCGTAAAAATATTCAAATTTTTACCACTTCTTACCACTTCCTACCACATTGTTGAAAACTTTATGATTTTCAGCACCTGCAAGGCCGTTTGATCACTGTTTAAGAATGGGTTAGGTCGGGAAACAAAGAACCAAATTGAGCAGCTTAGATTCCTTCGGAAGGGCGCATTATTCCTAACAACCATTTGTGAATAGCCTCAAATAAAAAGAGCTCTTTTCACCAAAGAATTAGTTAATTTTGAGACTCTAAACGCGATTGGCTCCTATGGAAGAAAATATTAAGAAAGAAGGTGGTTTTGAATACGTTGAGTCAGGAGAAGGGCCTGTGGTAGTTGTTTTGCACGGGCTATTTGGCGCGCTCAGTAACTTTAAAGATGTATTCGAACATTTTGGTTCTTCCTACCGTGTGGTTATACCAATCATGCCTTTATACAGTCTTCCAGTACTTAAAACCAATGTCAAGAACTTAATGGAGCACATTCATGACTTTATTGAATTCAAAGGATTTGACACCGTAAATCTTTTAGGAAATTCATTGGGCGGACATGTTGCCTTAATTTACGCTTCAGAGTACCCCGCAAAAGTGGATAGTATGGCATTAACAGGAAGTTCGGGTTTATACGAAAACACCATGGGTCAATCATACCCGCGTAAGGGAAACATTGATTACGTACGTGAGCGCATAGAATATACATTTTACGATCCGAAAACAGCTACGGATGAATTGGTCAATGAATGTTTTGCTATTGTAAATGATAGAGTTAAAACACTAAAAATATTATCATTGGCTAAATCGGCTATTCGTCATAACATGGCAGAGGACTTACCCAATATACAGACTCCAACCTGTTTAATTTGGGGCCAACAGGATAGTGTTACACCACCAGAAGTGGGAAAGGAGTTCAATAAATTATTGCCTAACTCAGAAATATTCTGGATGGACAAATGTGGCCACGCGCCCATGATGGAGAAACCGGAAGAATTCAATACCATTTATGAGTCTTGGTTAAAAAAGACATTACAGTAAACCGGCATCTTCGGTTATTTAAACTGAGATCTATGTCCGTTACATCAAAAAAAACAGGTGTAGTAAGTCGCACCTAAAATAGGGTTCGCTTACTATTCAAACAGCATTAACAAAATACAATGAAAGTTAAAGACGCCAAATTTGTGATGAGCAATACGGACTACACCAAATGTCCGGAGCCTGATATGCCTGAGTACGCATTTATTGGTCGTTCCAACGTAGGTAAATCCTCGTTAATCAATGCTTTAACCAATAGAAAAAGCTTGGCAAAAACTTCAGGAAAGCCGGGTAAAACACAATTAATCAACCACTTTCAAATTAATAAGGAATGGTATTTAGTTGATTTACCGGGGTATGGATATGCCTCTGTTTCTAAAACTATGCGTGCAGAATTTCAAAAGTTTTTGCGAGATTATTTAGTCCAGCGAGAAAATTTGATTTGCACTTTTGTGCTATTAGACTCTAGGCTTGAGCCCCAAAAAGTAGACGTCACTTTTATGCAATGGATGGGAGAGTACAACATTCCGTTTGTGATGGTTTTCACCAAAACAGATAAGCTTAACAACCATACGTTTCTAAAAAACATGAAACGTTATGAAGAAATCATGCTTGAAACATGGGAAGAGCTACCCCCTCGGTTTTATACTTCATCCGTAAAAAAATCAGGAACCGAAGAGATTTTGGCGTTTGTGGAAGAAACAAACGAAGCATACCACAAAAAGTAATTTCATGCAGTTTATTGACACGCACGCTCATTTGTATTTAGACAAATTTGAAGCAGATATTGACCAGGTTATTTCTAATGCAATCCAAAGCGGGGTCACCAAGATGTATTTGCCCAACATTGACAGTCAAACCATTAGCGCTATGCAAAAACTGGTGGCTAGATACCCACAGAATTGCTATCCAATGATTGGATTACATCCGAGCGATGTCAAAGAAAATTTTGAAGAAGAGTTGGCCATTGTAAAACAAGAAGCCGAAACCAATGCCTATATTGCCATTGGTGAAATTGGAATTGATTTGTATTGGGACAAGACCTTTTTAAAGCAACAACAAGAAGCCTTTGCTTTTCAAATACAATTAGCCAAAACACATGGCCTACCTATTGCTATCCACGCGCGAGATAGCTTCAATGAGATTTTTGAGGTACTGGATCAATACAATGACGATTCGTTGACAGGCGTATTGCATTGTTTTACCGGCAATTTGGATCAAGCAAATCGGGTTATTAATTATGGCGGCTTCAAACTTGGTATTGGTGGCGTAGCGACATTTAAGAATGGCGGTTTAGACAAAGTCATTCCTCATATTGACTTAAAATACTTAGTTTTAGAAACGGACGCACCATTTTTAGCACCAATGCCCTACAGAGGAAAGCGTAACGAAAGCCAATACATTCCAATCATTGCAGATAAAATTGCGCACCTACATGGAATAAAAATTGAAAAGGTAGCAGAAGTAACTACTCAAAATGCGCTAGCATTGTTTCCTCTCGGACAGTAACTTGCGTTACACCCCGAAAGAATAATCAAACATTATTTTCTGGTTATAAAAAGAGAACACCTCATCCATCGCATTAAGATAGCCGCTCCATTTCTCTGGAGTAACAAAACCTACTTTTTGATTGAAGGTAATATCTAGCGTTAGACCGGAAAATTTCTTAAATAGTAGCTGTTTTCATCTCCTTCGGTTCTGTATACATCTAGCTCTTCCTTAGAAACAAACTCTACCTCACTAATAGTCCAATAATTTGAAGCCACTTTTAGATCTTTATTTTTCTGTGCTGCTTTATCTGGATTTTTATGCTCTACTGGAGTAATCAATAATTTTTTTCACTCAAACCTTCTCCAAGTGCCACTACATTTTCTTTATACTTATTTCTAACACCCCAGTAATTCGTTTTTTACCTGAGTTTTCCAGTTCCATTTTCTCATTTAATGCATAATTCAACATATTCATCATCAAGCGAATCTCACTCACCTTAGAGAGATCAATCCCGTTGATACCTGTTGAAGCAAATACTTGAGGCTTAGGCCCTGTCACCAATAAGTATACAGTCATATTACCATAATCATCTTGGCCATATGTAAGAATCATCGCTTTTTCATTATTCTCTTTTCGAAGTTTAGTCAAATCAAACGTTCTAATCTCATATGGAGTAGCATCATAGGAAGGTAAAGCCATTGCCTCGTTCCAATTTTCATTATACAATGCTACTTTAGCCTCTAATGATTCTAAGTCGTCAAACTTGCCTTTTTTCATGAGTTTTTTTTGCATACTCATCGTTTAAAGTAAACTCAGGGATATACAATACTTTATTTTTCAAGTTAGAGAAATCAAAGCCTTTTGCAATAGCAGTAAAAGAAAAAAATATTAAAAAGAGCCCTAGAGCTAGTTTGATAAAATTATTTTTCATCAATAGTTAATAAAAGTTACAGGAAACATATATATATTTTAAGATGAATAATCCCATAATTACTAAGAGTTAATTCCCATGCTTAACTAGAAAAAACCCCTAAAAATATACTAACTAATTGTATATCAATTACTTGAAGCTATTAAGCATGGAGTCAATAGGATAGCACTACAGCACCAGAAGTGAGAAAGGAATTTAATACATTATGGCCTAACTCAGAATTATTCTGGATGGACAAATGTGGACACGCGCCCATGATGGAGTTGCCGTATTGCTCTTCGTAGTGTAGGTATTACCATCAATCCATGTCACACTATCGCATGTTTTTATTAAATCAATTCCAGTACTGAGACTATTAATCAATAAATTAAGTGTTACTACAGAATCGCATCCTGCGGCATTGGTTAACATATGAATGGCTGTATTTTTATTGGCTGCATAGGTGACCCCATCAATCCAGGTATAGCTATCACAGCTTACAATAACATCTGTAGGAGCCGAGTTTAAAATCGTTAAATCAAATAAAACTACTGAATCACATCCCGCAGAATTAGTTAGTGTATGTGTTGGCGAGTTATTAGAGTAAGAGTGCGTAAGGCCATTTATCCACGTATAATTATCACCTCCAATTTGCACATCCATAGCCGATGTATTCAAAATTGTAAGGTCAAGAGTAACTATCGAATCACACCCTAACACATTGGCGAAAACATGAGTTACACGATTAGTATTACTACTCGGCTCAAAATCACAAGTTCCATAAAAACTTCCTGTAGTAGATATGTTACCTAGTGCATCAACCATAATAGAGGTTCCGCTTATATTAGAATAAGCAGCCACCGAAACCATCTTTTTTTCCCAAATCATAATTCCACTTGCATCTAATTCTTTGCACAAGGCCATCCGAGCACCCTGCAAACGATGGCGAAAAACCTACCATGTAAGAATGACCAAAGTCATTTACCGTTAACGAAGAGATCGTATTCGAAAATCGTTTTGCCCAGAGGTAATTTCCGTTCGCATCTAATTTTGAACAAAGCCTATTGTATTCCAGAAACCCGAATATAGGTTAGCAATGCCCACCCCCGGATCGAAGTCAACCAACTCAGTAAAATTTCCAGCGGTATAGACATTTCCAAAACCATCTAAATCAAGAGTTGTTGGCGCATCACGTAAGCCTACTCCTATTTATTTAACCCACAGGAGACTTCCGTTTGAGTCCAGTTTTTCGATAAAAAATCAATCCACGAGAGCGCTGTTCATTGAACGGTACCGGTATCTGGATCAACATCTGACGTGCCCAAAAATTGACCGGAAAAGTAGATATCTCCTGAAGGATTGACCTTCAATGAGAGCCCATAATCATAAGTTGATCCTCCTACTTTCTTAGCCCATAAAAAATTACCATTAGAATCTAGCTTTTCAACAAAAACAGCCTGCTGAGAACTACTTGGAGTAGTAAGGTTTGCTACCCCAACCCCCGGGTCAAAATCTATGGCATCTCGGAAAATCCCAGTGGTATATGTATTTCCTAACGAATCTAATGCTAGTGAAGCTCCGAAATCACCAAAGCTACCTCCTACCCCTTTAACCCAGTCAAGAGCTACACTTTGGGAAAATAAAGGTGATAGTCCAAACCAAATAACAATGGTTAAAAGTTTGATTACGTTTGTTTTACGCGCGGATTTAAGGTTAATATTTCCTATAATAGTTACAACTTACAGGTGGTGTTCTACATTTTTATTCCGGTTTTCCGTATTCTTTCAACTCCATCTTTTCGCCATCAAAAACAGCGTAAGTGAAATCAACTACCCAATCACCCAAGTTGATGTATCTAGAAGTATCGGAAAGAGCTAAGTCTTGAGCGTAATGACGATGACCATATATAAAGAAATCGTAATGCTTTTGAGCCAGCACTTCTTTTGAGTGGATAATTAATAATTCCTTATCGTCTCCGTGGTAGGTTTTATCTTCTGTGGCATTTTTAGCTCTACTACTTCTAGAAAAGTAGTTTGCAATTCCAACACCTAAGTTAGGATGTAAACGCGCAAAAGACCACTGCAGAATAGGACTATCAAAAATCTTTTTCATAAATTTATATCCATAATCACCGGGGCCCAATCCATCTCCATGACCAATCCGGAATTGCTTTCCATTCATGGTTACATCAATCGGTTCGCGAAACAATTTCACCCCTAACTCTGTAGTCAGGTAATCGAAAGTCCACATATCATGATTTCCAGTAAAAAAATAAACAGGAATACCAGCGTCTGCAATTTCAGCAATTTTACCCAGTACACGCACATATCCTCTAGGAACTACGGTTTTGTACTCAAACCAAAAATCAAACAAGTCGCCTAACAGATATATAGCCGCTGCATCTTGCTTGACTTCATCGAGCCATTTTACAAAATGCTTTTCGCGCTTCAAGCTTGACTCAAAATCTGGAACACCCAAATGTTGATCAGAAGCGAAATATACTTTTTTACCTGTAGGTATATTCATTTAAATTAATCTTGATCGGCTGCAAACCACTCCGCATAAGAAGTATTGGTTTCCCGTAAAAGTGCCGAATGCAAATGGATGTGTTCTGGTAGATTTCCAATAATAATGGCTACCATGTGTTCCAGTAACATTTCTGCGGTTGGCTGATATGGAACTAACATTAAACGTGGGTTATTTTCATGAGTAACGACTCCTAAAAAACGAGAATTATCACGCAATACCAAAGCATGATCAAATAAATCTACTACATTCGTTTTTACGATGGCTTTTAAATCAGAAAAATCGATAACCATACCATCTTTAGGCATTCCAGGAGCGTTAATTGGTTCTCCAATAAAGGTCACCCGCAACCCATAGGTATGACCATGAATGTTATGACATTTACCGTCATGATCATCCAGCGCATGCGCCATTTCAAAATCAAACTCTTTACTTACTCTTATGATCATGATGCGTTGGCATTTTTAACGAGTGCTTCTTCTACAAATTTAAAGGTAGATAAGATATCTGGTTTTCCGTCTACAATAGCTACATCATGCTCAAAATGCGCAGATGGCTTTCCGTCTTTTGACACAATAGACCATCCATCATCTAGCTGTTTTACGCGGTAATCGCCCATATTAATCATAGGCTCAATGGCTAAAACTAAGCCATTCTTTAATTTCTTTCCTTTACCCGGGCGACCATAATTAGGAACTTGAGGGTCTTCATGCATAACTCTTCCTAAACCGTGCCCTACCAAGTCGCGAACTACTCCGTACCCGTGATCTTCGGCATGTTTTTGAATAGCGAAACCAATATCACCTAAGCGTTTACCCGCAGTCATTTGTTCAATACCTAAATACAAAGACTCCTTTGTTACCCGCAACAAATCTTTTACTTTTTGAGACACTTCACCAATAGCAAAAGAATACGCATGATCTCCATAAAAATCATTCATAATAGCGCCACAATCTACTGAAAGCACATCTCCATCCCGTAATTCAATTTCTCCAGGAATACCATGCACTACGTGTTCATTCAGAGACGTACACAAGGTATTTGGAAAATCATATAAACCCAGAAAACCAGGGATTGCTCCTTGATCACGAATATATTCTTCGGCCAGTTTATCCAATTGAAGAGGCGTTACACCGGGACCAATATTCTCTGCAATAATTCCTAGGGTACGAGAAACCACTTGTGCACTTTCACGCATCAATTCAATTTCTTCTAGTGACTTATAATGTATCATTTACTTAAATTTCTGCGAGGTCAATACCCCTAACCCCCTACTCCAAGGGAGACGTTATTTTTCACTATTTCAAGAAGGAAAACAATCCTTTTTTTGATGCTTTTTGTAATGGAGCTGCATCTTCCCCTTCGATAAGATGGTATACGGTTCCCCAACCTACAAATCCACCAATATTTCTATCATCAATAAAGATGTCTGCGTTTACTTTTCTAGAACCTCTACCGGAGAATTGTTCTTCGGCAAACTCATTGTTTACTGCGTAAAATTCTATTCCATGCTTTTTACAATAAGCGACTGCCTCTTGTAATGTTTTTCCGGAACGAACGGTCCATAAAATCAACCGATGCCCTTTTGCTTCCAACATTTTTAATGTTTCAAATGCAAATGGCATTGGCTTTCCAATTTTAGGATAAGCATCTTCGGCAATAGTACCGTCAAAATCAACCGCAATAGTGAGCATTTTCTCAAACATGTTGCAAAATTATTATTTATTATGTGGGTAGCCAAGGTTTTGGGTTTAATGATGCAAAACGAATGGATTTAATCTGTTTGATTCTTAGCCTTATTAGTAGTTTAAAACACATATGAATACTGATTGCTTTGAGAGTACTCCGTATTTATTTAATAAAAAACCACGAATTGAGCTCAATTTACTGGACCCATCATTTGTTACGTTTCTCTCCTACCAAAAGCGCGTGCATTCCTTTAGATACATTGGTTAAAGATGTACGAACTGTATGTTGCATATGGTCAGGACTAGAATTTTGTACACTAGGAACAGAATTAAGTCGAACAAAATATATACTGTTATTATGCCTGTAAAAAGAGCTATTAACCCACTTCCCCCGAGAAGGTGTTCCAGTTACATTTCAGTATTTATTCTTGGTTATTAAACGTTACCCATCAAAACAGACCTAGATTTGGAGGATTGAAACCCATGAAAAAAGCCCCGTATTTACATACGAGGCTCTCAAATAGTTTAAGTGTTCCCTTACTTCATCATTTCTACAAAGTTTTGGTAGAAATAAGGAATCGTTTCAATTCCTTTATAGAAATTAAACAATCCGTAGTGCTCATTTGGCGAGTGAATGGCATCCGAATCTAGTCCGAAACCTAATAGGATTGTTTTCATACCTAATTCTTCTTCAAACAAAGACACAATTGGAATGGAACCTCCAGAACGAACGGGGATAGGTTTTTTACCAAAAGATTGCTCCATTGCTTTGCTTGCCGCATTATAGGCAATAGAATCTGTTGGAGAAACGTAAGGCATACCCCCATGATGTGGGGTTACTTTTACTTTTACACTTTTAGGCGCAATGCTTAAAAAGTGCTTGGTAAACAATTCCGTAATTTCTTCTGGATCTTGATCAGGTACCAAACGCATTGAAATTTTAGCGTATGCTTTAGATGCAATTACCGTTTTAGCGCCTTCGCCTTGGTAGCCCCCCCAAATTCCGTTTACGTCTAAGGTAGGACGAATAGTCGCTCTTTCCATGGTGGTGTATCCAGCTTCGCCTTCTACATCATCCATATCTAACGCTGCTTTATAGTCTACTAAACTAAATGGGGCTTTTCCCATTTCTGCTCTTTCTTCTGCAGAAAGCGCTACTACCTTATCGTAGAAACCGGGAATAGTGATATGCTTATTTTCATCTTGTAAAGACGCAATTAAACGATTCAATACGTTAATTGGATTAGCCACTGCACCACCATATAAACCCGAGTGTAAATCTCTGTTTGGACCCGTAACTTCTACTTCCACATAACTTAAACCTCTTAAGCCAGAAGTTATAGAAGGAGTATCGTTAGCCAACATTCCCGTATCAGAAATAAGAATAACATCACCAGCTAATTTTTTATGGTTTGCTTTCACAAAAGCATCTAAACAAACAGAACCTACTTCTTCTTCCCCTTCAATCATGAATTTCACGTTACAAGGAAGTTCGCCCGCTTTATTCATGGCTTCAAAAGCCTTTACGTGCATAAACATCTGCCCCTTATCGTCACATGATCCCCGTGCAAAAATGGCTCCTTCTGGATGAATAGCTGTTTTTTTAATTACGGGTTCAAACGCTGGTGAGTCCCATAACTCTAATGGATCTGCAGGCTGCACATCGTAATGTCCGTAAACAACTACTGTAGGTAACGCTGGATCAATAATTTTCTCTGCGTACACAATTGGATTCCCTGGAGTTTCGCACAATTCAGCCATATCTACCCCTGCATCTAGCAATGATTGCTTTACCATTTCGGCTGTTTTAATCATTTCTGGTTTACTATCTGGGTTCGCACTTACTGAAGGGATGCGTAATAAATCAAATAGCTCATTTAAAAATGGCTCTTTGTTATTTGAAATAAATTCTTGTGTTTTATTCATTATTCTATGGTTTCTTTTCTGTTAAAAAAGGAAGATTTACCCTCCATTTCAGCGGCTGCCAATTTAGTTATTTTTATTGGTATTGATCGTTCTATTTAACGGATAATTGACTCTCTACAGTGGGATTTCAATTTTGAATATTGTTCCTTTAGGTTCATTATCTAAAATGAACAACTTTCCTTTCATTTCATTTACCAAGTTGGAGACTAAATACAATCCTAAACCGGTTCCTTTTGACTTTCGCGTATCTTCATTTCCTACGCGGTAAAATTTAGACTGCACTTTATTTTTTTCTACATGACTGATTCCAATACCCTGATCTGAAACCGCTAAGTAAAGGTGAGTTGGAGAGGCCGATAATTTGACTATAACTTCCGTTTCACTGTCACTGTATTTAGAGGCATTCTCAATCAGGTTTTGTAGAATCAACTCAAAACTCAATACATCAATATGTACCATATATGTGTCAGACCCTACGAACGTAAGTTTTTGTGGAATTAAAGCCACATATTTACCTAAGAGCTTCGATACATGTGCTCTTAAATCTATCTCTTCCGGATATAATTCAAATCCAGTTTTCTCCATTCTAGAGGTCGCTAAAATGTTGTTAATTAAATGATTTAGCCGTTCTGATTCTTGAGCAGTTCTTTCTAATACCATCTGTACCTTTTCAGAATCTAATTTTCTGCGCTGTAAGGTTTCGATATTTAATTTTATGGCTGCTAGGGGAGAGTTTAGCTCGTGGGTAATGGCGAGCATAAAATTCTGTTCTTGTTTGGCAAGTTCCATCTCTTTCTGATGCGAGCTTTTAATCAAGTAAAACCCAATTAACAGGATCACAAGAAACACTCCTCCCTCTCCCATAATCATGACTTTTTTCTGAAAAAAGATTGCATCCAAATCTCCTCTAGCCAAAATCATTTGCGCTATTTCAGAAGTTTTACCGAGTTGCACAATTATTTTTTCTAACGAAATAATTTCTGCGTTCAGTTCAAATATGAGATAGGTCCACCAAAAAAATTGAATGATCGTATACCCCATCAGGATATAAATAAAAATAGAAATATGTTGATTTGTTCTTTTCATTACTGGACTGCAAATTAACACTAAAAACAGAACTATTTCCATAAAAAAAGCTCCCTTCATTTTCATGAAGAGAGCTTTTTATGATACCGATAGAATTACTTCTTCGCATTCCATTTAGCTATATTATCAGCGTTTCTTTTAAGGTAAGGCATATACTCTGCCTTTTCACTCATCTCTAAAGCTTCTTTAGCTGTTTTCATAGCCATTTTCTGATCATCATTGGCTGCATAAGCTTCCGCAAGTACAGTCATATTCCAAAACTTCTTTTGTTGAGAAGTAGATTTAATAGCCAACTCTAAAGCACGCTTTTTATCTCCGTCATTTTCTAATAAATAAGAAGCTGCTGTATTATAGGTTCTGAAGCTTCCATCCGCTATTTCAACTGCTTTATCCAAGTTTACACTTGCATATTTGTTCGTGTTTACTTCCACAACAAAACCAATTTGAATCGCTTCCCAATACATGCTAACCATACAAGAATTATTGGTAATATGATCTATTGCAAACAACATGTTTTCTGTAGCGGAATGAGGCGCTGTACTTGCGTCAATTCTAACTACATCACTTGCTTCAGTATAACCGTTGGTTCCCGAACCATCTAAATAGTTACTAATAATGATTGTCCAATTTGCAATACCTGGAATCATAAAAATAGCATACTTCCCTGCTTTCACTTCTTTTCCACCAATAGTTACATCAGTACTGAATTCAATTTTTGTAGATGCATTAGCACCCGTACGCCATACCTCATCATTAGGAACTAACTTTCCCCAGATCTCTCTACCTTTAACTCTTGGTCTTGAATAGTCCATTGAAATATCGGTAACACCCACACGTTGCATAAATGATGCTGCTGAGCTCGGTTGCGGCATATCTTGAGCCACCACATTTGTGCTTAAAAAAGCCATTGTAATTAGCCCTAAAAATGTTTTTATTGATTTCATAATATTGATTTTTTTAATATTTACGCGAAAATAAACTAAAGCCATTATTTTCGGAAATATGTAGACTGGTTAATAATTCCTTAACAATTCAGGAATTTCATCCTTGTTGCCTTTTTCTTGTTAAATTTGAAATCTATTTTAAGAACATAAATACGAAACAATGAGTAACGATTACGGTATTCAAGAAGCCCTAAAAGCATTGGGCATTCAAGAATTAAATCAAGGAACTTCCACAGGAACAAATTTCTTTGGTCACGGAGAAGTTTATGAGTCACACTCGCCTGTAGATGGTAAGCTAATTGGTAAAATAACTTCTACCACCGCTGATGATTATGAAACAGTAATGGCTAAAACCCAAACGGCATTTAAAGAATGGCGTGTTGTTCCAGCTCCGATCAGAGGCGAGTTTGTACGTCAGTTTGGAAACAAATTGCGTGATTTAAAAGATCCTCTTGGAAGATTAGTTTCTTACGAAATGGGTAAATCATTGCAAGAAGGTTGGGGAGAAGTGCAAGAAATGATTGACATCTGTGATTTTGCAGTAGGCCTTTCTCGTCAACTTCACGGATTGACTATTAAGTCAGAACGTCCACAACATTCTATGCAGGAGCAATATCATCCGCTAGGTACCGTAGGTGTGATATCTGCATTTAACTTTCCGGTAGCTGTTTGGGCTTGGAATGCGGCCTTAGCATGGGTATGTGGAGACCCAATTGTTTGGAAAGGTTCGGAAAAAGCACCCATGTGTGCCGTGGCTTGTCAAAACATTTTTAACATGGTGGCTGCTGAGAATGATGTACCAGAAGGACTTTCAAATATCATTTCTGGAGATTATAAGGTAGGCGAAATGATGACTACAGATAAACGTATTCCATTAATTTCTGCTACTGGTTCTACTCGTATGGGTAAACTAGTAGGTGCTACTGTTGGCGGTCGTTTAGGAAAGTCAATTTTAGAGCTAGGTGGAAACAATGCGATTATTGTAACACCAAACGCTGATTTAGAGATGACTATTATAGGCGCTGTATTTGGTGCTGTAGGTACTGCAGGACAAAGATGTACATCTACTCGTAGATTAATTATTCACGATTCTATTTACGATTCTGTAAAGGAGAAAGTAATTAAAGCGTACGATCAAATTAAAATTGGTAACCCCTTAGATCCATCTAACCACATGGGGCCACTTATTGATACGTTAGCTGTTGATGCGTATTCTTCGGCTTTAGATAAGTTAGTAGAAGAAGGGGGGACTATTGTTCGTGAGGGCGGTGTGCTTTCTGGTTCTGGTTTTGAGTCAGGTTGTTATGTGAAGCCTGCAATTTGCGAGGCTAGTAATAGCTATCAAATTGTTCAAGATGAAACTTTCGCACCTATTTTATACTTAATGAAGTATAGCGAGTTTCAAGAAGCAATGGATATGCAAAATGGGGTAAACCAAGGTTTATCATCCGCAGTAATGACCAATAGTATGCGCGAAGCACACTTATTCTTATCTGCCGCAGGATCTGATTGTGGAATTGCGAACGTAAATATTGGCACTTCAGGTGCGGAGATTGGTGGCGCATTTGGTGGCGAAAAAGAAACCGGTGGTGGACGTGAGTCTGGTTCGGATGCTTGGAAAGCTTATATGCGTAGACAAACCAATACCATTAACTACGGTACTAGTTTACCGTTAGCACAAGGAATTAAGTTTGACTTTTAGTCGTTAAATTCAAACCTATTAAAAAGCCGAACTCTGAAAAGAGTTCGGCTTTTTTAATATTTTATAAACTTTCTTTTTTTGCTTCGGACGTTTCCACAATTCCTACTAAACATTATGATTGCGCTATCCGATTTACTCCTCACCTGCACTTCGTTTTGATTGAAGAATATCACTTCTATGCTTAACGCAATTAATGATCATTTTATCAGATCGAATTCAGAAATCACATTAGAAATTTCCAAGGATAAATTCAACCCTGGATTGTATATTATTTTTTGGGAAATTGAATGGCGAAATGGTTACTCAAAAAATATTGGTTAGGTAATAATTAACTTGCTTATAGAAGAATAATGTAGATAATCAAGTCCCTAAAATTGTCCCGTTATCAATAAGTTACTTGTTAACCAATTGACTATTAAAACTCGTACCATGTTTTTCCTTTAAAAGAGAGAACAAAAAGGGTTATTTCTAAATAAGTCATAACTACCATTGGCATTTCTATATAAAAAGCGCAAATTTGTATGCGCTAAAATTTGAGCGTCCAAAAAAATTCAAGACATGTTAAAGTTACACGCGTCTAAGGCGCAATCATCTAATATAATAGTTTTGGTAAATGCCAATTCTGATTTAAATCAAATTGCGGGCGTTGAATCATCTTATCTAAGTGGTAAAATAAAAGCAGACGAAAATAGCTTTGCTTTTTCATCGGTTGGTAGTGATTTAGTATATGCCGTTTTTGGAAATAAAACAGCCGATACAGCTAATCAAACATTACAAGATTACCGTGTTTTAGGAAGCTCAATCACTAAAGCGGTAAATGCAGAAAAACTAAATTCTGTTTCCGTTGTTGCTGATAGCAGTATTTCTGAAGAAAATGTTTTAGCATTTTTAGAAGGTATGAGTTTAGAGAATTATCAGTACCTTTTATTTAAGACGGATAAAGAAAAGAAAAACTCTCTTGAATTGGTCGAGGTTTTAGGTGTAAGCCAAGAAGCTTTAACGGAACTTGAAAACGTGGTTCAAGCCACGTGTTTCTCCCGTGATATTGTAAACGAGCCTGTAATTACTTTAAATGCGGTGGAGCTTGCTAAGCGTTTTGTTGAAATCGGTAAAATTGGTGGTTTCGACACGCAAGTTTTAAGTAAAAAAGAAATTGAAGACCACAAAATGGGTGGTTTATTAGGTGTGAACTTAGGTAGTATTGACGACCCTACATTTACAATTATGACTTACAAACCAGAAAACGCGGTAAACGAAAAGCCGTTAGTTTTAGTTGGTAAAGGTGTGGTGTATGATACCGGTGGTAATAACCTAAAGCCAGGCGCATATATGAGCGATATGAAATCTGACATGGGCGGTAGCGCAGGTGTTGCAGGTGCCATTTACGCCATTGCATTGAACAACCTTCCTGTTTACACTATAGCTTTAGTACCAAGTACGGATAATAGAATTGGCAAAAACGCTTTAGTGGCTGACGATGTAATTACTATTAGTGATGGTACTACTGTTGAAGTTAAAAACACCGATGCAGAAGGACGTTTAATCTTGTCTGACGCACTTGTTTACGCTAAGCAATTCGACCCAATGTTATGTATCGATATGGCTACCTTAACTGGAGCTGCTCATGCAATTACTGGATCTCACGGTATTGCTTCGGTTGCCACTGCTGACGAAGACGTGAAAAACGCTTTAAAAGCTAGTGGTGAACGTGTTTACGAACGTATTTTAGAATTACCAATGTGGAGCGAATACAAAACGCAATTAGACTCTAACATTGCTGACATGACTAATCTTGGTGGCCCAGTGGGTGGAGTGGTTACAGCGGGTACTTTCTTAAAACATTTTACTGATTATCCTTGGATCCATTTGGATATTGCTGGTCCAGCATTCTTAGAAAAACCAGAAGCTTACAAAGCGCAAGGTGGTACTGGAACTGGTGTAAGATTGGTTTACGATTTTGCGAAGAACATGTGTAAATAAACACATTATCATATTTTAAAGATGCCGGTTGATTCATTTCAATCGGCATTTTTTTTGGGCGTTACCCACGGGTCGCGTCTTTCGCTATATCTTTTGTCCATTGGCACAAAAGGATGCCGCGGCACCCCTAACGCCCCCCCTTATATAGTCAAAGTTCACTTCGACTTGGCTCCGTGAGCATGTATCAAAACAGAACATTAATAGCCTCCATTGAGCCAGACGAAGGGCTAACTTAATACATGTTTTCTATCTGAATCTAATTTAATAAACGTAAAGAGTAGGATCGAAAATGAAAGTAAAGACGTTCCTCCATAACTAAAGAATGGCAATGGAATTCCAATTACCGGAGCCAAACCAATAGTCATACCTATATTAATCATAAAATGGACAAAGAGAATGGATGCTACAGAATATCCATAGATGCGAGAGAATTTGGACCGTTGCCTTTCTGCAATAAAGATGAGTCGGCCAATAAGGGTTAAAAAGGTAACAATCACAAAAAAGCTACCTACAAACCCCCATTCTTCGCCTACGGTACAAAAAATAAAATCGGTACTTTGCTCGGGTACAAAGTTGTATTTGGTTTGCGTACCATCTAGGTACCCTTTTCCCCAAAAACCACCCGAACCTATGGCAATTTTAGATTGATGCTGATTATATCCAGTTCCTCTAGGATCTGAAATAATCCCTACCAACTCGTTTACTCTGTTTCTATGTCGATCTTTAAATACATTATCAAAAATATAATCTACACTCATCACTGTACTCGCCATGATAACAAATCCGAGTACCAGTATTTTCCAAATATCTTTATTCAAACTTTTCAGTAGTAAATATAGGCCTCCAGTAATAATACCTAAAAAGATAATCAACACATACTTTCCGTTCATTTCCATTTCTGCATAAGGCACCTCAATAGAGGCTTGTTTTGCAAAGAGAGTCACAATAAAAAGCATCACCATTACCAATCCAATAATCATAATATTACCCGACATTCCTTCTCTATAGAGCACAAAAATGAACGCTAAATACACCAAAGTAGAACCAGGATCAGGTTGAATGGCAATTAATAACCCAGGTAAAGCAATCATCAACAACATAATTAACTTAGGCTTAACGTTTCCAATCTTTATACCGGGTCTACTTAAATAAAATGCCACTGCCAAAGCGGTTACATATTTAGCTGTTTCGGAAGGTTGAAAACTTACGCCTCCAATAACAAACCAAGAGCGCGCACCTTTAATTTCATTTCCGGCAAATAAAACAGTGATTAACAGTACTATTCCAATTCCATAAAACACATAAGCTAAAGTTTCAAACAGCCGTGAGTCTACCAAAAAAATGACCAAAGCCACTACTACGGATAAACCAATCCACATTAACTGCTTACCGTAAATTTGAGAAAAGTCAAAAATAGTGGTATGATCCTCATTATAGAGCGTGGCATAAATATTTATCCAGCCCATAAATACCAACAGAAAGTATAGCCCTACAATTGCCCAATCTATATTAGTAAAAATACTTTGTTTAGTGCGACTCATGCTTCTTTTTTACGGGAATTAGAAAATCTGCATCTAAAATACGCTGCTCTTTTTTAAGTCGTATTACGTCTCCATTAATGTATTTTTCAATCATTAAACTCGAAATAGGAGCCGCCCAAGTTCCTCCAAACCCTGCTTCTTCTACATAGACCGCAATAGCAATTTGAGGGTTGTCTTTTGGCGCAAAAGCCATGAAAACCGAATGATCTGGAGTGGTTGGGTTTTGAACCGTTCCTGTTTTACCACATACAATAATGCTGTCCATTCTTGCTCTACGTGCGGTTCCTCCCGGTTCGTTAACTACCGCAGCTAATGCATCAATAACGACATAGAAATAACTGCTATCAATCTTGGTATATTTCTTTTGCACGTATTCTTCACGCGGGCCTTTTTTTCCAATCGACTTAATGAAATGGGGGGTATAATAGTAGCCTCTATTACTCAGAATAGCTGCTAAATTAGCCATTTGAAGCGGAGTCACCCCCATCTCTCCTTCGCCAATACTATTCGAGTAAATGGTGCTAAATGCCCAACGCTTTTCGCCATACCACCTATCGTAAAAAGCAACATCAGGAACAAAGCCTTTATTTACTCCAGAAATATCTGTATGTAATCGAACACCTAATCCGAAACTCGTTACGTAATCTCGCCAAACCGTTAATCCAAATCGAGAATCTTCATAAATATTAGAAAACTCTCCGCCTTGGATAAGTCTGCGGTACACATCTCTAAAATAAGGATTACACGAATGCTGAATAGCTCCAAATAAATCATCATTAGTGTGCGCTCCGTGACAATTAATTATTGCTCTATTACATCGTATCCGTGTATTCACATTGATCACATTTGTTTGTAATCCAATTAAACTCTCTACCAACTTAAAAATAGAACCCGGTCGGTAAACCGCATTAATAGCCCGATTAAATAATGGATTTAAAGAGTCATTAGCCGCTAATTCAGAATAGTTTTTGGTTCTGGCGCGACCTACCAGAATATTGGGGTCATAATTAGGAGAGGATACCAAAGCTAGAATCTCTCCTGTTGCTGGTTCGATAGCCACAATACTCCCCCTTTTATTTCGCATAAGTTGTTCTCCGTACTCCTGTAAATCTAAATCGATCGTTGAGATTAAATCTAGCCCAGCCTCCGGTAAAGTGTCTAATCTTCCACCTGCGTAACTACCCATTAAACGGTTATGTACATCGCGCTTATAGACCTTTACCCCGCGTTTACCTCGAAGTTCTTTTTCATACCAAGTTTCTAACCCACTAATACCCAGGTAATCTCCAGGTCGATAAAAGGCATCTTTATTAATATTATCTCTACTGGCCTCTCCCACAAAGCCAAGCACTTGAGCAGCTACAGGCCTCGCATATTTTCGTAACGTTCGTTTTTGCCCAAAAAAGCCAGGATATTGGAAAAGTTTACCGGAAATACCTACCCAGTTCTTATCGGTAATTTGCTTCTCAAAAGATGAAGCCCGATACCTAGAGTACTTTCTACATTTCGCCATTTTATCTTCGAAATCTACTCGAGTAATTCCCATGACTTTACAAAAGGCAGCTGTATCAATATTTTCATCTACTTGCTTGGGAATAACCATTAAATCATACGAAGCTTGATTATAAACAATCACCTCGCCATTTCGATCGTAAATAACCCCCCGAGATGGATATAATGTCTTTTTAACTAGCGCTTGATTTTCGGCAGATAATTTATAGGATTCATCGATAACTTGGATATAAAAAAGGCGACCTACAAAAATGATTCCTATGAGAATCATAATGGCTAAAACGACAAACCTCCGATTTTCAAACTTATCCATTTAAGATTTATCCTTTAAGGGAGAGAACATTTGCACCAATAATATAAGAACAAAAGTTAATAGCGTATTCAAAACAGTTTTTTGAACGGCTAACCAAAATAACCCGCTAGAGAATCCTTCTAGCATAAACAACAACAAATGGTACGGAAAAATCAATAGCAGGGTATACACAGAATACTTACTCCATCCCATATCTCTTACATTTACGGATGCCCCAAATTCAAAGCCATCTCTTGGAGAAACTAACGCCAATACTTTAGGTCGCATAAAAGCTAAAAGCGTTAACGCCATGGTATGCATGCCCAGAGTATGACCAAATAAATCTAGAATCAATCCCGTACAAAAACCAATACTTAGAATAGCTAGTGCAGACAACTCAATGGGCAAAGCCAAGATGATCAATACGTATAAATAAGGATTGAAAGAGCCGCCTAAATAGATGTTGTTTAGCACAAATATTTGGAGCGCCATTAAAAACAACCATCGGAGAATATTTACGATTACAGTTCCTGTCATTCTAATCCCTCCTCTAGTTCTACTATTTCTTCATGAAATATATTTTCAACAACATACACGTGTTTCACTTTCTGAATATTGGCCGAGAGATGTACTGAAATCTCCCATGTATTAGATTCATTTAAAGGCATAATAGAATCTATAGCGCCTACCATGATACCCTCTGGAAAAATACCAGAAGCACCTAAGGTCTCTACCGAGTCTGTTTTATGCACTTCTACAAACTGTTGCACATTATTTAATGTTCCATGGTTTAGGCTTTTTCCATTCCAAATAAGCAATCCAAAATACTCTTGATTTTTTAATCGCACACCCACTTGAAAGTTAGAATTCAGAACCGACATCACCACGGCATAATGGGCAGATACATCTGTCACTACCCCTACAATTCCGGTTGTATTAATGACTCCCATACCTACTTTAATTCCCGAAATCTTACCCTTATTGATCATCAAGTGATTGTCTTGTTTAGACAATTCGTTATTGATTACTTGCGCTTCTCGGTAAACAAAATTCTGGTGGTAAACCGTATCAACCCAAGGGTTAAAACTATTCTCTGCAACTAAATAACTGGATTCTAACTTTTGGCGAAGCTGCCCATTTTCTTCTGCGAGAATGGCATTATCTTCCACCAAGTTAAAGTGCTGGGTAATGTTAGCTACTTTTTGGTTCAAACCTCCGGTAACTTCATTTACCCACGACAAATAAGAAATTTGTTGATACGTATTATACCGCACCAACAGTAGGAATCCAATCAGTTCCAATAGCAGAAACAGACCAAATACGTAGTGCGTAAGAATTACTTGTATCAGTTTTCGCATGGTGCGGAACCGGGATTATATGTTTTATTATTATCTAATTAAGAAAGTCAAGGTATCCGCTTTCTTCAATGCAATTCCAGTACCTCTGGCTACTGCTCTTAGCGGATCATCGGCAATATGAATTGGCAACTTTGTTTTCTGCTCAATTCGCTTGTCTAAACCACGTAGCATGGCACCGCCACCTGCTAAATAAATACCTGTTTTATAGATATCTGCGGATAACTCTGGCGGAGTCATTTCAAGCGCACTCAAAATTGCCTCTTCAATTTTAGAAATTGATTTATCTAACGCTTGTGCAATTTCTAAATACGTTACTTTGATTTCTTTCGGGATTCCTGTCATTAAATCACGCCCATGAACGGCATAATCTTCTGGCGGGTTATCTAGCTCCATACTGGCCGCTCCTACGGCAATTTTAATTTGCTCTGCAGTGCGGTCACCAATTAAGATATTATGCTGTCTACGCATATAATCTTCAATGTCGCTAGTAAACTCATCCCCCGCC
>JBLFZF010000003.1:0-60242 GCA_047610145.1 Salibacteraceae bacterium | reverse complement strand
TTACAGGGGATACCCTGAAAAAAAAGGGAGTCATCGCCTAAGCTAAATGACTCCCCCCACTAACCACCTACTGCTGCAAATTTAAAAAAAAAAATTAATTAAACAAATAGATTCAATACTTAAAACCCTTGAGGGGAGTTCGCTTGATAATGGGGGTGAAATATTGGGAGACTTAACCGAATTAAAAGGGGGCGTGTTTTTATTTTTTGTTTAAAATGGAAGATTGAACCCGTATAGATTCATCATGCAATAATTGGAGGAGTTTATCTGTAAAGGCTGTGTTTAGTCCTAAAGTATTAGCATACGGTTCTCTGGTGGCTAGTATTTCTTTCCACCGATGTAATTGAAAAGGAGTGACCCCATTCTCTTTTTTATAATTACCGATCTCTCTTGTTATTTCGATCCGACTTGCAATTTTTGCTAAAAGCTCATTATCAATTTGGTCAATCTGGCTGCGGAGCTCTTCTAAACGAGTGTTGTAGGAAACAGACTCAGATTTCCCTGATCTAAAGTTTAACTCGTTGATGAGCTTTCCAAAATCGCTCGGAGTAACTTGTTGTTGTGCATCGCTTAATGCAATATCCGGGTTTTCGTGACTTTCTATCATTAAACCATCCATATTTAGATCCAAAGCTTTTTGTGCAACAGAGTGGAGGTGCTCACGACTTCCTGAAATGTGGCTTGGATCGTTAATGATGGGAAGGTTGGGGAAAATAGTTTTTAATTTCAATGGGATTTCCCATAACGGAGCATTCCGGTATTGTTCGTGAAATGTAGAAAACCCTCGGTGTACAGCTCCTAGTTTTGTAATACCGGCATTATTGATTCTTTCTAAAGCACCAATCCATAAATTTAGATCTGGATTAATTGGGTTTTTCACCAAAACAGGTACGTCTATCCCTTTTAGGGCGTCTGCAATTGCCTGGACTGAAAATGGGTTAGTGGAAGTTCTTGCGCCTACCCATAAAATATCAATTCCAGCTTTAAGTGCTTGTTCCACATGTTCAGGAGTAGCTACTTCTGTACTTGTTTTTATGCCCGTAATTTGACCTGCTTCTACTAACCAATGCAAGGCTTCCTGACCGACTCCTTCAAATGCGTTTGGTCGAGTTCGAGGTTTCCATATCCCAGCTCTTAAAATGTCTATTTGGCCTCCTTTCGCTAAACTTTTAGCGGTGCGTAAAACTTGATCTCTGCTCTCTGCGCTGCAGGGACCGCTAATAATTATAGGTCCGTTTTGCTGCGGTAACCAATCCGATATTTTCTGAATGTTTAACTTGGCGATCATGGTACAAAAATACAATGATATAAGAATGTTAAATCACAAAACTGTCGAATTATTTGGCTGTTTTGAACCGTCTCCTAACTACTATGTTTAGGTGGTTTTCAATTATATAAAATGAATAATTACCAGCTAATACTAAGTTTTCCTATAGTGCCACGGTTTTCTAGTAGTTGGTGAGCTTCACCTAACGCATCAATGCTCCCATGAAATGCTGTTTTTGGTAAGAATTGTCCAGATTGATATCCTTTAATGGATTCCTGAAGTAACTCTTGAATAATATGAGGTTTCTCATCTGCTACGTGAAGCATGTTTACGCCAATGACGCCATTACTTTTAATTAAAAACTCTAGGGGACTCAAAAAACCAAATTGAAGGGCTAGTTGCAATTTGTCAATAAAGGTTCCTTTCTTTTTACTAAATGAAGAAATACCAAATATGATCATTCGTCCACCAACCGATAGCAAGTCTCTATTTAGCCCGTAGTTTTTGCCTCCAATAGGATCGAAAATTGCGTCAATAGGTCTGTCGCCCAATAGATCTTGAATTTGATCTCTAAAATTAAATTTAGTGTAATTTATGGCATGATCTACGCCCAAGGTTTGTAAGTATTTTATTTTTTCTTCACTACCAGCAGTGGCCACAATAATACAGCCTTTAGTTTTGGCATATTGAATAAGTCCGTGACCCACTCCTCCTGCACCAGCATGTACCAGTATTTTCTCATTCTTACGAATATTAGCCATCCAATCTGCGGCATACAAAGCCGTGCAATATTGGGTGGCTAATGCCGTGGCTATCTCGTTTGGAATTGCTTCAGGTAATAAACAAATCGCTTGGTGATGAGCGGTACAAATCTCAGAATATGCACCAAACCGAGTAAAGGCCAATATGCGATCTCCCACCTTGAAGTCAGTGACTTCCGTTCCAAGTTTGGTGATGATGCCCACAGCTTCGTATCCTAAAATACTCGGCAATACCGGAGCGGCATCGTAAATACCTCTTCTAGCCATCACATCCGCGTAATTAAGGCCAAAAGTCTCTACTTTAAGCTGAACCTCAAAAGCTAATGGTTCAGGGGCGGTAGTTTCTTGAATGGTAAATGCGTTCTCAGAATTTCCTGTTTTGACTAAAAAAGCTGCTCTCATTATGGTTGTTTTTAGGCAAATCTAAATTATTAACAACTATTAGTGTTTAGAATTCGGATATCTAAGTTATGATTCAATAATAATTGTTATTCTTGTCGAGGAATTGTCCTCTTGTGAAAGAGGAGATAAACAACTTACAAACATGCGTAAATAAATCATTTTTTTTTTGAATGGTTTGATAAATATTAAAATATGGAATTTGATACTCAGGGACATAGAGGTTTTACAGGAAGGTTTCCCGAAAATTCGTTACCTGGTTTTATAGGAGCAATTGATACAGGGGTTTTAACCTTGGAGATGGACGTTGTGATGTCGAAAGACGGAAACGTGGTTGTTTCACACGATTTAGTGATGCTAAAAAGTCTATGTTTAGCTCCAACTGGAAAACCATTAAAGGATGATTCTAAAAAATTGTATAACCTACGTTATGCAAATATTTTGGACTATGATTGTGGTTCTCTTGGAAATTCTAAGTTCCCAAATCAAAAGAAATCTAAAACGTATAAACCACTTTTGTCAGAGGTGTTTACTGCGGCAGATGAGCATACAGCAAAAAATAACTTACCGGAGATGCGCTTCAATATTGAAATAAAATCATCTCCAGCAGGTGATGGTGTTTTGCATCCAAAACCTTCCGTTTATGCTGAAGCTGTTTCAGATATCATTAAATTGTATAATGCGGAGGAAAGATGCACGATTCAATCTTTTGATTTGAGAATCTTACAATATTTACAAAGAACCGAGTGCGAAGTGCCTTTGGCATTGCTTGTAGATAATGAGTTAGGAGTGGAAAAAAATGTGGATCTTCTTGGTTTTGATCCAGACATTTACAGTTGTCAGTACAAGTTGTTATCAGAGTCTGAAATGCAAGTAGCGAGTAGTCTAGGTTTAGACGTGGTTCCTTGGACAGTCAATGATAAGGCCGATATGGAACGTTTAATTGATTGGGGAGTAGATGGGTTGATATCTGATTTCCCAGACTTATTAATGAAAGTTGCAAAATCAAAAGGAGTAGCATAATACATGAAAGTATATACTAAAACAGGTGATAAAGGCAAGACTTCGTTGTTTGGAGGTAAACGCGTTTTTAAAAATGATTTGCAAATTGAATCCTATGGAAATGTAGATGAATTAAATTCTTGGATGGGAATGTTAAGGGATTCTACTTTAGATTTAAATGAAAAAAAGTTTCTGGTTGAAATTCAAGAAAATCTATTTACAATTGGATCTTACTTAGCAACAGATCCTGCTAAAAAAGAAAAGTTAAGTTTACCTGCGGTCTCAGAGGTTTGGATTACAAGTTTAGAGGAGTCTATGGACACCATGGATGAAAATCTGCCGGTAATGCAGTTTTTTGTGCTTCCTGGAGGTCATTTATCGGTTTCTAATTGTCATGTAGCTAGAACTGTTTGCAGAAGAGCAGAGAGAAGTATTGTGGCTTTATTATCAGAAGATGTAGATATAGATTTTGCAAAAAGGTATGTGAACAGATTAAGTGACTACTTATTTGTGCTTTCGCGTAAGTGGGCGATCGACTTTGGGGCCGATGAAATTCCTTGGAAGCCTCAAAAACAGTAGGGTTCAAATCATTTTTAGTGGTATTTCAAACTAAGCTTGCTTTTGCGATATAAAAATATATTTTTGCCATTCCTAAAAGGATAGGAAAATTAAAATTTAAACGATGTATTGGACACTAGAATTAGCTTCAAATTTAGAGGATGCGCCTTGGCCAGCTACTAAGGATGAGCTTATTGATTTTGCGTTACGTACCGGAGCGCCATTGGAGGTTGTTGAAAACCTTCAAGAAATAGAAGATGAGGGTGAAGTCTACGAAACTATCGAAGATATTTGGCCTGATTACCCCACTAAAGAAGACTTCTTCTTTAATGAAGATGAATACTAAAAAATTCCAACCTCTGTTTTTAACAGAGGTTTTTTTTTGCTCTTTTTTAACCCGGTGGTTATAAATCCAATTTTATAAATTTAGACGTCTATTATTTCTGCCTTTTCAGGTATAAAACCCGACAAAAAGTGAAGCGTAATATGTCAAATTTTCTACATTTGGCGGCTGCATTTTATGGTTTGGTTTTTGACATGGAATTGCACTATTAAATAGGATATTTCAACGGTTTTCGAATCGTTTACACATAAAATAAATTACATGTTTGGTTCTTTAGTTGACACGATTAAAAAAATTATCGGAAATAAATCCGAAAAAGATATTAAAGCAATAGATTACTTAGTTGTGGCGATTAACGAGGAGTTTTCTAAGTTAAATGGTTTGTCTAACGATGAGCTTCGTCAAAAAACGACTGAGTTTCAAAATCATGTAAAGGATAGTGTTTCTGATCAAAACAAGGAAATTGATGAGTTAAGAGCTCAGGCAGAAGAGGATGATACGGTGACTGTTCTTGAAAAAGAAAAGTTTTATGATCAAATTGATACGCTAGAAAAAGAAATCACAGGAATTATTGAAGTTACCTTAAACGATCTTTTACCTAAAGCGTTTGCCGTTTTTAAAGAGACCGCTCGTAGATTTACCCAAAACACCTCGTTAGAGGTCACGGCAACTGAAAATGATAAACAAGTAGCTCAAGAAAAAAGAAATGTTCAAATTATTGGCGATAAATCAATTTGGGCAAATACATGGGAAGCAGCAGGTACTCCAGTTACTTGGGATATGATTCATTATGATGTGCAGTTAATTGGGGGTATTGTATTACACCAAGGTAAAATTGCAGAAATGATGACTGGAGAGGGGAAAACCTTAGTAGGAACATTACCCATGTATTTGAATGCACTTTCTGGAAGAGGAGTGCACTTGGTTACTGTAAATGATTACTTAGCCAAACGAGATAGTGAGTGGATGGCTCCCATGTTTGAGTTTCATGGCATGTCTATCGCATGTATTGATAAAACAAGACCAAATTCGCCCGAAAGAAAAGCGGCTTACCGTGCAGATATTACTTACGGTACCAATAACGAGTTTGGCTTTGATTATTTAAGAGATAATATGGCGAGTACGGTTGCTGAATTAGTTCAGCCACCGCATAATTATGCCATTGTTGATGAGGTTGATTCAGTGTTAATTGATGAAGCAAGAACACCATTAATTATTTCGGGCCCGACACCAAAAGGAGATGTTCATCACTTTGATGAGCTGAAACCAAAAATCGAACAATTAGTTGTCGAGCAAAAGAAATTAGTTAACGGACTTTTTACGGAAGCCAAAAGGAAATTAGCGGCTACGGAAACTACTCACCCAGACAAAAAAGAACGTGCGAAAACTATTGAAGAAGGTAAGTTAGCCTTGTTTAGATGTTTTAGAGGTTTGCCAAAGAGTAAGTCTCTAATTAAGTTTTTGAGTGAGTCAGGAATGAAGTTGATGTTGCAAGAAACGGAAAATTTTTACTTGCAAGATCAAGGTAAGCAAATGCATATTGTAGATGATGCCTTGTTTTTTGTAATTGAGGAAAAAAATAATAGCGTTGATCTTACGGATAGAGGGGTAGACTTAATATCAAAATCAGTAGCGAATAAAGAGTTTTTCTTGATGCCAGATTTATCCAGCTTACTTTCTGAAATTGATAATTCTGAAAGTAGCGAAACCGATAAATTGTCGCAAAAGGAAGTGGTTTTAGATGATTATACAATCAAAACCGAAAGACTCCATACCATTGATAAATTATTGAAAGCCTATTGTATGTTCGAAAAGGATGTAGAGTATGTGTTAATGGATAATCAAGTAAAGATTGTAGATGAGCAAACAGGTCGTATTATGGATGGCCGTAGATACTCAGATGGTTTACATCAAGCCATTGAAGCAAAAGAAAAGGTAAAGATTGAAGCTTCAACTCAAACCTATGCTACAGTGACCCTCCAAAACTACTTTCGGATGTACAATAAACTGTCGGGTATGACAGGTACGGCAGAAACGGAGGCAGGAGAATTTTGGGAAATTTACAAATTAGATGTAGTTGTAATTCCAACAAACAGACCTTTATTAAGAGATGATAAGGAAGATTTTGTATATAAAACCGCTCGTGAAAAGTATAATGCCGTAATTGATGAAGTGGTAAAGCTTAGAGATGCGGGCCGTCCGGTATTGGTCGGAACTACTTCTGTTGAAGTGTCTGAGCTGTTAGGTCGTATGTTGGCCATGAGAAAGGTAGAGCATCAAGTACTAAATGCAAAATTACACCAAAGAGAAGCAGAGGTAGTGCAACATGCAGGAGAGCCAGGAACGGTAACAATTGCAACGAATATGGCCGGTCGTGGTACCGATATTAAATTAACTCAGGCAACAAAAGACTCGGGTGGTTTAGCTATTATTGGTACAGAAAGACATGAATCAAGACGTATTGACCGTCAATTACGGGGGCGTTCGGGTCGTCAAGGAGATCCAGGGTCTTCTCAATTCTTTGTTTCTTTAGAAGATAATTTAATGCGTCTTTTTGGTTCGGAAAGAATTGCCAAAATGATGGATAGAATGGGCCATGAAGAAGGAGAAGCTATTCAGCATAAAATGATTAGTAACTCAATTGAAAGAGCACAGAAAAAAGTAGAGGAAAACAACTTCGGTATTCGTAAGAATTTATTGGAATACGATGATGTGATGAATAAGCAACGAGAGGTTATTTATAAACGTAGACGTAATGCTTTGCGTGGTACTCGATTAAAAATTGATATTGCAAATTCTATTTTCGATAATATCGAAAGTATGGTGATTGACTATTCGAATACCAAAGACTATAAGGGCTTTAAGCTAGAAGCTTTAGCCTCACTTCATGTAGATATACCAGTCACGGAAAAAGAGTTTTTGAATGACCGTAGAGATGATTTAATTGAAAAAGTATACGAAGCAACATTAAGTAGTTATTTTGGTCGACATAAAGAAATGGCGACTAAGGCATTTCCAGTAATTAAGAACGTTTACGAAGATCCAAACGCGCATTACGAAAACATTGTGGTTCCTTTTACAGATGGTAAAAAATCAATGCAAGTAGTGGCTAATCTAGAAAAGTCATACACGAGTAAAGGATTGGAGTTAATTGATTCTTTAGAGAAAGGTGTTTCTTTAACAATGATAGATCAATATTGGAAAGAACATTTACGTGCCATGGATGATTTGCGTCAATCTGTTAGAAATGCCGTTTATGAACAAAAAGATCCGCTATTGATTTATAAATTTGAGTCTTTCAAATTATTTAAAGAAATGGTTGGGCAAATTGGTAAAGAAGGAGTTTCATTTTTAGTGAAAGCTAATTTACCACAACAAGAGAATACACAAGTTCAAGCTGCACCGGCCCCTCGAGTAAAAGCACGTCAGTTGCAAGAGCGTAAAGAGGAGTTACCTTCTGCAGCAACAGGTGGGCAACAATATCACGATCCTTCTGAAAATAAACAAGAAGAGAAGAAAATCCCTGTGGTAAATACCGAAAAGGTGATTGGTAGAAATGATAAAGTGACTATAAAACATGTACAGACTGGTGAAACCAAATCTGTTAAGTTTAAACAAGCAGAGCCTCTTTTGAAAGGTGGGAGCTGGAGAATAGACGCTTAATTATATACGTATAAGAAAGCCCCAATTGATTAGTCAATTGGGGCTTTCTTATTTTTATACGTTTCGTATTCTATTTTTCTTCTGCTTTAAATCGGGCGGCTATTTTTCTCCATATATCTAAATTATCCGTATCAAAATTAGCTGCAGGTGTATTATCTGGATCGTAAATAGGTTCTTCGATACCTCTGCTCTTTTGGTCTTCGTAATCTTTAAGCATTGCTAAAGCTGGTTTTCGTAAAAAGAAAATGGCAATGAAGTTTAACCATGCCATCATACCTACACCAATATCCCCCATAGTCCAAGCGAGTTCGGCAGATTTTATTGCTCCGTAAAAGGTGGCTCCTAAAATTAAGGCTCTAAGCACCCATATCATCCAAGGCTTTTTGTTTTGGTGATCCAAATAACTCACATTAGTTTCTGCTATATAGTAGTAAGCCATAATAGTTGTGAAAGCGAAAAAGGAAAGCGAAATGGCGACAAATATTTTACCAAACCCTGGAAATTGACTTTCAATGGCCATTTGAGTAAACTCAGGGCCATAACTTACACCCTCTAGGTTTTCGAAAATGAATCCACCATCTGGATCAATTACGTTATACTGTAGAGTGAAGAGTATCATAAACGCGGTAGCGGTGCATACAAATAAGGTGTCTATGTACACTGAGAATGCCTGTACTAACCCTTGTTTTGCTGGATGACTTACCTCTGCGGCCGCAGCCGCGTGTGGAGCCGTACCTTGTCCTGCTTCGTTCGAGTATATACCACGTTTAACCCCCCACATAATGGCCATTCCTACTATTCCACCAAAAGCTTGATCGGCTCCAAAAGCGGAAGTAACAATAAGTTTTAATACCGCTGGGATTTCCGTAAAGTTTAATCCAATAATAACCACCGCAACTAATACATACACAATGGCCATAAAGGGAACTACAATTTCCGAAAATTTTCCGATTCGTTTTACGCCTCCGAAAACAATAAGAGCTAAAAAAGAAATAATAGCGATTCCAGTATATGTTGGGTCAATTGAAAATGCAGCCTTAATTCCTGCGGCAATACTATTTGCTTGCACTCCTGGTAAAAATAATGCGGTACTCAGTATGGTTGCAATAGCAAATAACGTTGCAAACCATTTAATTCCTAATCCTTTTTCAATATAATAGGCTGGTCCACCGCGGTATTCACCGCCTTTATTAACCTTGTATAATTGTCCTAGAGTGGCTTCAATAAATGCAGATGCGGAACCTAAAAATGCAATGACCCACATCCAAAAAATAGCACCTGGACCACCTAAAGCAATGGCTGTTGCTACTCCTGCAATATTTCCGGTTCCCACTCTTCCTGAAATAGCAATGGCAAAAGCTTGAAAAGAGGAAACACCTCGCTCTGATGCCTTACCTCCAAAAAGCAAACGAAGCATTTCTTTAAACATTCTGACTTGAACAAACTTGGTTTTAAATGAGTAAAAAACACCTGATAATAAGGCTATAGCAATTAACGCATCACTCCAAATAATAGAATTTACTTGGTTTATTATGGTTTCAATCATGTAAGATAGGTATGAGATTTTTTGAGATATCGAAAGTAACAAAAAATGGGTTAGGAGAAACGTTAGGCATTAGCTATTGATAGCGCATAAAAAAAGCGCAAATGTCTTTGCGCTTTTTTTGCTTTTCACTAACTACTTTCACCACTACATGAAAGAAAAAATTATTGATCTTCTAAAAGAATGTATTCTACATACATTGTATAAACCCCAGGTTGTGCATATGCACCATCTCCATTTACGCTAACTAAGTCTAATGAGCTTGAAGCATCTTCGTTTGAAGCCATTGGAAAAGTTGCAGGGAGTCCTGGTAAAATTCTGTAATCGATTACGTAATAAAAATCAGAGTTAATTCCATTTTGATTTAAGTAACTACCTCCGGGTAAAAAATCTTGTCCGTCAATTCCTGAAGTCCCAGCGTGACCACCAATATACTTTCCATTAGTGGAGGGAGCTACATTTGTCCCGTTATTTACATACACACTATTTCCTCCAGATGGTACACCTGAGGGAGCAAACGGTTGACTATAATCGGCAAAAGGTCCGGTAGCTGCATTCGCACCTGCGTTAGGTTGAGACTGATGTAACTCTAAGCAACTTAATGGAATATTTGGGATAGCGTTTGGGTTATTACTGCCATATTGAATTTGTTGATCCCAATATTCAGAACCATTCGTTCCAGATGACCTACCTACGGCATATAGATCCCAGTTTACGGTAGAGCTTACTTTTAAAATGGTGGCACCGTATTGCGTAATCCCTGCGTAATAATCATCAATATTATCAAAAACAAACTCTACTTGGTTGCTTGTTGAAATATCTAATTGAAGAACTGGTCGTAGGTCCATTGTCGCTGTTACTGATTGTTGACCAATAACCTGAGCGAACAGTGGTGTACACATAATCCCAAAAGCCATAATAAATATGGAGAGAATGTATTGTTTTAATTTCATAGTAGGCGATTTAAAAATAGTGGTTTTAAAATCTGATTCAAATGTACATACTATTTAGTCAAATCACCAAAGCGAAAGTGGTGTTTGTCAAGTGTGCTTTTATTTATATGCTTGACAATCAATTTTTTAGTTTTTTTTAATGGGGTAGATCTGTCTGTTTTAGTGATGAGTAATATATATTTATTGACCAAATAATTAAATTAGATGCTTAAATAGTGCTAATTATTAGCTTAAATCACTCGCTATTTTTATTATTTGGTGGCCAGTGAGTTTTCCATTCAGCCATTCTGGGTCTAAATTAGCATTGTATTTATTTTTATAAAATGAAATAGCTGTTGCATTCCATTCCAGTACTTGCCATTCCATTCGTTTGCATTTATGCGCAGCGGCTACTTTGACCACTTCATCAAAAAGTAACTTACCTATACCTTTTCCTCGGAAGGATTCGTTGACCACAATATCTTCAAGGAAAAGACATTTTCCTTTCCATGTAGAGTATTTAAAGTAGTGTAGTGCAATTCCTTCAATTGTACCGTTGATTTCAGCAACGAAAAATTCAAAAATAGAGTTCACACCAAAGCCGTCTCTTTCTAATTCTTGAAGAGTGACTTCCACCGCATCGGGTTCTTTTTCGTAGATAGCTAATTCAACAATTAATTCTCTTAATCGAGGTAAGTCTTCTATTGTGCCTATTCTAATAACTGGATTCATATGCGTTGGAATTTATTTATTCAGGGCTTTACGTTCCCAAAATGAAAAGCCATTCTTTTCGTAAAGAAATGTAACGTCTTCTAATTGTTCGAGGTATTGGGTACCGGTAACTTTGGCAACAAAGTATACATCTTTATCAATGGCGCCTGTTTTTAACCAATTGATATCATGCCTATTTGGGTTGAGACCTGGTTTTATTTTGGTATAGAACAATTGAGCGTAACTTTTATACTCTTCGGATACGACATAACAATTGCAATCCACTTTTGTTTCATAGAATTCAATAGCTGCATTTTGAGTAATTGCTTCTATTTTGGTAATGATAAATGTTAAGGTAAAGAACACGAAAAGGGCGGTGCCTCCAAATAACCATAAGGCTCCCTTATAAGTTTTTCCTTTATGGAAAAAAATAATTCCTGCTGTTGTAGTTATCAGTAACCAAATACCAGGAATAAACTCTAGTCCGGTCCAGTTAACTTCTGCATTCAGATTGGCCACTGCAAAAGGATCCGCAGCTAACAGGGGTTTTAAAATTTCAATATTCATTCCTAGCCATGGCAGTGCGATTAATGCCGTGGCGAAAAGGGCCATGATTAAACCTAAACTGATCTTCATCCAAAGAGCAAACTTGACTAATCCTTTTTGCATATGATAAATGACTAATGCGGCCAAATACGTCATGGGGAAATAAGCTAATGAAGAATAGTGTATTATTTTGGTACTAACGATAGAGAATAAAATGAGTACCACCCAAAATAGGATAAGCATCCATTTACGCATATCGTTTTGATAAGGCTTTCCCTGCACTAGAGGACCCATACTTCGAATCATGAAAATACTTGCCGGAAATACCAGTACTAATAAGACAACAAAATGGTATCCTATAAACCCGCCATGGCCTGCGTCTTGTTGTGAAAACAACTCCCATTGTCTAATGGTAAATTCTAGCGCAAATTTAGGCCCATTAAAGAGCGTAACTAAACCAAACCAAATTGATGCTGTTAAAAGGGTGACGCTTGTATAGATGCCAAAATCGACTATATTTATGTAGAACTTGAATTTTTTAAGAATCCAGTAAACGCCTAAGGCAATGCAAATAATTAAAAATGCAACAGGACCTTTAACTAAGATACCCATACCCGTAAATATTCCAGCCAAGATTAAGTATCTCCATTTTGAACGGTAAAAAGGGAGGTCACTATTCGATTCTTTCTTCCAGTAGAATATAATGATATTGTAGAGGCCTAGAAATATAAAGAGGTTAAACCAGGGGTCAATAATTCCTGATCTGAAATATAAATGAGGTAGAATACTGCCAAAATAGGCACCCGCCCAAAGAAGACCAAACGCTCTACTAAATAACCGTTTCCCTGAGGTATAGAGAAGTAACAAGGTAAGTATTCCGGCAATGGTATTTGGAAACCTAGCAGCATACTCATTCATACCGAAAACATTCATGGAAGCAGCCTGAAACCACATAAACATGGGAGGCTTTTCGGTAAATATTTGATAATCTATTTGAGGTCTTAAATAATCATTGGTGATCACCATTTCACGGGCTATTTCGGCAAAGTTTATTTCATCCCAATCAAATAGATGAACCTGGCCTAAAAAGGGCATGAAAAAGAGAATGCAAGCCAGAACGATGAATACCTTGTTTTTGTCCATGGATTTATTTTTTCTTGTTAAATATGTTTAGGATGGAACTTACAAAATCGTCATTTAAACCAGTTACACCTTTGATATAGGAGTACGTAGAGATTAACTGGGAGTCTGCCCAAATCAACCATTTTTTTGCCCCATCCGTAGGACGTGCTTTATAGGAAGTTGCTGTTTTTATAATTTCATCTTCTTCGGTATAGTAATATAGCGCAATTGATTTTCTAGATTGATTTTCCGGACAACTTATAGGGTTGGGATATCCGTGATATGTGTTTTTGGAGGTTGAAAATATGACGCAGCGATTAGACACAGGTGAAATTCGTTTTTCACATTTGGTCATGTCCGCATTCCATAATTCTAGATGACCTCCCCATTGGGCATTCCAATTATCATTTAAATAAACCAACACATTTACTCTTCTTTGCCATTTCGGGTGTTTAGGATGAACAGTGAAATCTGCGTGAATGTTTAGGTAGCCTCCATTTTTTGTTTGGTGGAGACCACTTCCTTCCAATTGGACATCAGCAAAGAGGTTTTTTATTCCGGTTAACTGTTCTAACCAAATAATGAACTTTTGGTTTTGTAACTCTACAATTAGTTTTTGAATAGACGTAGGAAAATGTTCCCACTTGGTTAATCCATGTTTTCGTTCGTTGTAATGAATGTAATGGGTCCAAAATTGGTCATTCACTTCTGGAAAATCTTCTTGAATAGTTTGTATGGAGTCGTTTGTTAGAAAACGGTCCAGCACAAGGCTGGGAAAAGGCTTATTAGCAACGTATTGCTCAGAAAACTGTGCTAAATTTTCGTCTAAGTTTTTATGATCGATTGCCATTCGGAACTGCGGAGCTTTTGATGTGTAAAAATAGTTGATACTCTAGAAAGGTAGACCTAATAATCTGACTAATTTTGAACCATCGAAAAAATAGCATATCGTAATAGAATTGAATGAGTAAGGACGATAAAACACTTTTTGAAAGAGGTAGTATTAAAGTGGGGGTTTCTACTGAAATACCTACGGGTGCTGAGGAGATGTTGCGAAACATGACGGTGGGTTCTCATGGGGCTCAATATCACCACAAAAATGTGGATGAACGTTTGGCTCAGACTAAGGATAAGTATTTCTTATATATGAAACAGTCGGGTCAATTAAAAGCGACTGTGACCAATGCCTTACGCAGAGTTAAAACAGATTTTGGGTTTGTAAATGCTTATTATGTTCGTTATTTTTTATTTAGTTCTAATCTTCAAGCTTCTTCGAAAAAGCGAATTAAGCATGGCAATGATGGTTTTTTAAAAAGGTATTTTAAAAAATTCATGTCAGTATCTCCTGCTTCTCATGGAGTAGGTTATGGAGAAGACTTGAGTTTGCCTTCCTTCTTTTACGCCTATTTTGATGCAGAAAATTACAGGTCAACAGAATTAAGTGAGATTTTAGGACTAAGCCCGGTAGGGGAGTTTGATACCTTTTCTTTTACTCGGTTGCATCCTAAAAGAAATGCTAAAGTTGAAAAGCTAGAGGCGGTGTCTTATCCTGGAATGGCTAAGCTCATTGATGCCTACTATGCAGACTATTCGTTATATAACAACATGTTTTTGTTTGTAAATGACGGATATTTTGTTTGGCGAGAAAATGGGGAAGTGGTAGCCGGGGTGCAGGCGAACAAATGTGAATGGGAGTTGAAGAAAATGAGTGGTGTAACGGGTTTTTTCATGCTCAGGGTATTACCTCATTTGCCGGGTCTGAAAAGATATATAAACCCGAAAAATTTCGAGTTTATTACTTTTGATTATTTGTATGTAAAACCGGGTCATGAAGATAAACTAGAGAAATTATTTACGAGTTTATTGAATGAATATGATGTAACTTTCTCTTTGCTATGGCAAGACTTAAAAAGCCCTTTACATCCCGTAATCTCTAGTTTGGATAAAGGATTGTTAAGCAACTTCTCTAAAGTTCCAACGGGAAGAACAATGATGACTTTATCTGATATAAATGAGGATCAAGTGAATCAATTAATGAGTAAGCCAGTATTTACTTGTGCGATGGATATGACTTAAATTAATAGGATAAATATGAAGTATATAGTACCATTTTGTTTAATTTTTTTTTCTTTTTCTAGTTGTAACTCCCCTGCAGAAGTAAAAGTGGATGCAGGAAATTTGGAGATAATAGACAGTCAAAGCCACACGGTTAATGCGGTTTTATGGCATCAAACAGCGGCTGAATACAAAGCGCTATGTTATCAAATCTATAACATGTCGAGAGTACAATTAGAAAGTAAACTAGATAATCATGCGTTTCCTTATGAAAAGCCTCCAGCTATTATAATGGATCTAGACGAAACAGTAGTAGATAATAGTTTTTACAATGCTCAGCTTGCTTTAAATAAGGAGTCATACTCGAAAGAAACATGGAAGGAATGGTCAGATTTGAGTCATGCAGGAGCCGTGCCCGGAGCTGTTCCTTTTATTGCGTTTGCTCAGAGTAAGGGGGTCAAAGTGATTTTTATTTCAAATAGAAGAATTGCAGAATTGCATTCCACCATTGCGAATGTGTCTAAAATAGGGGTTCAGGGAGTAGATTCAACTGATTTTTTACTGCGTGTGGATGAGGGTAGTAAAATGAATAGACGGGCTCAGGTTTTTGAAAATTATGATGTATTGATGTTATTTGGTGACAATTTAGCGGACTTTACCGAAATCTTTGATAAACGATCTAATGCGGATAGGAATAACCTTACCGACAGTTTGAGGACGGAGTTTGGAAGCACTTTTGTGGTATTACCTAATGTGCTTTATGGCGAATGGGAGGGGAGTTTGTATACGTATAAATATGATTGGACAGCGGCAGAAAAAGATTCAATCAGAAATGCAAACATAACTGGGTACTAGTTATTTTCACTTCGGGTTATACGGTGACATATAATCGTATATTTGCCGTGTTGGTGTTAAAGTTTATTAGGATCAATAATAATATTTGTGTGGAATCTCTGCTTTTCAGTTTGCTTTTAGGAGCTTCTGATTAGCGGAGATTTGTGTTTATATACGTTTCGTTTTTAGCCATTCTGCTGTTTCTTCCACCGCTTGTTTAAATGGAGTAACCGTATATCCTAAGTCGTTTTTTGCTTTACTAATGTCTGTAGACCAGTTATGGGTGTATTTTCTAATAAAGGGAGGCGTAACTGGTGGAGTCATACCAAATTTGTCACCTAAGAATTTCATTATTTTTGAAGTACCTAGCATTAATGAAAAAGGTACGCCAATGGGTTTTCGTGGTATTTTTACTACCTCTCCAAAAGCAGCTAACATTTCATTATACGAAAGGTTTTCGCCCCCTAAAATGTAGTTCTCTCCTATTTTACCGTGCAGAGCAGCTAAATAATGACCATTAATCATATCTTTCACGTAGGCATAATTTCCGGTTGTACTTCCATTTCCTGGCACGAATCGGAAACCATTAAACATGTAACGTTCCAATAGTTTAGTTACGGCATTACTAGCGCTTAATTCTCCTGGACCAAAAACACGGGTGGGACTTACAATAACAATATCTAAACCATCGTTGAGAAATGTTAATGCTCTTTGGTTAGCGATTAGTTTTGATCTTTCATATTCAGAAAAAGGAGGCAGTACTTGTCTAATATGTTCTGTGATCAAAGAATCATCTGTTTGAGGACCAAATGTTCCGGCAGTAGCCGTAATTACGATACGTTTTACTTGATTGATTTTTGCGGCTTCAAGTAGGTTTATTGTTCCGCCAACATTGATGTCATAATACGTTTGTGGGTTCTTAGCCCATGGTTTTGCATAAGCTGCTAAATGAAAGATAAGATCACAATCCTTACTGGCATATATTAATGATTTTTTATCTACTAAATTAGCCGGGGTAGAATTTATTTTAGCGTTGCTTTTCAACTCTTGACTTAACTCAGAACCCGGTCGGTGCATTGCATTTACTTCAATTCCTTTATCGGCAAGAAATAAAGCCAATTGCCCTCCAACAAAACCTCCAGCTCCAGTAACTAAGGCTTTTTTTATGTGTGCTAATTCCATAACGTATTAAATATGCTAAAATAAATCGGTTAAAATACTATTTTTCACCATATTAGGTAAAGTAACTTTTAGATTTGGATTTCGTTCCATTTCTCGTTTAATAGCGAAGTTGGCTTCTTCATTTCTAGCCCAAGCTCGTCTACTAATTCCATTATTAACATCCCAAAAAAGCATGCTTTTAGCTCGTTCTTCAGCTTCAGGTGTGCCGTCTATTAGCATTCCAAAACCACCGTTAATTACTTCGCCCCATCCAACTCCACCTCCATTATGGATAGACACCCAAGTAGCTCCTCTAAAAGAGTCACCAATGACATTTTGAATGGCCATATCTGCCGTAAAGCTAGACCCATCATATATATTGGCTGTTTCTCTAAATGGGGAATCAGTACCTGAGACATCATGATGGTCACGTCCTAAAATGATTGATCCAACTTTACCAGCTTTAATAGCATCATTAAAAGCCACCGCTATTTTAGATCTTCCTTCTGCATCTGCATATAAAATTCGAGCTTGAGAACCTACAACCAATTTATTAGCTTTAGCTCCCTTGATCCAGGTAATGTTGTCTTGCATTTGTTGCTGAATCTCTGGTGGGGCAGTGAGTTTAATTTTAGACAAAACCTCAAGGGCTATGTTATCTGTCACTTCTAAGTCTTCTGGTTTACCAGAAGCACAGACCCATCTGAAGGGACCAAATCCGTAATCAAAACACATAGGACCCATTATATCTTCTACATAAGAAGAGTATCTGAATCGTATGCCGTCTTCTGCCATTACTTCGGCTCCAGCTCTAGAAGATTCTAGTAGAAATGCATTTCCATAATCAAAGAAATAGGTTCCTTTAGCAGTGTGTTTGTTAATAGCTGCTACTTGTCGTCTTAAAGATTCGTGTACTTTTTCTTTGAATAATGCAGGGTTTTCAGCCATCATGATGTTGGCTTCCTCAAAGGTTAACCCAGCAGGATAATAACCACCAGCCCAAGGGTTGTGTAAAGAAGTTTGATCAGAGCCTAAGTCAATATATACATTGGCAGTATCAAACTTTTCCCATACGTCTACAATATTACCATCGTAGGCAATAGATACGGTTTCTTTCGCTTCTTTTGCTTTTGAAACGCGGGAGACCAGTTCATCTAAGTTAGATATAACTTCATCCACCCATCCTTGCTCATGACGTTTATAACTAGCCGCTTTGTTTACTTCGGCTGTAACAGAAACAACTCCGGCAATATTTCCAGCTTTTGGTTGTGCTCCACTCATTCCTCCTAAACCAGAAGTAACAAATAGTTTACCCGCAGTTCCGGAGTTAGTTCCTTTTGCAATATCAATTTTTCTGCATCCGTTTAATACGGTAATGGTTGTTCCATGTACAATTCCTTGTGGGCCAATGTACATGTATGAACCTGCGGTCATTTGGCCGTATTGTGAAACACCCAGTGCGTTAAATTTCTCCCAATCATCCTGTTTAGAATAATTAGGAATTACCATTCCGTTCGTAGCCACTACCCGAGGCGCATTTTTATGAGATGGGTATAAACCCATTGGATGACCGGAGTACATGGCCAATGTTTGTTCATCCGTCATTTCACTCAAATACTTCATGGTGAGTAGGTACTGCGCCCAGTTTTGAAATACAGCTCCGTTACCACCATAAGTAATTAGTTCATGCGGGTGTTGTGCTACTTTGTTATCCAAATTATTTTGAATCATCAACATTATGGATGCTGCTTGCTCACATTTAGCCGGGTATTCTGAAATAGGACGCGCGTAGAATTCATAATCTGGACGGAATCTGTACATATAGATTCTTCCATACTCTTTTAACTCTTGCGCAAATTCGGTAGATAATAACGCGTGATGCTCATTTGGGAAATAACGTAAGGCATTTCTTACGGCTAATTCTTTTTCGGCTTTACTTAAAATGTCTCTCCTTTTAGGAGCATGACTTACGCTTTTATCTAAAGGTCTTAATACTGGTAATTCCGTTGGAATTCCAGCTTGGATGAGGTCTTTAAAATTACTCATATTTAGCTTTTTCTCTGTTTGTTGAAACCATATGGACAGTGCTTGCAACCATTCTTACAACAACTCCCACGTTTTAGATGGTATACTTCTGTAAAAACTTTATATCCTTCTTCCGAGTAATAAAAGTCTTCCGAATCAAGATTACTATTGCCAAATATTGAACTGCCTTTCATGAAGGCCAAAGATAATATTAAACGCCAAAAAAAATAGAAGGTATACGAGAAACTAAATTAGAAATGTGGGGTTACTTGGATATAATCTGATGGATTATTTTTGATGCTTTTTCCATGTCATCGCTATCAATAAAGAGATCTCGCAATGAAGGTTGGCCACCACCAAAACCAGCTATGGCTCCAGACTGGAATCCGTTTTTTACTAAGGATGAAATTCCGTTAACATAGAGTTCATCCTTTAGACGGGCTATGGTTACTTCTGTATCTGTGTATATTTTTATTAGACTTGACATGGGTTTATTTTTAGGAATTAGGTTTTACTCACACGTGTAATCTGATTATTAGTTACTTACAAATGTAATAGATAAGTTTGTTTTTTTGTAATGTTTTAAAAATAATAAGAGACACTACCCATAATTCTAGTGTGTTATGAGTAAAAAATAATTTTTCTTCCCTCTTTGCAGTAAAATGTACTTATGACTAATTAACTGATCGGGACTTAGAATGAAGTCTTCACCTACTTTTTCTTTATTGACAGAAATTGCATTTTCTTTTACAGATCTACGCGCATCCCCTTTGGATTTTAGGAATCCAGATTCTGCAAGTACGTCTACAATGTTCATTCCTTCATAATTGGTTAGTGAACCTTGAGGTACACCTTCAAATATGGATAAGAAGTCTTCTTCGTTCAATTTCTTCAAACTATCAGAAGTCGCCTTTCCAAATAGAATATTAGATGCTTCAATAGCTGTTTCTAAATCTTCTTGCGAGTGAATTGTTTTAGTGATCTCTTCACCCAATCGTTTTTGAAGTAAACGCATATGAGGTGCTTCTTTGTGTTGTGCAATTAAATCATTAATGGTTTGCTCATCCAGTAAGGTGAAAATTTTGATGAAATTCTCCGCATCCTCATCACCTGCATTTAACCAGTATTGATAGAATTTATATGGAGAAGTGCGTTTAGCATCTAACCAAATGTTTCCACCTTCTGATTTCCCAAACTTCGTTCCATCTGCTTTCTTTACCAACGGAGCAGTGATTGCAAATCCAGCCCCTTTAGATTTTCTACGAATCAATTCTGTACCGGTAACAATGTTGCCCCATTGATCAGAACCACCCATTTGAATTTTACAATTCTTGGTAGTATACAAATGGTAGAAATCGTAACCTTGAATTAATTGGTACGTGAATTCTGTAAAAGACATTCCTTCACCGGCTAAACGGTTTTTTACAGAGTCTTTACTCATCATGTAATTTACCGTAATATGCTTTCCAGTATCACGAATAAAATCTAAGAAATTCATGTCTTTAAACCAATCGTAGTTATTGACTACCTCCGCTGAATTTTTGCCACAATCAAAATCTAAAAATTTTTCTAATTGTACTTTTTGAGAATTTAGATTGTGATTCATCACGTCTAAATCCAATAAGTTACGCTCTGAACTCTTACCAGATGGGTCACCAATCATACCGGTAGCACCACCAACCAAAGCTAACGGGCGATGTCCGGCTCTTTGTAAATGGACCAATAACATAATTGGTACTAGATTACCTATATGCAAAGAATCTGCGGTAGGGTCAAAGCCCACGTAACCGGAAATCATTTCTTTATTCAATAACTCTTCGGTTCCTGGCATGATGTCGTGAATTAATCCACGCCACGTTAATTCTTTTACTAAGTCCATAATGTGCTGTTATAAGGGAGGCAAAGATAATTTTCAATTCATATTGACGAACGAATTTACCCAGAAAACTTGTCGCCCATTGATCTTTAATTTACTTTGACCTCTTATTTATTAATTATGGATTTAGGACGGAAAATGAGTGTTTGGTTAGGGGGGATCATATTGGCTATTGGTTTGTTTTCTTTTAGCGAAAAGAAAGAGAAAATGACCTATGTAGAAGTGACCACCACTTACGGGGTGATGACTTTTAAACTCTATGATGAAACACCCTTGCATAGAGATAATTTTTTGAAGTTAGCGAATGACGGGTTTTACAATAAGCTTTTATTTCACCGCGTAATTAGGGAATTTATGATTCAAGGAGGAGATCCCGACTCGAAAGGAGCTAAAGAGGGCGCTGAATTAGGTAATGGCGGACCTGGTTATGATATTGATGCGGAATTTGTACCTGGGTTAATTCATAAACGTGGGGTTTTAGCTGCGGCTAGAGAAGGTGACCCGCAAAACCCCTTAAAAAGAAGTTCCGGAAGTCAGTTCTATATCGTACAAGGTAGAGTCTTAGATTCAACTCAGTTAATGTTTGTTCAAAATAGTAAGCTAGAGAAGTATACAAAGAACGAGCTTAAGGCCTGTTTAAATGACTCTAACCATGTAGAAATGTTAGCAGCCTATAAAGAAGCATTAATTAAAAATGATGAGGTAGCGGGTAAAGTTATTATTGATTCGGCCATGGTATTAGTTGAGCCTAATTTGGAAAAGTATAAGTACACCGCAGAACAAATCGAAGTGTATGGGACTGTTGGAGGCACACCTCACCTAGATTATGAATACACTGTTTTTGGTGAAATGGTAGCAGGTTTTGATGTGCTAGATTCTATTTGTTTAGTTGATGTAGATAAAAGAAACAGACCGATGAAAGATGTAGTAATGAAAGTTAAGGTGGTTAAAAAATAAACGTCTTAAATCTGTTGGTTCTGAAGAGACGTCTTTTCTGGTATAAAGCGGAACCCCAACTCGGACTCTAAGAGATTCATTTCGTTCAATGTCTTTTGAATAAATTTTTGATGGGCTGTAGAATATGGATTAAACGGTTGGTGTTTAGAAGCTTGAATTAGCTTTTCTATTCGTGTAATTGTTTTCGAAGTGTTTGAATTAATAAAAGTCTCACTAAACTTACTCCATATGTATTCGATGGCTTCACTAGAAGGATGAAGTAGGTCTGAATTATAAAATCGGTAATCTCTTAAATCATCTAGTAAAAGCTCATAAGCTGGGAAATAGCGAGTAGAATTATCGATCGCAAGTAACTGATGGATCGTGTCAAATAAGCGTCCTTTACTTACCTGATTCTCGAAGTGACCATCACTTAAATGACGAATAGGGGAAACACTAAAAACCACTTTCACTGATGGGTTGATGCTTTTTAAATCTTGAATGGCCTCTATTAATTGATGAACCATTTCGTCTACTTGGGTCAACTTCTTAGTGAAGTTTTTTGATGAGATTTTATGGCAATTACTTACCGAACGTTTTAACTTATCGTGATGGTAAGTCCAAGCAGTTCCTAACGTAATAAAAATAAAATCACTCTTTTTTAAATGAGCGTGCGCTTGCTCCAAAGAATGATTGATGGAATGCAGACAATCCTCTTTTGAAGGATACGAAAAATCACTATGATGGTCAAAACTAAACCAGCGCTCATTATGAAAATGAAGATCTGATTCCAAGTATTTCTTTTCGGTACAAACTCTTTTTAATTGTTTACTTAAAGATGTAGGGTTGTATACAATTCCAAATGGGTTCGAAAATGTATGGAATTTTAAATTTTGTAACTGATTATGAATACTTAGCGAGAAGCAAGAGCCTAAAAACAGGACGGAAGAATCATAGCTGATTTTATCCAATGATTGTGGCGCGGGTACTTCGGTTCTAAATTTCATTATTTATTCTTGTTAATTAACCCACGAGAAACGGCCATAACTAAAAGTAGGATGCCAAATGCTAGAGAAATTCGGCCTAAAATATCGCCATACTTTGTGTAGAATGTAAGGGTAGAATTTCCATTTATTTTTGCGGCAATAACATCTGGAACCCACCATTCGGTAGATTGAGAGGTCACTCCTTTTTGGTCAATGAAACAGGAAATTCCGGTGTTGGCAGAACGGGCAACACTTCTTCGGTGTTCTATCGCCCGAATCTGACCGTATAACGCATGTTGTTTATATCCTGGAGTATTCTTCCACCAACCGTCATTGGTGATGATGAAAATAGCTTCCGCACCATTATTTATAAAGTCGCCCACAAATTCACCGTAAACCGATTCGTAACAAATAATCGGTGCTGCGGTCTTCCCGCTTGGAGAGGTAAACACGGTTCTAGTTTCCTGTCCCGCTAAAGAGCCTAAAGCACCTCCCAAATCAAATATTTGATCTTGAATAGGTCTTAATAAAATAGGGAAAGGAACTTTCTCTACTCCAGGAACCATTTTAGATTTATGATAAAACTCAGGCTTTGTCGAATTTGAGATGGAGATTGCGGTATTGCAATAATCGTATTTGACGCCACTTTGTGCAGTTCTGGCGGTTGTTGAAATAGGCTCGTTTGGACCGAAAACCACAAATGTACTAGCGCCAATAATTACTTGTGTGTTTGGGTGATTGTTTACGAAATCAATAATGATTCCATACTCTTCAGTATCCTGAAAAACTTCTTCATCAAAACCATTTGGAATAGCTGTTTCCGGGAAAATCACAAAATCAGTAGTTGCGGTGATTTTTGATTCTGCTAATTGAAACATCTTGGCCACTTGATCAACGGATGTCATGCCACCAAACTTTTCATTATACGGGTCAATGTTGGGCTGAACGGCTACCACTTCAATAGGGTTCTCCATTTCTTCATAATTGTTCCAAATCACAAGAGAAATAATGATTGGAATTACCAGAACGAAGAACCACTTAATACCAAAAATTACTCCAGGTAGTTTGTACGGCTTAGATTCATGTTGTTCTGCTTTGACAATCCAATGAACAATAAATAAGTTGCTGATCAATATCCATAATGAACCTCCAAATACACCGGTATATTCATACCATTGAATTAATGAAGGTACACCAGCTAAGCCATTTCCAAGAGTTAACCAGGTCCACGAAAGGTCCCAATCTAAATGAAAATATTCCCAAGCAATCCAAAAGAATATTAAGGCTAAATCACCTCTAAAGTTCCCAAGTTTAATTCGGGTAAAATGGGCTAATTGAATTATGAGAGCCAGAAATAAACTGTTTAAGACTATGGCCATGATGCTGCCTTCTGGAGAAGCGTTCCATACCCACCAAGTGGTAAGAGCATTAAATACCAAAAGACTTAAAAATATAAAGGGGAAAAGTTTTGATTTTTCTCCTTTTAACTGAGATTCATAAACAGACCTTTCCAGTAAAAATAATGGGGTAAGCGCAAAGAATAAAAGTGGCGTTGCCGAACCAATAGAAGGCCATGCAGCAGCTAGTAGTATTCCTGAGCTGAGGGCTAACCCTATTTTTTTTGAAATCGTCATTAATAATTATTAGATGCCAAATATACAGGAGTGCCATTGAATTCGATAAGTTTTTATATTCATTATCTTTCCAGCATTAAAACAAAAATATGTTTACCGTTATTTATAAGATGAAAGTGAAGCAGGGTTGCGACAAGGACTTTATTAGGGGTTGGAAATCATTAACTAAGTTTATTTATGAATACGAAGGGAGTTTGGGTTCGAGACTTCATAAATTAGAAGAAGGTCACTATTTAGCGTATGCGCAATGGCCAAGTAAAGAGGTTTTTTCTAATGCGGGCGATAATTTACCCGAGATAGCCCACGAAAGTCGAAAATTAATGAAAGATAGCTGTGAAAAAATTACTACTGGTTATGAAATGCAAGTAGTAACGGATTTGTTTGAAAAGAAACCGTTCCAATTATAATTTAATAGGCGGTTTCATTTTTTTATCCTTTGACCATTTAAACGCTCCGACATCAATTCGTAAAGAAAAAACATTGGAGTATAACGAACTGTTTGTTTGGTCGATTGCGGTAAGAGCATAATCTAACACGACATTACCTAAGCCAAATAAGTCATCTAGTCTCATGCCTACACCAAAGTTGGGTTGAAATAACCACTCGTCATCTTCGCTTGTAAGGCTGGGTTGTTTTTGAATATTTCCGATACCTCCTCGAACAAAAAGAAACTGATTATATCCAAATTCAATTCCCATATGAGGATCCACACTAATAGTATTGCCACTAATTACGGTAGGTCTTTGACCGTCAAAATAGACATCAAAATCAATTTCTGGTAAAATGGTAAACTTATCTTTAATGGTAAACTCTCTTGAAATACCAAAGAGTAGTTTAGGTAAGGTTATTTCTGTACCGTTTTCCGGAATTTCATTCCCGGTCTCTTCAAAAACATCTTTGGTTCTTTGATCAAGGGTGTAGCTCCATGCATTGACCGTTGTGGTAATATCACGAGCCATTACCGCAAATCGCCACTTGTCTTTTTTATAATTTGCAGAAGCATCTAGTCCAAAACCATATGCATTTGCAAAATCTCCAATTTGTCGGTAAATAATTTTAAAGTTACCTCCTAAACTGAGGCCTTCAATACTTGTTTTTCTCGCGTATGATACTAAGAAGGCATAGTCGGCAGTAGAAAATGTAGATATTCTATCGTAGTTGAAATTACCGTTAGGATCTTTAAAGTTAATGGTGTTTAAAATATTATCGATTCCAAATCGAATAACAGATAACGCAACAATTCCGTTTTCTATAGGAATGGCTACAGCGCCATAATCATAATTCGAAATACCCGCGAAATAACTGGCGTGCATCATACCAACTTGAAACTTATCTTCTATTTCGGTCAAGTTTGCCGGGTTCCAATACCCAGCGGTTACATCGTTTGAAGAGGAAATAACGCTATTAGACATTCCAAGTCCGCGAGCTCCAACCCCAATATTTAAGAATTCATTAGAATACTTAACCTGAGAAAATACAGGGGTAGAAGTTAGAAGTAATCCAACAAATAAAAGCGTAATATTAAATGGTAGAAAACCTTTCTTAGAGGTACGTTGAATCATAGTAACAAATGTAGCCTATAAACCATATTTATTTGAAAAAATTGCATAGGGAACAAAAAAAATATACATTGTTTACCCTTATCAATTTTAAAGAGAATGGATTCCAATAGAAAAAGTATTGACCAATTGAATATGAAATTTCAATTGGTGGCGGTAATTGTGGGTGTGGTGTTATTCGTCATAAAGATGTCTGCCTATTTGTTGTCAAACTCAAATGCTATTTTAACGGATGCTTTAGAAGGATTAGTAAATATTTTAGCAGCAGCATTTGGCGTCTTTAGTCTATACTATACTTCGCTACCTAAAGATCAGAACCATCCTTACGGACATGGGAAAATTGAGTTTATTTCTTCCGGTTTCGAAGGTGGACTAATATTGGTTGCTGGTAGCTCAATGATTGTTAAAGCTGCGTATTCGTTCTTTTATCCGGAAGAAGTAATCATTAATTTTTTTGCCTTAGGGTTGGTTGCTTTAGCTGGGATTGTTAATTCGACTATGGGGTGGTCAATGGTTAAACAAGGGGAGAAAGTGAACTCGATACAATTACAAGCTGGAGGCAGGCACTTATTAAGTGATGGGTATTCTACAGTAGGTTTGTTGCTAGGTTTAGGTGTAGTTTGGTTGACAGATTTGCAAGTTTTAGATAATGTATTGGCGATAATTTTAGGGGGAGTGATTTCGGTGACCGGAGTTAAAATAATTCGTAAATCTATTGCAGGAGTTATGGATGAGGCGGATCCAGAACAGATGGAGCGAGTGGCAAAAGTACTGGAAGAAAAACGGAAATCGTCTTGGGTTGATATTCATAATTTCAGAATAGTTCGATACGGAGCGAAGCTTCATTTAGATGCGCATTTAACTTTGCCTTGGTATAATTCATTAAAAGCATCTCATGATGAGGTAGATCAGTTAGAAGATATTTTGGCGGAGGTGTTTGAAAATGACATTGAAGCGTCTATTCATACAGAGCCTTGTTTGCCACTTTCTTGTGAGATTTGCAGTTTAGATTTATGTCAGCATAGGAAGCACTCTTTTTTGAAAAGAATTGCTTGGACGGGGAGTCACATTTACTCTGAAGATCATCATAAAGCGTCAGATTTGGAATGAAAACATGTTTGGTGGTAACTCAATTTATATATTATATTTGAGTTGAACTTAGAATAAACGGGAATCAAAAAAGTGAGATATGTAATAGTGTGGTGATGGTGTTTTTTCTATTCGGAGTCTTCGATGCGTATTCATACTCTCATATATAAAATTCATTGAAGTACTCTAAACCTGTTAAAAAAGTACATATTTATTCGTGTACGAGAGGTATGATATTTCTAATCGGATTGATCTAAATGAGAGTGTATCGGTAGTAAGATGGAATTATACAAGGTCCTATGTGGGAGCTTCTTCAGAATAGAAGAACTCCTTAAATTACTACTTTGAGGTATTGAACCAATTAAGTAATGGATAGTTAATGGGGTCGAATAAATATTAATCTTGTTTTACAGCTACTGTTGGTAGGTAGGTTGCCAAATAGGATGAATGGAAAATTGTAATGGATAACAATTGGATAACCGATGGTGCTTTAGATAATTAAATTATGAAAAAAATATTTGTGCTGGCCACATTAGCGTTTGCCATGAGTTCTTGTTATTATGACAATCAGGAAGACCTGTATCCTATTGATTCGGATGACTGTAAAACGGATAGCCTAACTTATGATGGTGAGATTGGTGTGTTGATTAATCTAACTTGTTCTACACGGGGATGTCATTACTCTACCCAAGCTCCTTCTTTAATAAATTATCAAGAAGTAATTGATAATTTAGATCGGATTCAAGTGCGTGCTTTGCAAGAAAGAACAATGCCGCCTTCCGGACCAATGCCAGAATGTGATCATAAAAAGCTAACACAGTGGATTGCCGATGGCGCTCCAGAAAACTAAATAAAATGATAAAGAAAATAAGTGTAGTTGCGGTAATGCTAGCTCTTTTGGTTGGAGGGGTCGTCTATATACAATTTAATAAAGAACATAGAGATATTGAAGGGGAGTCGGCTAGCATTGAAATAACTGCTATAGACCTGTTTGATTCATATGTAACCGATGAAAAAGAAGCGAACTCGAAATATTTAGATCGGGTAATTGCCGTAACGGGTCGTGTTTCTGAAATGGTAGTGGAAGAAGGAACTAACTTAATAGTACTGAAAACGAATGATGATTTTTTTGGTGTAAATGCGTCTTTTGATGATTTTTCGGGTATTGAAAATCTAATGATTGGTAAAGAACTCACCATAAAAGGCCGGTGTACCGGAGGGGATGAAATGGGAATAGTGTTAACAAATTGTACCGTGGTAAAAAAATAGAAAGTATGAGAAAATTAAGTTTGATTTTAGGGTTGGTAGTGATTTGTACCGGATTACAAGCACAGAAATATTTTACAAGAACTGGAGAGATATCCTTCTTTTCGTCTACTTCAATTGAAGATATTGAAGCACATAATAAAACGGTAACTGCAGTTTTTGATTCAAAAACTGGTGCTATTCAGTATTCGGTAACGATTAAGGCATTTCATTTTGAAAAGGCCCTAATGGAAGAGCATTTTAATGAAAATTACTTGGAAAGTGACGATTTCCCAAAGGCTTCATTTAAAGGAGTTATTGTGGATATAGAGTCGATCAATCTAAAAAAAGACGGTATGTATATCTCTGATGTAAAGGGTAAACTAACGATTCATGGAGTAACACAAGAAATAATTTCAAAAGCACAATTCACAGTTAAAGGAGAGGTAATTTTTGGGGAGTCAAAAATAAAAGTAAATCCAGAAGATTATAAAATTGAAATACCTGGAGTAGTTAGAGAAAAAATTGCGAAAGAGTTAGAAGTAACTATGGTAATGAACTTTGCAGAAAAGAAATAGTCAATTTCGGAACAACTTGTTATGATAAAGAAAATACTTGTTTTTGGGTTCATCGTGATGTCTGGTTTTGTATTAATCGCGCAGGAAGATGTTGATCTGTTAGATGATTTGGGTGATGATCCTAATGAAACAACCTATGCTACCGCGAGTTATAAATCATCTCGTATAATAAATTCTATATCTTTAGAAAACACTTCGGAAGGGGTGCTTGATATGCGAATATCACACCGTTTTGGTGCCGTAAATTCGGGAGTTGATGAGTTTTTTGGATTGGATAATGCGATTATACGTATTGGTTTTGATTATGGTCTCACTCCTTGGTTAATGATTGGTGTGGGCAGAAGTTCTTACGAAAAATCGTATGATGGTTTCTTTAAGGCTAAGATATTAAAACAGAGTACAGGGGCTAAAAACATGCCGGTGTCATTGCAGTTATTTTCTTCGGTAATGATAAATTCATTGAAGGCAAGCAATCCTGCAGAAGAATTGTTTTCCTCTAGAATGGGTTATACTTTTCAAGCTATTGTGGGTAGGAAGATGAATAAGGGTACAACGGTGCAATTAATGCCAACCTTGGTTCATAGAAATTTCGTAAAAACAAAGGCGGAGAAAAATGATGTTTTCGCTATTGGAATTGGAGGAAGACAAAAGTTTTCTAAAAGAGCTGCAATTACCTATGAGTTTTACTATGTTCCAGATAATCAACTTGCTCCGGAATATTTGAATTATTCTTTTTCTGTAGGAGTTGATATTGAAACTGGAGGACATGTTTTTCAATTGTTCTTAACGAATTCAGCTGGAATGAATGAGCAGCAATTTATTACTCAAAATACCGGTGACTGGGCTACGGGTGATATACGAATGGGGTTCAATATTAGTAGAGTCTTTACGGTAAAGAAACCGAAAAAATAAATAATAAATTAAGTATAAAAAAAGGCGATTCAATTGAATCACCTTTTTTTTGTTTTAATCCTTTTCAGATAGTTGCGTGCAGTCGAAACTACATCATTCCTGGCATTCCGCCACCCATTGGAGGCATAGCTGGAGCTCCACCTTCTTCTTCCTCGTCTGCTAATACACACTCGGTAGTTAAAAGCATTCCAGCAATGGAAGCTGCATTCTCTAATGCAATTCTAGTTACTTTAGTTGGGTCAATTACTCCAGCAGCCATCATGCTTTCGTAAACATCTGTACGTGCATTGTAACCGAAATCACCTGTGCCTTCCATTACTTTTTGAGCAACTACAGCACCTTCTCCACCTGCGTTAATTACTATTTGACGTAAAGGTTCTTCTAAAGAACGTCTTACAATAGCGACACCGGTTAATTGATCCTCGTTTTCCACTTCAACAGAATCAATAGCATCAATGGCTCTTACTAAAGCAACTCCACCACCAGCAACAATACCTTCTTCTACTGCAGCTCTTGTTGCAGAAAGGGCATCATCTACACGATCTTTCTTTTCTTTCATTTCAACTTCAGTAGCCGCACCAATATAAAGTACAGCAACACCTCCAGCCAACTTAGCTAAACGTTCTTGAAGTTTTTCTTTGTCATAATCAGAAGTAGTAGATTCAATTTGAGCTTTGATTTGATTGACTCTTCCAAGAATAGCATCTTCTGCACCTGCACCATTTACAATAGTCGTATTATCCTTGTCTATGGTAATAGTAGATGCCGTACCTAAATCTTCTAGAGTAGCATCTTCTAACTTTCTACCTTGCTCTTCAGAAATCAAGTTGCCACCAGTTAAAATCGCGATGTCTTCTAACATTGCTTTTCTACGGTCACCAAAACCGGGTGCCTTTACGGCAGCAATTTTTAAGTTACCTCTTAATCTGTTTACAACTAAAGTAGCTAAGGCTTCACTATCCACATCTTCTGCAATAATCAATAATCCTTTTCCAGTTTGAGCGGTCTTTTCCAATACAGGAAGAAGATCTTTCATTGTAGAAATCTTTTTGTCATAAATTAAGATATAAGGATTCTCCATTTCGGTTAACATCTTTTCGGTGTTAGTCACAAAATAAGGAGATAAATAACCTCTGTCAAACTGCATTCCTTCCACAACTTCAACGGTTGTATCCGTGCCTTTAGCTTCTTCTACAGTGATAACGCCTTCTTTCTTCACCTTTGCCATTGCTTTCGCAATAAGGCTACCAATTTCTTTGTCGTTGTTAGCGGAAACCGTAGCTACTTGTTCAATTTTAGAATTGTCATCACCTACTTCAATAGATTGAGATTTTAAGTTAGCGATAACCACTTTTACAGCTTTATCAATTCCTCTTTTCAAATCCATTGGGTTAGCACCTGCGGCAACATTTTTTAATCCAGTAGCAACCATGCTTTGAGCTAATACAGTAGCAGTTGTCGTTCCATCACCTGCTAAATCAGCTGTTTTTGAAGCTACTTCTTTTACCATTTGAGCTCCCATGTTTTCAACAGGATTTTTTAACTCAATCTCTTTGGCCACTGAAACACCATCCTTTGTTACATGAGGAGCACCGAACTTACGATCGATAATAACGTTTCTACCTTTTGGTCCTAGGGTTACTTTTACTGCATTTGCAAGTTTGTCAACCCCATTTTTTAATAGGTCTCTTGCTTCGATATCAAATAAAATTTGCTTTGCCATTCTAATTCTTTTTAATGTTATTATACAATTGCGTAAATATCCGCTTCCTTCATAATAAGGTAATCATTACCTTCAATTGAAATCTCTGTACCTGAATATTTACCATACAAAACTTGATCTCCAACTTTTACTGTCATTGGCTCATCTTTTAAACCTTTTCCTACCGCTAGAACAGTTCCTCTTTGAGGTTTTTCTTTGGCTGTATCCGGAATAATAATACCACTTGCTGTTTTTTCTTCTGCCGCAGCAGCTTCCACTATAACTCTATCAGATAGAGGTTGGATGTTTAATTTTGACATTGTAATATTTTTAAGTTGTTATACTAATTCTTGAGTGAACTCCTGTAGTCATTATTTATGCCAATTGAAAATTATGTGCAATTTGGCAGAAAACCATTTTTTAGAGCAAAAAAAATGTCAGCTTGTAGTGACAAGCTGACATTTTAAAATTTTATTATTCTCTTTATTGAACCGGGGCAGGAGCCGTAACACCTTGTTCGTCTTCGACTAATTCTTGTAACTCTGAACTTCCAGCATCATCTACAGTATTTACTGTGCTAGTCATAGAAGAAGATAGAACACTTAGCGCAAATAATACAATTACTAACGTCCATGTAGATTTGTCTAAAAAGTCATTTGTTCTTTGAACACCACCAAACTGGTTAGCGCCACTAAAACCGGAAGCAAGACCTCCCCCTTTTGGGTTTTGAATTAACACAACTAAACCTAGTAATATTCCAACAATAATAATTAATACAGTAATAAAGCTCATTCTATCTTATTTTAAATCTCGTTCTATTTTGTCGATTCGGGCGGCAAAGTAAGTCTTTTTTTTCGGATATTTCAATAACAATTTATTATATGCACTTAAAGCTTTAGGAAGGTTACCTTGAGTTAGGTAAATATCAGCTAAAGTTTCGGTAACGAAGTCCTCATCATCTACAATACTTAATCTAGCTAAGTTGGATGGAGTGAACTCAATATTGTCATTGGTAGGGCTGATTACATTGGTGTCTTTTTGCAAGAAAGAATCAATAATGTCGTTTTCTGTGGGGCCAGACTCTGTATTTTCAGATGCGTCTTTATCTCGCCAGTTTTTTAATCTGTCTTGATCTAAAATGGTTAGCCAATCCGAAAATTTTTGAGTTTCGTTTACTTCTATTTCTTTGTTGGTAGGTGACTTTGTTGTTTTAACAATAGCGGCATTGGAAGATTCAATTTCTTGTGAAAGAACATGTTCAATCGTTTGACCGATAATTTGTTGTTCTAAAATATCTAGAGTCTTAGATTCCTTAGTTCCGAAACTTTTTAAATCAATAGGTTGCTTAAACCTGGCCTCAGGCTTTCGCTCTCGCTCCATTGCTACCGGTTGTACGAAAGATGATTTGGAAACTTCATTAGCAATAGCTTTTTCTGTAACATCTTTAGCAACTTTGTTCGCTGTTAATTTGGATTCATTTTCAGTGACTGAATTAATAATGCTTGAATGAATATCTTTTTGATATAGAAACTCGTATAATCCTTTTCTATTCGGCACAGAAACTGCGGTTCTTTTTATTTCTTTTTTCAGCAACAAATGTTGCGTTTGTTGCATTTTCTTGGTGAGTAATAATCTGGCTTGGTTGAAATAAGGGTATATCTCAATAATTTCATTCAGATCTTTAACATCAATACGGTGAAGTAAAGAGGGAGATTCAAATAATGCTATGATTTTATTTGAATTCATTTTACCAACTACCTATTGAAGCTTGAATAATATCTTGCGCTAATTGCTCGGTAATAATAGAGAATAATTCATCTTGAACACTACTCAAACTTGCCGAAGAAGTATAGTCTTCAAAACGAGTAAACGTTTTATCAAAGTTTTGAGAGGGATCTAGTTTATTTACAAATTTCATTTGAACGGACACGGTCAGCCTATTCTGAGAGGTAGTTTCTGCTCCTGTAGTTGCAATAGGTCCAGAAGTATAACGTGAAATATATCCTGCTAATTGAAGGTCACCGTCTGTTTTTACTAAATCTAAACTTGTTTGACGTAAGAAATTTTCTTTTAAGTTTTCTGTAAATGTCTGTGTGTAAGATGGCGGAGTTAAAGGAGCACGGTTAGTGACCGTTTGAATAGAAATGGTTCGTGCTTCTCCAACAGAAGTTCCTGTAAAACTATAGCTCGCACTACAAGAGTAAAATAACAGAGATACAAAAGATATAAATAATATATTTCTCATTAGTTTAAATCGTATTCTTTAATTTTTCGATATAAGGTACGTTCAGATATACCTAGGTCTTGTGCGGCATATTTTCTTTTTCCACGGTGTTTATCGAGTGCTTTTTTGATAAGCTCTTTTTCTTTAGCCTCTAAAGATAAAGATTCATCAACATCTTCATGCGTTTGGTAATGATCACTTTGGTAACCCTGATATTGAACCTGTGCCATAGGTAGCGTATTGCCTAAAAGGGCTAAATCTGCTTTGCCTTTATTATAACTTTCCGATGCGGAAGGTTCGAAATTAGAGGTGGAGCTGCCATTTACTTGTGCTAAAGATTTTACCGCATTCTTTAACATGTCTACTTCTGCACGCATATCAATTAATGCTTTGACTAAAATCTCTCTTTCTGGAATTGAATCGGAATTAGTTTTATTAACCAAAACAGGAAGTGAACTATCGGAGTAATTAGGCAAATAGGTGAGTACCGTTTCAGCCTCTACATTCCTGTTTTGCTCTAATATGGATAATTGCTCCGTAATATTTTTTAGTTGACGTACATTTCCTGGCCAATAATATTGACTGATAATACGTTTAGCATTCTCGGATAAGCGAATTACTGGCATTCGATACTTTTCTGCAAAATCTGTAGCGAACTTTCTAAATAGCAAATTAACATCTTCTCCTCGGTCTCTAAGGGGAGGCATTAATATAGGAACGGTGTTTAACCGGTAATACAAATCTTCTCTGAATTTACCTTTTTTAATAGCTTCTTCAATATTTACATTAGTGGCAGCTACAATTCTAACATCTGTTTTTAAAACCTTGGAAGAACCGACCTTTATAAATTCACCAGATTCTAAAATACGTAATAATTTGGCTTGTGTGGCTTTAGGTAATTCTCCAATTTCATCTAAAAAAATGGTGCCACCATCGGCTTCTTCAAAGTATCCTTTTCTTTCTGTATGTGCTCCAGTAAAAGATCCTTTTACGTGACCAAATAATTCTGAGTCAATCGTTCCTTCCGGTATAGCTCCGCAGTTAACGGCTACATATCTATTATGCTTATTTTGACCATAAGCATGAATTATTTGAGGTATGTTTTCTTTACCAACACCACTTTCTCCCGTAACTAGAACACTCAAAGAAGTTGGAGCCACACGAATGGCGGTATCAATAGCTCTGTTAAGCTGTTCATTGTTGCCAATAATACCAAATCGTTGTTTAGCTGAGAGGATATCCATCTACTATTTCTATTTTACTAATTCACCTTGTAAAGTTGCAGACGAACAATCGGTAATAAACACATTGACATAGTCTCCTGGTTGATGGTCTCCTTTTTCAAAAATCACCACGGCATTTTGTGTGGTTCTGCCAAAAACGTGTTTTTCTGAACGTTTAGAAAGTCCTTCCACCAAAACTTCAAAGGTTTTACCTACATGATTTTTATTTCGCATTAAAGAGCTTTCCTGTTGTATGGCAATAATGTCATTTAAACGTTTGGACTTGTCTTCTTCGGTTACGTCATCTTCAAATTTACGCTCCGCTAAGGTTCTTGGTCTTTCGGAGTATTTAAACATGAATGCGTAATCATAATTGACTTCTTTCATTAAAGAAAGAGTTTCATTATGATGTTCTTCGCTTTCACCACAAAACCCAGTAATAATATCCGTTGAAATAGCACAGTCAGGCATATGTTTTCTAATCGAAGCTATTCTTTCTAAATACCATTCTCTAGTATACCCACGATTCATCTTCTTCAAAATTTCTGAGTTACCGGATTGAACAGGTAAATGAATGTACTTACATATATTGGGATGTTTAGACATAACTTCCAATACTTTGTCGGTCATGTCTTTTGGGTGAGAAGTAGAAAAACGAATACGTAGTTCCGGATCAACCATGGCAACCATATCCATTAATCCAGCAAAATTAACGGTAGGTGCATTTTCATCTTTAATCACGCCTTTGCTAGACATGTTCCAACGAAATGAATCTACGTTTTGTCCTAATAAAGTTACTTCTCTATATCCTTGATCAAATAGCTCTTTAGCTTCTTTTACGATGGTCTCAGGATTACGACTTCTTTCTCTTCCTCGAGTAAACGGAACGACACAAAATGAGCACATGTTGTCACATCCACGCATAATGGAAATAAAAGCAGTTACACCATTTGAGCTTAATCTTACCGGGCTGATTTCAGCGTATGTTTCTTCTCTAGATAAAAGTACGTTAACGGCTTTTCTCCCTTCAGAAGCTTCTTCAATTAATCCAGGTAAATCTCTATATGCATCTGGACCTGCAACAATATCCACTAGTTTCTCTTTCTCTAAGAGTGTTTCGCGCATTCGTTCGGCCATACATCCTAAAACACCAATAATCAACCCTGGATTTTTTCTTTTGTTTTTCTTGAAATGACCTAAACGATTCATTACTCGAGTCTCTGCGTTTTCACGAATAGAGCAAGTGTTTACCAAAATTAAATCGGCATCCATTTCTTGATCGGTCGTTTCATAACCTTCTTTAGTCAGAATAGAAGCCACAATTTCGCTATCAGAAAAGTTCATTTGACATCCGTAGTTTTCGATGTACATTTTCTTTTTTTTGACGGTAGAGTTTGCATTCATCATGGTGGCTTCCCCTTGACGATTTTCGTCTATAACTTTATTTTGACCTAGTAAATCTTCCATTATTGTATTGCTGTTTTATTGTCTACAAAACTAGTTAAAAGCAATTATGTGACATAGTGGCAGAAAAAATATAATATGATATTTTAACACTCTGATTTTCAGTTGCTATATGATCTATTTAATAAAGTGGGTTTGTTTATCTCGTTTTTAATTCGTTTAATTTGCAATCTATCCGCTATTGTGATAGGGCATTTAAAACTACCGTATATATGGATTTGGTAATTGTGGAGTCGCCAGCAAAGGCAAAAACCATCGAAGGATTTCTTGGAAAAGGATTCACCGTTAAATCAAGTTACGGACACGTAAGAGATTTGGCTAAAAAGGGTGTGGCTATTGATATAGAGAATAATTTCGAGCCTAATTATGATGTGCTGCCAGATAAAAAGAAGGTGGTTGCAGAATTGAAAAGTCTAGCTAAAAAAGCAGATATGGTTTGGTTAGCAACGGATGAGGATCGCGAGGGGGAGGCTATTTCTTGGCACTTGAGCGAGGTTTTAGGGTTGAAACCAGAAAATACAAAAAGAATAGTTTTTCATGAGATTACGAAATCGGCTATTAAAAAGGCCGTTGCAAATCCGCGTGAATTAGATGTTGATTTAGTAAAAGCCCAACAAGCGCGTAGAGTTTTAGATAGGCTAGTAGGCTTTGAATTATCTCCCGTATTATGGAGAAAAGTAAAACCTTCACTTTCAGCAGGTAGAGTGCAGTCAGTAACGGTGCGTTTAATCGTAGAGAGAGAACGAGATATTAGAGATTATAATTCGGAGGTGTTTTATCGGGTGTCTGCGTTATTTAATTTGAGTAATGGGTCAGTTGTAAAGGCTGGTATTTCTGAGAAGTTTAAAACAGAGGAAACAGCCTATGCCTTTCTAGAGAAATGTAAAGATGCTTCGTTTCGAGTAGAGAGTGTGGTGAGCAAACCGGCTAAGAAATCGCCAGCACCACCTTTTACCACCTCTTCGTTGCAACAAGAGGCATCTAGGAAGTTGGGTTTTTCTGTGAATCAAACAATGGTGGTAGCCCAGCACTTGTACGAAGCAGGTAAGATTACCTACATGAGAACAGATTCATTTAACTTATCAGATACCGCAGTGGATGGATCTAAGGATGCTATTTCATCCATGTATGGACCAGAGTACTCAAACCCACGGAAATTTTCGACTAAAGCTAAAGGAGCTCAAGAAGCTCACGAGGCCATTAGACCTACATATTTGGATCAAGACTCTGTTACGGGAGATAGAAATGAAGAGCGTTTATACTCGTTGATTTGGAAGCGTACAATTGCGTCACAAATGGCGGATGCGAAACTAGAAAAAACGACTGTGAAAATTGGCGTTAGTTTAGATGATAGAAAGTTTACTGCTCAAGGGGAAGTAATTGTTTTTGATGGTTTCTTAAAAGTATATCAGGTGTCTGTTGATGAGGATGCGGAAAGTCCAGTAGATTCTGGTATGCTGCCAGCAATGACCGAAGGGGAAGAGTTGAAGTTAGAATCAGCTCAAGGTGTACAAAGATTTACGATGCATCCACCAAGATATTCTGAGGCTAGTTTAGTGAAGAAATTGGAAGAGTTAGGTATTGGTAGACCATCTACCTATGCGCCAACTATTTCTACGATTCAAAAAAGAGGGTACGTAGAAAAAAAGTCAACAGAAGGTACGCAAAGAGATTATAAATTTATAGAGGTTGCCGCAAACGAAATATCTACACTCGTTAAAACTGAAACTACTGGAAAGGAAAAGAATAAGTTATTCCCTACAGATATTGGTGAAGTAGTGAATGATTTTCTAATTAAACATTTTGATACCGTATTAGATTACCATTTTACTGCGGATGTGGAGCGTGAGTTTGATAAAATTGCAGATGGTAAGGTTTCTTGGAATAAAATGATTGAAGGGTTTTACTCTGACTTTCATAAGAAAGTAGAGTATACGCTAGAGAATAGTGAACGTGCCACTGGAGAAAGGCTTCTTGGAGAAGATCCAGAGACGGGTAAGCCCGTTTATGCAAGAATTGGAAGATTTGGGGCAATGATCCAAATTGGTCATGTGGATGATGAAGAAAAGCCAAAGTTCACTTCTTTAATACCTCCTTTAAAAATTTCAAGCGTCACATTTGAAGAGGCCATGGAGCTTTTCAAATTACCAAGAATGTTGGGTGAATACGAAGGTAAAAACCTATACGCTGCAATTGGTAGATTTGGGCCTTATTTGAGGTTAGGAAGTATGTTCGTGAGCATTAAAGAGGACAATGGAGATAATCCGTACACCATTACGTATGACCGCGGAGCCATTTTGATTAAAGAAAAAATTGAAGCGGATAAAAAAGCATTATTAAAAACATTTGATGAGGATGAGAACCTTCGAATTATTGAAGGTAGATATGGTCCATATATCAAGTTAGAAAAGGCTAATTATAAGATTTTACCGAAAGGCACCGATCCGCTGAGTTTGTCGTATGAGGATTGTTTGGATATGATTGAAAAGCAGCCGAAAAAGACAAAAGCAGCCGCTAAAAAAGCCCCCGCTAAGAAAAAACCAGTGGCAAAAAAGAAAGTAGCCGCTAAAAAACCGGCAGTAAAAAAGAAGACCGCAGCAAAGAAAACTGCAGTTAAAAAAGCTCCGACCAAAAAGAAAGTGGTAAAAAAAGCATAAGCCCAAATAAGTAAAAATGGATATTTCAATTTATTTCGCACCTATTCCGAAAGAGGATACGGTGTTCTATAAGGAACAAATGGGTGGCTTAATTACTTCATTTGTAGAAAGTAATGAGTTTCCTAAGTGGGAGGATGCTGATTTGGTGATTATTGGGGTAAAGGAGGAGCGGGGTTCGGTACACAATTTAGGATGTGGCAATGGTCCAAATGGGATAAGAAAGCAATTAAATAAATTGTTTTTTAATGGATTGCCAAAGATGGTTGACTTAGGTAATATTCTGCCTGGAGAAACAATAGAGGATACCTATTTTGCCTTACAGTCTAGTTTGGAAGCTTTAGTGAAAGCAAATAAAACAGTTATTGTTATGGGTGGAAGTCAAGATTTGACCATACCCCTGTACAAAGGATACGAGAATAGTGAACAGCTAGTTAATCTGACCACAATTGATCAGCAATTTGATTTAGGAGAAAATACAGATGATCCGATTGATTGTGAAAATTATTTAGGTCAAATATTATTACATCAACCAAGTTTCTTGTTCAACTACGCAAATCTGGGCTATCAAACGTACTTCAGTGCCCCCAATATTATTAACCTTATGGATAAGTTGTTCTTTGATAAAGTGCGACTGGGTGAAGTAAGAGGTGATATTAGAAGAACAGAGCCTATTTTAAGAAACTCGGATATCGTGAGTATTGATGTGGCTTCAATTCAGTCGGCTGATATGGGTGGTTGTGAAAGGTCTACCCCTAATGGCCTTTTACCCGATGAGATTTGCCAACTAACTCGGTATTCAGGTTTAAGTGAGAAAGTATCTTGTTTGGGTGTTTTTGGTTACAACCCTAGGTTAGATGATCAAGGGAGATCTGCATTGCTATCGGCCCAAATGATTTGGTACTTTTTGGAAGGGTATGTCAACAGGAAAAATGAAGTTCCAAGTCCTAATGACTCTAATTTCTTAAAATATAGAGTGCCAGTTACCGGAACGGACGAAGATGTGGTTTTTTATAAGAGCCTTCGTACTGACAGATGGTGGATGCTCGTGCCCTACCCAGATTCGAAGTCTATTAGATACAGAAGGTTAAATATGGTGCCTTGTTCTTATGAAGATTATTTGGTGGCTGGACAAGACGAATTACCGGAGCTGTGGGTGAAAACATATCGTAAATTTTTATAACTGAAGTTGCAGTTAAAAGAGTTGCGTTCATATTTATTATAGAAAATATAATAAATTTTTGCGGGGAAGATTATTTATATACTTTAGCGACTGTATTTTGAGCAATTACTTGAATAAAAAATATATTAACGGATGATAAAGAAAATTCTTGTGTTTATAGGGTTTGTAGGAAGTTTTGGCTTGCTTCAAGCGCAACAAGACCCGCAATTTACAGTGGGTCAATATCACGGTTTAGCATATCAAAATCCTGCTGTTGTGGGTAGTCATGATGCAATTTGTGCGACTATGGTTGGAAGATTACAATGGGTTGGGTTTGGTGGTGAGCCATCTACATTTATGTTTTCGGCTCAATCACCTTTCGAAATTGGATCTACTTCTCATGGAGTTGGTCTTACGGTAATGTCAGATCAATTGGGGCAAGAAACAACAATGGTTGCTAAGCTTCAGTATGCCTATAAGCTTAATAATATCGGTCCAGGTACGTTAAGTCTTGGTCTTGGTTTGGGGTATATATCCAAGTCGTTAGGTAGCGATTGGATTGCCAGTCAAGGTATAGAGGATGACCCGTCAATTCCAATAAATGGCGCTTCCGAGGGTGGTTTAGACCTTGACTTTGGGGTGTTTTATAAAATCCCTAAAAAGTTAACTATAGGTATTTCATCGACTCATTTATCCGCATCTAAGTTTAATTCTACGCTAGAAGATAAGGTTTCAAACGGGGATGCTAGACAATTTAATTACCAAATTGACAGAACTTTTTATGTTTCTGCGCAATATGAACAAGTAATATCTGATGACGGTGCTTGGGTTCTTAAACCAGGGATTTTTGTAAAATCTGATTTAGCATCTACTGTATTTTCAATTGGTGCTTTAGCTGAATATGAAGAAAGATTTTTCGGGGGCTTGCACTACCGAGTGCAAGATGCGGTGGCATTAATGCTAGGCGCAAACTTCCAAATGAATGGAGAGAATGCTGCTGGAGGTATGTTGAAAGTAGGATATTCTTATGATTTCACTACCTCGAATGTTAGAAACTTTAGTTCGGGTTCGCATGAGTTGTTTGTTAGATATTGTTTCTCAATTTCTTCACAACCTAAAGAAGAAGAACACCACACCGTTAGATTTTTATAGTAATAATTATACTATTACTTAAAAATATACGTTTATCCACTTTGATTTTGACGATCACTAAACATAATAGCATGAAAAGAGTTTTATTATTTTTAATAGTAGCAGCCATGTTTGCTTCCTGTTCTTCAGGAGATGGCGGACAGTTGACGGGGGTCCAAAACAGACCTGCTTGGTTTGATATTGACCCTTACGGAATGGCATACGTGCCAATGGGAAGTTTTGTGATGGGAGAAAATGATCAAGATGTTCCGTATGCAAACGTAGCACTTTCTAGAACGGTCTCTATAGCGGCATTCTATGTAGATGATTCGGAAATTACTAATAACGAGTATAGACAATTTGTGAATTGGGTAAAAGATTCAATTGCGCGAACATACTTATTAGAAGTGGACGAACAAGAATATGGAATTACGCTGGATGAGTTTGGTAATGACTTAGACGAGCCTAGAATACGTTGGGATTATCCAATTCCTTGGAACGGAGGTAGAGATGGGAATGAGGATATTACAGATGCCTTGGAGCCGATGTTTTATTCTGAAAGCGATCGTTATTACGGAAAAAAACATATTGATATTACGAAGCTAAGATTCCAATACAGTTGGATAGACTATAAAATGGCGGCAAAGAAGGGGCGTCAAAGACATTATTCTCAAGATGATTACCAATATTCTAGAGCAGATTTCATTAAAGACGATGAGGTAGATGTTTATCCAGACACTTTAGCTTGGATTGCCGATTTCTCGTATTCATACAATGAGCCAATGGCACAAATGTATTTTTGGCATCCAGCTTACGATTACTATCCGGTTGTTGGGGTTACATGGAAACAAGCGAAAGCTTTTAGCCATTGGAGAACACGTTATTTTAATGATGCATTAGATATGGCAGGTTTGCCATTAGTTCAAGATTTTAGACTACCATCAGAGTCGGAGTGGGAATATGCTGCTCGGGGAGGTTTAGCTGTATCCCAATATCCTTGGGGAGGCCCGTACATTAGAAATGATGCCGGATGTTTCTTAGCTAACTTTAAGCCGTTAAGAGGTAATTATGTGGATGATGGTGGTTTTCAAACAGTAAATGTATATTCATATTCGCCAAATGATTATGGATTGTTTTGTATGTCAGGAAATGTGGCGGAATGGACAAATAACGCTTACAGTGAGTCTGCTTATGAGTTTGGTCATGATATGAACGCAGATTATCAATATGATGCGGAAGACGATGAGCAACCCGTGTACAAAAGAAAAGTTATTAGAGGAGGGTCTTGGAAAGATGTAGGATACTATCTAGGAGTAGGTGTGCGTTCTTATGAATACCAAGACACAGCAAAATGTTACATTGGTTTTAGAAATGTAATGTCTTATTTAGGGAGAGCTAAAGGAGACGAAATTTAAAAAGTAAATTATCCATAAAATATAAAAATATTACACAAATTCTTTAGACTATGAGCAAGGAAATTACAGGATTTAAACCAGGGAGTAAGAGTTGGAAAAATTTCATGAAGTATGTATACGGATGGGGAGCAGCAATTGTAATTATTGGTGCGCTATTCAAACTTCAACACTACCCTGGGTCGGGACCTATGTTGGTTCTAGGGTTAGGAACAGAAGCAATTATTTTCTTTTTATCTGCCTTTGATCCAATGCATGAAGATCCAGATTGGTCTTTAGTTTATCCTGAGTTAGCTGAAGATTACAGTGGAGATCCACGTGGTGTTCAAGGTGGAGGGGGCGGTTCTGCTACTCAAGAACTTGACTCTATGCTAGAAGAGGCTAAAATTGGGCCTGATTTAATTGAAAGTCTTGGAGCAGGAATGAGAAACCTTGCGGAAACTGCGGGTAACATGAATAATCTAGGGGATGCTTCTGCATCTACAAATACTTTTGTAGATAGCTTAGAAGGAGCCGCAAAAAATGTAAACGAATTATCTGATTCGTACCATAATGCAACTGAAGCTTTGACTGGGTTATCTGTTTCAAATGAAGACGGTGCTACTTACGCGGACAACTTGAGGAAGGTGTCTGAGAATTTATCTGCCTTGAACGGTGTATATGAAATGCAGTTAGAGCAAACAACGAATTCGAATAAAGTGTCATCCGAGATGTTTAACAACATGCAGCAATTAGTTGAAAACTTGAATGATTCTGTAGAAGATACTAAACGATATAAAGAAAATATAGCAGAGTTGTCTACGAATTTAGAATCGTTGAATACTGTGTACGGAAACATGCTTTCTGCAATGAACGTTAATCGTTCATAATTTCACCCATTATTATAAAAGTTTAAAAAAGAATAAACTATGGCTGGAGGAAAGCAAAGCCCAAGAGACAAGATGATTGGTATGATGTACCTAGTTCTTCTTGCACTTTTGGCAATGAACGTAACAAAGTCGGTATTGAATTCGTTTGTGGTAATTAATGGTGCCATGATTGAAACCAATCAAGTCTTTTCTGGAAAAAATGAAGCTACAATGGCGGAGTTTAACAAACAGAATACTATTAATGCGGCCAAGGTTGGACCTTGGTTAAAAAAAGCTAAAGCTGTTACAGCTGCATCCAAAGAAATGGATGATTACTTCGTGGCATTAAAGAAACATATTATTATTAGCGTAGAGGGATATTCTCCTGAAGATTTAGCGGATGGTGACGAATGGGTAACCTTAGACACGGCTGAAGCTTTAGGTGATATTGATAGTCCACAAACTATCCTTTTAGGTTCAGAACCTCACAATCCAAAAGATGGAGAGTGGAGTATGAACGAAATGAAAGCAAAAATCACGGAATGGGAAACCAAAGTGATGGCTCAAATTCCTAATGAGGATAAATCTTCTATTAATATCAAATTCACCTACGAAGATGGTGTGAATAATGATGGTGACATTGAAGAATGGCACATTGCGCATTTTTATCATGCACCTTTAGCAGCTGTCGTTACTGATATTACCATGTTTCAAAACATGATTAAAAACAGAGAGTCGGAAGTATTGGCTGTTTTGATGAAGCATATTACTGCGGCTGAATTTGATTTTGATGAAGTAGCTGTGAAAGTTATTCCTAAAAGTAACTATGTTATTTTGGGTGATTCTTTTAAGGCAGATGTTATTGTTGCCGCTTATTCTACAACTCAAAATCCGAAAATGGATGTTGGGAGTGCTTTAGATACTGCAGGTAAATCAAGAGACCAATGGGCGGTAACTAACCCTGTAGGGGAAGACCGAATCACCATAAAAGATGGTGTGGCTACCTATGGTTATAAACCAACTAGTGAAGGTGAAATCACTTGGGGTGGTATAATGAAAATTCGTAAAGCAGGTACAGATGAATGGGAGTTTCATCCATTTGAGCATACTTTTATTGCCGCTAAAGCTTCTGCAGTTGTATCACCAACCAAAATGAATGTTTTTTACAGAGGAGCTAAAAATGATGTGGAAGTTTCTGCCGCAGGTTTTGCGAACAATAATGTGGATATTCAAATATCTAATGCAACTAAAACGGGATCTGGTGGTGCTTACATTGTAAAGCCAGGACAAGGTAGAGAATGTGTGGTGACCGTATTTGGTACAAAGCCAGATGGGTCAAAAGTTAAAATTGGAGAGCCAAGAAAGTTTAGAGTCGAGCCAATTCCACCGGCTACTCCTAAATTTGCTACAATTGCAGGTTCAGGAGCTACAACTAAAGCTCAAATTTTGGCATCACCTAAAGTCACAGCAAAACTTGAAAACTTTTTGTTAAATGATGAATCATTAAAAGTTAATGTCACCGCTTTTACAATGAAGGTTCCTGTTAAAGGTAAGTATATTTCGTTCCGTGGTAAATCGAGTAAAGTTACCCCACAAATGAAAACTGCCCTTAAGAACTTAAGAAAGGGAGATGTAATTATTGTTGATGGTATTAAAACTAGTACTGGAGGACAACCCGCTAGAGGTATTAAGGGGAATATTATTGTAACTATTAAATAAACGTTTTATGAAATTACTAAGGTTTACTATTCTTACTGCTTTTGTGGTATTAGGATTGAGTTCATTTGGACAGGTATTAGACCCTGGACAAGAGTCGCCATTAGATGGTGTTTACTCGAAATCTGTAGATACTCCACATAAACGCCCTGTTCCCTATGTTCAGCTAAGAGAAGCAGACATTATGTGGTTGCAGCGTGTTTGGCGTGTGGTGGATATGCGAGAGAAAGTAAATCATAGTTTTTATTTCCCTCTCAAACCTACTCAGGGACGAAAAAATTTCATGCAAACAATCTTGGATGCTATTCAATTAGAAAGAATAACAGCTTATTCTCCATATGACTCCGCAACTGGTCAACCGGATGATGGTTTTAAATTAGCATTTACTGCGGAAGAGGCACTAAAGACAATGTCTTACACCACTCAGATTACTGTTATGAATGAGTATGATGAAGAGGAGTATAAAGACGCTTTAAATGAAATTGGTTTAGATGAAGTTACGCGGTTTAAAATTAAGGAAGAAGTGTTTTTTGATAAGCAACGGTCGTTGATGGAAACTAGAATTTTGGGTATCGCCCCTATGATTCCTGATAAAATTGCGGATGATGGATCAATGCGGGAGGCCTTCTGGATTTATTTTCCGGAAGCAAGGTTCGTATTCGCGGAAGCCGAAGTATATAATGCTCATAACGATGTGGATCGTTTAACTTATGAGGAGCTATTTTGGAAGCGTAAATTTAGTAGTAGAATTGTAAAGGAAAGTAACGTTTATGATCGTGCAATTGACCGCTATAAAACACCTATGGACGCTTTATTAGAAGCAGAGAAAATAGAAGAGGAAATTTTTAATAGAGAGCATGATATGTGGAGTTTCTAAATGAAAACATAGATTATATAAAGGGGTGAAATTTTTTTCACCCCTTTTTTTTTGACTTGTTTTAAATTCATTAATTTCTAAAGCAAAAGAAAAGGCAGTAAATCTAAATTTACTGCCTTTTCTTTTTAACCATTCCTTCTCCAGTAAATTACTTTCTAATAAATCCTTCAAAGTTATTGTGTTCTGTTTTTCTTAACTCTTCCTCAGAAAGAGATTTAAAGTAATCGTAAGTGATCTTTAGCCCTTCAGCTCGATCTACCTTAGGAGACCATCCTAAAAGTTCTTTAGCCCGTGTAATATCCGGTTGGCGTTGCATTGGGTCATCTTGAGGTAGATCCTTATAAATCACCTTCTGTGTGGTGCCTGTCAGTTTGATGATTTCTTCCGCAAATTGAGATATTGTAATTTCAGAAGGGTTACCAACGTTTACGGGGTGATGGGTATCTGCATGCAGTAACCTGTAGATACCTTCTATTAAATCATCCACATAGCAAAAAGATCTGGTTTGACTTCCGTCTCCAAAAATTGTGAGGTCTTCTCCCCGTAAAGCTTGACCGATAAAAGCAGGCAAAACTCTGCCGTCATTTAAGCGCATTCGTGGTCCGTAGGTGTTGAAAATCCTAATGATTCGAGTATCTACATTGTGATACGTATGATAGGCCATTGTAGCGGCTTCCATATACCTTTTCGCTTCGTCATATACGCCTCTTGGCCCAATTGGGTTTACATGTCCATAATAAGACTCTACTTGAGGATGAACTTTTGGGTCTCCATATACTTCAGAAGTTGAAGCAATGAGTATTCTTGCATTTTTTGACTTCGCTAAGCCTAATAGATTATGGGTTCCATAAGAACCTACCTTTAGAGTTTGAATAGGTATTTTTAAATAATCAATTGGAGATGCTGGTGAAGCAAAGTGTAAGATATAATCTAATTCACCCGGTATATGCACAAACTTGGAAACATCATGATTGATAAATTCAAAATATGGATCATTATATAGATGTTCTATATTTTTTAAATCACCCGTGATTAAATTATCCATTCCAATAACTCTATGACCTTCTTTTAAGAAACGATCGCAAAGATGTGAACCTAAAAAACCAGCGGCACCTGTTATAAGTACTGTTTTCATAAACGCTTATTTTATTTCTTCTCTACCTATGGAACTATAGAAATAACCCAATTCACGCATGGATGCTAAATCATATAAGTTCCTTCCATCAAAAATCACTTTTTCATTTAATAAATTACTAACTTTATCAAAGTTTGGATTTCTGAAAATTTGCCATTCCGTAAATATTAATAGTGCATCTGCACCTGCTAAGGCGTCATATTCGTTTGTAGTATAGCTAATTTTATCTCCAATTAGTTTCTTTACATTATCCATGGCTTCTGGGTCAAAAGCTGTTATTTCAGCTCCGGCTGCAAGTAACTCATCGATTATATATAAAGATGGTGCCTCTCTAATGTCATCCGTATCAGGTTTAAATGCTAATCCCCAAACTGCGAATTTTTTTCCTTTTAAATTATTTGAATAATAGTCTTTAATTTTTGGTACAATGACGGTCTTTTGTGTGCGGTTTACATCCATTACTGCCTCGAGAATCTTAAAGTCGTATTTCACTTCATTGGAAGATTTAGCTAAAGCTTGTACATCTTTTGGGAAGCAACTTCCGCCATAACCAATTCCGGGGAATAAGAAACGATTCCCTATACGAGTATCTGTTCCAATACCTCGTCTTACATCATCCACGTTTGCGCCTACTAATTCACATAAGTTAGCAATTTCGTTCATAAACGAAATTTTTGTTGCTAAGAATGAATTAGCTGCATATTTTGTAAGTTCAGCAGATTTTTCATCCATGAAAATTACCGGATTTCCTTGTCTTACAAAAGGACCGTACATTTTTTCCAATAATTTGTTTGCTCTTTCTGATGATGAACCAATAACAATTCTGTCGGGTTTCATAAAGTCATCTACGGCAAAACCTTCTCTTAAAAATTCTGGATTTGAAACAACGTCAAATTCGGGTTTATTAGTCCCATTGGTAAATCTGGCATTTAACGTTTTGTTTAAAGCAGCGGTTACCTTATCTGCAGTTCCCACAGGAACAGTGCTTTTATCGATAACTACTTTATAATCGGTAATTAAGTTTCCTAAATCATTAGCTACCCCTAAAATATAGGAGAGGTCCGCGCTACCATCTTCACCTGGAGGGGTTGGTAGAGCCAAAAATATTATGGTAGAGTCAGAAATTGCACTCGCTAGGTCGGTTGTGAAATGAAGTCGCCCTTGTTTAATATTTCGTTCGAAAAGTACATCCAAGTGCGGTTCATAGATAGGTACTATACCCGACTTCATTTTACTCACTTTCTCCACATCAATGTCCACGCACGTAACATTCGCACCACTTTCAGCTAAACAAGTACCGGTAACTAAGCCTACGTAACCTGTACCAACAACAGCAATATTCATATTTTGTATTTTGATTATTAAGTATCTTTATTTCAAATAATAGAAAGCAAAGTTACGGTACTCTGGAGTGTGATAAAAGGATTTAAAAGCAATATTTGAATTTGAGTAGAGGTTTATTTTTTTGAAATAGATTGGATTTTTTGAAGGTGCCTAATTAATAGATATATTCGCCACATGATAAAAAGTTATTGTCTGTGTCTTCCTTTATTTTTGGTGGTGTTTTCGTCTGCTAGTATTGCGCAGGTGAATATAAAGGACTCTACGGTTTTCGCTCCAATTATTGATTTTTCTTACGCCTACAAGGTTCCTGGAGGTGATTTGGCGGAACGGTTTGGAAATCATTCTGAAATAGGAGTATCTTTTTTGTTTAAAACCAGAAATAACCTCTTGTGGGGAGTAGACTGGAACTACATGTTCGGTGATAATGTAACCGAATTGGATTTTACGAATTCTTTTCGGGATGATAAGGGAGGAATTCTAGGAAGTAACGGATTATACTCTGAAATATACTTTGTGGAGCGTGGATTTACTGTTTCATCTAAAGTGGGGAAAATTCTTAATCTTCTTTCTGCAAATCCTAATTCTGGAGTAATGATTTTGGGGGGCGTTGGTTTTGTGCAACATAGAATTAAATTTGAGGATAAATTTAATGAAGTTCCTTTATTAAGTTCAGATGGTTATTATCAAGGTTATGACCGGATGAGTAATGGGTTATTATTGACCGAGTTTATTGGGTATAGATTGTTAAGTAATAGAAGGTTAATTAATGTTTTTGGTGGCTTTGAATTTACGCAAGGATTCACTAAAAACCAACGTTCATATAACTATGATACTGGGGTTAAGGATGACGCTAATCGATTAGATTACACTTGGGGGTGTAAGGTAGGTTTTTCTTTACCTCTGTATAAACCAACCCCCCAAGAATATTATTTCAGATAATGCGTAGTTTATACAAGTTAGCCACAGCCTCCTATTCTCGGATGGTTAAATCTGTTTCTCCATTTAATGATAAGGCTAAAAAATGGGTAGATGGTCGAAAGCAATCGCTGGACTTTTTATGTAACAATAAAATTAATGGTCGGGTTATTTGGTTTCATGTTGCTTCTTTAGGTGAGTTTGAGCAGGGTAAGCCGGTTATGGAGGCATTCAAAAAGCAGAATCCCGATTGGAAATTGGTCATAACTTTTTTTTCTCCTTCTGGTTACGATGTTCGTCATGACTATTACCTGGCTGAAAAGGTGCTGTATTTACCTATTGAAAACAAGAAAAATATTAGCCTGTTCTTGGGTGCTATTAATCCAGAAATAGCGGTATTTGTGAAGTACGAATTTTGGTTTGGCTATATGTCAAGATTATACCAAAGGTCGATTCCATTAGTTTTTATTTCAGCAAGCTTTAGACCTCAACAGGTTTTTTTTAAATGGTATGGACCTTGGTTTTTAGAACAATTGAGACCAGTCAATGTGTTTTTTGTACAGGAGGAAAGCTCTAAAGTTTTGTTAACAAGTAATCAAATAAAGCAAGTAAAGGTAAGTGGTGACACCCGGTTTGACAGGGTATTTGATACATTCGAAAAAAGTGAAACGATGCCTGATTTGGAGGTGTTTAAGAGTAATTGTAAAATTTTGATTTTCGGAAGTGCTTGGGCAGTCGAAACTGAGGCTTCAAAAAAAGTCATTTCTCAATTACCCGAAGGATGGAGAGTTATTTTAGCTCCTCATGAAATAGATGCAGAGGTTATCGATAGATATCGGAAGGAGTTAAAAGTCGCCAGTGTTTTGTATTCAGAATTTACAATGGAGAAAGGTCGGAATAGTCAAGTTTTGATAGTGGATACCATCGGCCATTTAGCCAGAATGTATAAATATGCAGATGTGGCGATTATTGGAGGAGGGTTTATGGACGGTATTCATAATATTTTGGAGCCGTTAGTCTTTGGTTGTCCAGTATTTTTCGGTCCGAACCATTTCAAATTTTGGGAAGGTAAAGCCGTTATTTCTCAAAAAATTGGATTTGAGTTTCGAAATGAATCTGAGCTAATAGAGAAACTAATGCCCATTGTTAAGAATGAAGAAAGATTAGATCAGTTAAGAATAAACTGTCATGCCTTTATTAAAAATGGAAAAGGTGCAACATCCATGATTTCTGAACACTTAAATATACTCGTAAAATAGAGCCTTACTTTTTCCCTTTTTTACTAGCCGAAGATCCTTTGTGTTGTCTCTTTCTGAAGCTATTTTTTTGGCCCCACTTTTTTGCCTTGTAATTGGACTTTTTGTATTGCTGGTTGGAATAGCCCCGTTTTTTAAGCTTTTTATTCTGCTCCACTCGAGCATTATAGACACGTGTTGAAGAGTAATAAGCAGGGTTTCTACAAGAGCTTACAAGTACAGTCAAGCCCGTGATAAGGATGATTATAAATGATTTGAATTGACTCTTGCTTTTGAACATGCTGTTTATCTGTTGTATTGATATTCTAAATAACGTGGAATGTACTTATATAGTTTGAAGTTGGTAAAAGTAATTTTTTTTATAGGGAATCGCTTTAGTTTTTGTCGAAGATATAAAAACCAAGTGTTAATATTATTAATTATTGAGTTACGGGGTAATGATAGCCTATAAAAAAGGCATAAAAAAAGCCTCTAAAACATAAGTTTTAGAGGCTTAGTACCCGGGGCGGGACTTGAACCCGCACGGACCAAAGTCCATTGGATTTTAAGTCCAACGTGTCTACCAATTCCACCACCTGGGCTTACAATAAGTCTATTTATTGTCTAGAGCGAAAGACGAGATTCGAACTCGCGACCCCGACCTTGGCAAGGTCGTGCTCTACCAGCTGAGCTACTTTCGCAATTAAAAATGTCAAATATAATTTCCGATTTTTTTAGTGAAAGCATCACCTCCGTCTTCGGGCTACAAAAGTACGTTTTAATTGTAAAGTGCAAAGCTTTTTTTTAAGAAATTAGGTTTTAATTAGTTTGTTTTTAATCTCGTTTAGTTTCATTAATGCTTCAATGGGAGTTAAAGCATTGATATTGGTATTTATAATTATATTTTTCAATTCTATTAAAGCAGGATCATCTAATTGAAAAAAACTAAGTTGAACGTTTTGATCATCCGAAATTTCTTTGACAATCTTAGAATTCGATTCTTCCGAATTGTTTTGTTCCAAACGGGTGAGTACCTCGTTAGCCTTGTTAATTACTTGATCGGGCATTCCTGCCATTTTTGCCACATGAATTCCGAAGCTGTGATTACTGCCCCCTTTTTCTAATTTTCGTATAAAAATTATTTTTTTATTCAACTCCTTAATAGAAACGTTATAATTCTGAATTCGATTAAATGCCTTTGACATCTCGTTTAGTTCATGGTAATGAGTAGCAAATAGTGTTTTAGGTTTGACGTCTGAATTATGAATAAATTCAGCAATTGCCCAGGCTATCGAAATACCATCATATGTACTTGTTCCTCTGCCAATTTCATCCAGCAGAATAAGGCTTCTTTCGGATAGGTTATTTAGAATGCTAGCTGTTTCGTTCATTTCTACCATAAAGGTAGATTCTCCCATAGAAATATTGTCTGACGCGCCTACACGTGTAAATACTTTGTCTACTAAGCCTATTTTAGCAGAACTAGCAGGGACATAACTGCCAATCTGAGCGAGTAGTACAATTAATGCGGATTGTCTTAAAAGAGCGGATTTACCAGACATGTTTGGTCCTGTGATCATCATTATTTGCTGCTCTTCGTTATTGAGTAATAAATCATTTGGAATATACGATTCACCTACGGGTAGGAGTTGCTCTATCACTGGGTGTCTACCATCTTTAATATCGAGTTCCAAAGAGTCATTTATTTCTGGTTGGCAGTAATTTTGTTTTTTTGCAAGTCTGGAAAGTGCTATTAAACAATCTAGCTTTGCAATTAATCTAGCATTTAATTGAATGGGTTCAATATAGTTGGTTAGGTCTTGAAGTAAGTTAGAAAACAGGTTGTTTTCAATGGCTAGAATCTTGTCTTCTGCGCCTAAAATTTTTGTTTCATATTCCTTTAATTCTTCCGTAATATAGCGCTCTGCATTAACAAGCGTTTGCTTCCTATTCCATTCTTCAGGGACTTTGTCTTTATAATTATTCCGGACTTCAAAGTAATACCCAAACACATTATTAAATCCAATTTTTAAAGAAGGAATACCTGAGTTTTTGCTTTCTCTTTCTTGTAGTTCTTTAAGATATTGCTTGGAGTTGTTTAGTAATAAACGGAGTTCGTCTAGTTCTGGTGAAACACCGTCTTCAATGGTATTACCTTTTACAAGTTGAACCGGGGCGTCATCATTTAATTCTGTTTCAATTCGTGCGCTAATGTCATTACATGGGTTGAATAAATTGGATAGTGATTTTAATGGAGCGCATTTTTTTGATTGCGTAATGGTAATAATGGGCTCTATGGCTTGTAAACTACGTTTTAATGCAACAACCTCTCTTGGGTTTATTCGTTGAAGAGCCACCTTAGAAATCAATCGTTCCAAATCACCTATTTGCTTAACAAGCCCAGAAATATCTTGCGCATCGTCATCATTATTCAAAAAGTGTTTTACCACTATTTGTCGGTCTAATATGGGATTGATGTGTTTTAACGGAAGGGCTAACCAACGTTTCATAAGTCTGGCACCCATTGGGCTACAACCTTCATCTAGAATGCTGATTAATGTTTTAGCATTTTCGTTTGGAGAATAAAATAGTTCGAGGTTTCGAATAGTGAAACGATCCAACCAAACGTGATTTTCTTTTTCTATTCTAGAAATGTTGTTGATATGACCAACTTGATGATGTTGAGTATCTTTTAAATAATGTAAACAAGCCCCGGAAGCAATTATACCAAGGTTTAAATCTTGTATTCCATAACCTTTTAGGTTTTTTGAATGAAAATGTTTGAGCAGTATATCTTGGGCATATTCCTCAGTGAAAACCCATTCATCTAAATAATAAATATAGTGTCCAGCACCAAAATGTTCAATGAACAGAGATTTTTTATGTCTTTCTACTAGTATTTCTGTCGGGTCAAAACTCTGTAAAAGTTTGTCTATGTATTCAAACGGACCTTCAGTAGTTAAAAACTCACCGGTAGAGATATCTAGAAAAGAAATTCCAGCCTCTTTTTTTGTAAGGTAAACGGAGGCTAGATAGTTGTTTTTATTGTGGTCGAAGGTATTTTCACGGGTGGAGACTCCTGGAGTAACTAATTCGGTAATTCCTCGTTTAACAATGTTTTTGGTTCCTTTGGAAACACTAGAGTCTTCTAATTGGTCACAAAGTGCCACCCGCTGACCTGCTCTTACTAATTTTGGTAAATAGGTGTCTAACGAGTGGTGAGGAAAGCCAGCTAATTCAATCGTTGCAGCGGCTCCATTTTTTCTTTTTGTTAATACTATTCCTAGAATTTTTGATGCTAATATAGCATCACTCCCAAATGTTTCGTAAAAATCGCCCACTCGAAACAATAATATTGCATCTGGGTACTTAGATTTAAAGCTATTATATTGCCTCATTAAAGGCGTTTCTTTTTCGGTATCTTTCGTTTTCTTTGCAGCCATTATATTTTGCCTTCCAATGTAAAGTTGAGCGCTCAAAATAAAACCATGATTCTAACCGGAGGTTTTTATCACCTCCAGAATTGCGAATAGTTATGAACAGAAAGTTAAAAACTACAGATTTGAATAGATTAGAGGTAGAACAATTCAAGTCATTGGAGAAGTTTCCAATTGTAGTGGTGTTAGATAGTATTAGAAGTCTTCATAATGTAGGTTCGATTTTTAGAACTTGCGATGCTTTAAAAATAGAAAAAATCATATTATGCGGAGTAACCGCTTGTCCACCGCATAAGGAAATTCATAAAACAGCATTAGGAGCTACAGAAACGGTGGATTGGGAGTATGTGGAGAGTTCGTTAGAAGCGGTACAAATTTTAAAACAAGAAGGATTTGCAATTGTTTCTGCCGAACAAGCGGAGGAAACAGTTTTATTACAGAATTTGCATAAAAAAAGCCATAATAAAATGGCTTTTGTGTTTGGAAATGAAGTTTTTGGAGTAAATCAAGACGTTATTTCATTCTCAGATTTTGTTCTAGAAATCCCACAGTTTGGTACGAAGCACTCGTTCAATGTATCTGTGAGTGCTGGTATTGTTTTGTGGGAGGCTGTAAGGTCTAAAGTTTAATTAGCGCAAGACCATCCATTGTCTTCATGAACTTCAATTGCATTGTCATATGCATGTCCATTAGTACAAACTTCGTTTGTCAATGTACCTTTTACTGGGTCGTTAAATGTACATGTAGCACATTTTTCACAGCTTGTTGTTAATCCTAAAAATGCCACAACGGCTGAAAGAAGTATTGTTTTTTTCATGGTTTTTTGTTTACGTAGCAAATATAGTCATTCTGCTATTTCATTTCTTGGTCAGTTATTAAATTTTAGCCAAGTAATTAGGGCATAAAAAAAGGCCGAAAAATTAAATTCTTCGGCCTTTTTTTGATTTTATTTTTTACTATAAACCGGATAAATCAGCTTTTATAAATTCAACATTCTTTAGTGCTTTTGCTTTTAAAGAATTGTCTTTGTTTACCGCAAGTTTAAGGTTTTTCATCATTAAGTCAGCGTTGTCTGTTCTCGCGCCAATAATAGCTTTTAAGTAATAAGCTTCTGCACTACTAGCGTCTTCGCTTGCGTCTATTGTGGTTAATGCAGATGGTGCATTACCATTTAAGATTTGAGCTAAAGCTACATTTAATGTCATATAAGAACCCATATTACTTACTGCGGAAGCGTAATCGCCAGATTGGATATCTAAGATTCCCATATTGTAATTAACTTCATTTCCAGCACCACTTGCTTTTTCGTAAGCAGACTTAGCGGATACTTTATCTCCTTTTAAATGAGCGATAATACCCATGTTGTTCCATATGATTGGATTAGACTCAATACCTTTAGCGGCAATGAAGTTAGCTTCCGCATCTCCTAATTTATTTTGTAATAAATAGATATAACCCATGTTATTAAAAGTTCTCCAGTCTGAAGAATATAGCTCGGAAGCTTTCGTGTAAATGGCTAATTTTTCATTTAAGTCATTTGTAAGTGTTGCAGCGTATAATACCTCTTCCACATTTAGTAAAGATGCATCTGCAGCATATTGCGCAACAATTTGGGCGTCAGATCGACCAACTCTTTCCATGGATAAAACAATTTGAGAACGTCTTAATGGAGGAAGAATTTTTTCTTTTACTTCGACATAAGTTTCAGATAAATTCTTGATTTCAGCTTCTCTTTTAGCAGCGTCAGAATACATTTCTAAAACGCGAATAATAAGTTGCTTGTCTTCGATATCAGAAGCTTCCATTTTTTTCTTAAAGCCATTCCAATCTTCCCCTTTACCTGCTAGCGTGTACAAAGATTCTTCTTTTGCACCAACAACTTTATATTTAGCTAATTGACGTTTAATCACTGCACTTGCAGATTTAGCTCTGTTATCAGCTATACTTTCGTTTTTTGTTAATTCGCCATCTGGAGAAGCGTAAGATTCAACAGATACTCCTTTAAATAAAATAGAAGTATCGCTAGCATTCGTTTTAATGTTAGCTAACATATCTTTTACTTCTGCTTTGTTTAATTCTGAACTTCTTACAGTAGAAGATTGAATAGTATAAAGGATCTCTGCATTCTCAGTGAATGGAACGATTCTTTGAAAAGCATCTGCCCCTATGATTGCTTTTTGATCACTTTGAACCAATTTTGGAGTAATGTTTGTTCCTTCTGCAATTTCGAAAGATCCAATTTCTTTTGTTTTTGTTTTAAATAAACCTTCCAACTTTGCTTTCAATACACCACGCTCCATATTGTCTTCGTAGGCGTATGTGTAATCATAAGAAAAAGATCCACCTTCTTCAAACTTCACTTTTTTACCTTCTTGATCTGAGTTTTCACCAACAAGAATAAATGGCTTAAGTGATTTTATAACTTGACCATCTGCTTCAAATACAGGAGTAACTCTAATCGCGGCTTTTTTTGCAAGATATTTAGCTGGAATTTTTCCTGAAATTACAACAGTAACTGAATCACCGTGCATTTCTAGCGGGTTTGGTGCTGCTTGGTAAGTAGCTGTTTCAGCATTCTTTTCCATTTTGTTTAATGGATTACAAGCTACAACGGTAACTAATGCAATCATGGCAATGGAAATACTTCTAAAAATCGATAGTTTCATTTTATAAAATTTGTTCGTTTTATTTTATCAATTGCAAAACTAGAGTATTATCGCTCATAACCAAATGGAATACTAGGTATTACAAGGATAATTTCACTTGGTCTTTAGCAAGTAAGAGCCGTTCTTTAACTAGAAAGTCAATAATTTCGGATAGAGTGTCGTTAAAGTGCGTTCTAAGTCGGGTGGCTTCAATACGGTAAACTGGAAAGCTGAAGTTGTTAGTGTTCAACATTTTTTGATATTCGTCATCTAAATGAGCCAAGTACTTTAAAGTAACATGAGCTTCTAGTTTTCGTCCTCGGCCTATTACATGCTGCAATGCTTGCTCAGGTGTTTGGTCAATATAAATGAGGGCATTAGGCTCAGGTATTTGTGTTTTTACCGTTTCAAAAACACGTTGAAATAAGGCTAGTTCTTTGCCCTTCAAATTTGTTTTTGCAAAAAGTGAAGTTTTATCAATTAAGTAATCGGAAACGATTAATTCGTTATTAGAAAATAATTCAGGAGATAATTGCTCCATTCGTTCCATTAAAAAAAAGGTCTCTGCCGGAAATTTACTTTCTTCTTTGTCTTCATAGAGGCCTTTTAAAAATGGATTATTCATAAAGGTTTCTAAGACAAGTTTAACCTCTAAAGTATCCGCTATTTTCTTTGCTAGGGTTGTTTTTCCTGCGCCTAAATTTCCTTCAATACAAATGTATTTTGTGTTCATATGCTGGTAACGATACTTTTATCTACACAGTCATTAAGTAACTGTAAGTTCGATTTTTTAATAGTGGGATGTATATAATTGGGCGCAATCTCTACCAAAGGTAGTAATGTGAATCGTCTGAGGTGTAAGGCATAATGGGGTATCGTTAATCGATTAGATTTTAAAACCTGGGAACCGAAGTATAAAATATCAATATCGATCACACGCGACTCAAAGCCAATGGTTTTCGGGTCGCGTTTTCTGCCTAGTTCAATCTCAATATCTTGATTAATAAGGAGTAATTCGTTGGGGGATAGGTGGGTTCGTATTTGTAATACTTGATTTAAAAAAAGGTTTGCAGAATCAAACCCCCAAGGTTCACTCTGATACAATTTGCTGTTTGTAATGGTAGATCCTACCTTTTTAGATAAGTGCGTACGAGCTTCTTTAAATTGTAATGGTACATCCCCAAGGTTGCCCCCTAATAATAGGAAAATAATATTCTCTTTTATTTGCATGTTTAACAAAATTAGCCTTCTCTTTACTATTGTTGTTTCAGAGGTTCCTTTTTTTTGATGAAGTGAGTTTAAAGTTATGCACATTTTCATGCTCCGTTAAACCATAATATGTTGCCATTAATGTAATAAATGGTAGGGGCTTATCTTAGAATTTTATATTTGAAGAAATTTAAATGTTCTATGAGAAAGTTTTTTAAATATGTATTTGCTTCGATGCTTGGTTTTGTTTTTGCAGGAGGGGTTTTGTTACTGCTACTTTTTGTGGGTATAGCTAGTCTTGTGAGTAGTGCAAAAAGTGAGTTTACCACTAAAACTAGTGAGACTGCAATTCAAGCCAATTCTGTGTATCACTTAAAGTTCAACCAGGAAATTGGAGAAAGAGCGGCAGATGATCCTTTTGAGAATATTGACTTAGGACCTTTCAGTGGTTCGTCTAAAATGAGTTTAAGAAACGTGATAGAATCTATTAATTATGCTGCTCAAGATACCGATATCAAAGGGATTTATTTGGAATCAAGCGGGTTTGGTGGGGGGTTGTCTCAATTAGAGGAAGTTCGAAACGCATTGATTAAGTTTAAAAAATCGGGGAAATGGATTATCGCATACAGTGAAGGGTATTCTCAAGGTGGCTATTATTTAGCTTCGATCGCTGACAAAATTTATATGTACCCGAAGGGAGATATTTATTTTAAAGGTTTGGCCACAAATATTATGTATATGAAGGGATTGCTTGAAAAACTAGATATTGAAATGCAAGCGATCAAAGGACCTGATAATATTTATAAAAGTGCAGTAGAGCCATTCACGACTGATAAAATGAGTGAAGCTAATCGAGTTCAGATCAGTGCGTATTTAAATTCTATTTGGGGACATTGGTTGGATGGAATTTCAAAAGAGCGCGGAGTTTCCGTGGCTAACTTAAACCTATATGCAGATTCATTGAGTGTTAAGAATGCGCAAAAGGCGGTTGATTTAGGTTTAGTGGATGAATTGAAGTATCAGGACGAGGTATTGGCAGAGTTGATGAGATTAACAGAAGTTGACGTTGAAAAGGATATGCACTTGGTGATGTATTCAAGATATAAGACTAAAAAAGTTTCTACTCGAGAAGAGGGCGTTTCTCGCGGAAAAACGAAGAAAGTGGCCGTTATATATGCGAATGGTGAAATCAGATCTGGAAAAAATTCAGATGGAATTATGGGTTCTGTATCTATCGCAGCAGCTATCAAAAAGGCCCGTTTAGATAGTAATGTAAAAGCAATTGTTCTTCGTGTGAATTCTCCAGGAGGTAGTGCTTTAGCTTCGGATGTCATGTGGAGAGAAACCGTGTTAGCCAAAAATGAAAAACCTTTTATTGTATCTATGGGTGATTTAGCGGCATCGGGAGGGTATTATATTGCCTGTAATGCCGATAAAATTTATGCGAATGAAACCACTATTACTGGCTCGATTGGTGTTTTTGGATTGATGCCTGTAACTGAGAAATTCTTTAAAAATAAATTAGGGATTATATTTCAGAGTGAACAAACAAACGCACATTCTAAATTTCCAGATGGAATTTCTAAACTGGATGATGAGGAGTATGGAGTCATTAATGAGTCAATCATTGGTATTTACGAAGATTTTGTAAGTAAAGTTGCAGCAGGTAGAAACTTAAGTGTTGGTCAAGTTAAAGAAGTGGCTAGAGGCAGAGTGTGGACCGGTAAGGATGCTCTAGAAATAGGGTTAGTTGATGAGATTGGAGATCTGGATGATGCCATAGCTTATGCTGTTCAGGAAGCTGGTTTGGTAGGATATAAAAAATATGAGTTGCCAGTATTGGAGGATCCATTAGAGGAATTTTTGAAAAGTATTCAAGCCGATGTTTCTATGCGCTTTATGAAGGAGAGTTTGGGTTCTACTTATCAATACCTGGAGTTGTTTGAAAATGTTAAGTCAATGAAAGGGGTGCAAGCAAGGTTGCCATATACGATTGAAATATATTAGATGAGATTAAAATTATAGGGAAAGGCCTGCTTTTGTAAAGCGGGCCTTTTTTATTTGATAACGATTACCTTTAAGTCAGGATCACCTGAATGGTGTATCGCCCATTTTTAATGTTTGATATCTACTATTTTAGTATACGCTGTTTCGTTTATATAATTTACGGTG
>JBLFZF010000002.1:0-62678 GCA_047610145.1 Salibacteraceae bacterium | reverse complement strand
TTGAAACCCTAAATAAACACAATAATCTTATGACTAAATATTTAACGCTACTCGCACTAATTATACTCTGTAATACCAATTCTATAATTGCATAATCTGAACCTACCAAATCCGAGACTATTAAGTGGAAAGGGGAAGGGCACAGTTCCCATTGCACTCAACTTTCGGACAAAAGCGTTATTTCCGTGCGTAAGACTATTCAAGCAAGTCATTTAACAGATTATTTTAACATTATTCATTTTGATAGTGACCTTAAAGTACTCACCTCTGGAGAAATAACCCCCGAACATAAGGAGGCTTTCTTCCTTCAAATTGGAACTGTAGGAGAGACCGTCTTTTTGCTATCCTATTATAACGATAAAAAGACAAAGAAACTCTTAGCGGTAATCCAAAAGGTAAACCTAAGTGATTATACCATTGGAACTGAATTTTTACTCGATGAGATTGATCAGATTGCAAGTTTCACCAATGACAATCAATCCGTTTATTTAAAGGACCAATATGATAATTTTGATAATTTAAATCCTAGAATATATTTCGAAGATGAGATTTTGAAAGTGGTCACTTACAATTCCGAAACGAAGATGTACGCAGAAAAGCAATACAGCGTAGACCTAACTCTTTTAGAATCTATTGATTTCAAGAAACCTTCGTCAAAGATTGTCAATGATGAAATTAACACGAATATTCTTACTGATATCCCTAGTTCGTTAACACTTAAATCTATTGGTGAAGATAATCAAGCTGGTGCATATTGTACAAATAACGAAACCAACTTAACAACACATCTTCAGGGTCTTCGATATGATAACACCAAGGAGAAAATAACCTCTGAATTTAATTATGAAGTAACTCCTAAAGAGGTATGGGAACCCGCGGCAAAATTTATTTATGATGCAAATGAAAAGAAAATCGCTAAGGGTAAAACTCCGATTAAATTGGACTTTTTTTATAGACAGGCCATCCTAAACACGGATAATACCACCACCTATATTTTTGAACAAGCGATCTATAAACTACCTACTGATCACGGCACTTCAATTTCACTTACATCAAGCTATCACCGAGGAGTTCTACAAGCAGTTAATGTTAGCGAAGATGGGACCATAAACTGGTCCTCAATAATACCAAAACGCCAAACTACTTATGGTAGAGCTAATCTACTGGGATACCGAGTGATGCAGCAAAAGGATGGATCTTTAATTTTTGCTTACGTTAATGTAGAACCCAAACAACCTAATCATATTCAAATAACTTCTCTTACACCGGATGGAGAACCTAAAGTACTGACAAACTTTGAAGTTCCTGAGAATATGGAAGATGTCACAACAAACGATATCAAACACTTTTACGGTAACTCCTTTTACCTACCATTCATTGAAAAGAAACAGGATGGAATATTAAAATTCACTTTTTAGTAAAAAGGCTCTTCAAATTGAAGAGCCTTTCTTTTTATTTACAGTGAATTATCCATAATTTCTTGAACCACTTCTGGATTTAATAAGGTGGAAGTATCACCCAAGTTAGAAGTATCATTACCTGCAATTTTTCTTAAAATTCTACGCATAATTTTACCCGATCTTGTTTTGGGCAATCCATTTGTAAATTGAATCTTATCCAACTTCGCTATTGGGCCAATATGCTCGGTAATAATTTGATTAATTTCTTTCCTTAGATTATCGTGTAAACGTCCTTCACCACTTTCTTTGAGAGTGACATATCCATACAATGCATTTCCTTTTACATCATGTGGAAAACCAACAATAGCCGACTCTGCAACGGCTGGGTGTTCATTAATGGCATCTTCAATTGGTGCAGTACCTAAATTATGACCCGAAACAATAATTACATCATCTACACGACCGGTAATACGATAATACCCCACGGTATCTCTCAAGGCGCCATCACCCGTGAAGTACATATCTTTATAAGCGCTGAAATAGGTTTCCTTATACCGTTCATGATTGCCCCAAATGGTTCTCGCCATCGAAGGCCAAGGGAATTTGATACATAAACGCCCGTCTACTTGTTTGCCCTCAATTTCGTTGCCATGTTCATCCATTAAAGCCGGTTGAATACCGGGTAATGGAAGGGTAGCATAGGTAGGAATGGTTGGCGTTACATAAGGAATTGGAGACAACATTATTCCTCCTGTTTCAGTTTGCCACCAGGTATCTACAATCGGGCTTTTCTTCTTCCCCACATTGTCATTATACCAGTGCCATGCTTCTTCGTTAATGGGTTCTCCTACAGAACCTAACACTTTCAAGGAGGACAAATCATACCGATTTACAAAATCCAGTTTTTCTTTTGCCAACGCTCTAATTGCGGTTGGTGCCGTGTAGAATTGCGTGATTTTATGCTTCTCTACTACTTCCCAGAAACGCCCACAATCTGGGTAACTCGGAACCCCTTCAAACATAACGGTAGTAGCCCCATTGGCTAAGGGCCCATACACAATATAACTATGACCGGTAATCCAACCTATATCGGCAGTACACCAATACACATCGTCTTCTTTGTAATTGAATACATTTTTGAAGGTGTAGGCCGTATACACCATGTAGCCTCCGGTGGTATGCACCATTCCTTTTGGCATTCCGGTAGAACCAGAAGTATACAGAATAAATAATGGGTCCTCGGCATCCATTATTTCAGGAGCGCATTCGCTGGATGCAACATCCAATAAAGGCTGCAACCATTGGTCGCGACCGGATTCCATATGAATATCAGCGTGTATTCTTTTAGCTACCAATACATTTTCTACACCCGGACATGATTCTAACGCTTCATCTACAATTCCTTTTAAATCAATGGTTTTTGCGCCACGGAAAGATCCGTCTGAAGTCACCACCATTTTACAATCGGAGTCGTTAATTCGAGTGGATAATGCCATTGCAGAAAAGCCTGCAAAAACCACCGAATGAATGGCTCCAATACGTGCACATGCCAAAACCGAAATAGCCAGCTCTGGAATCATTGGCAAGTAAATACACACACGATCTCCTTTTCCAACGCCTTTATCTTTCAATACATTGGCAAACTGATTAACACGCGCATGTAATTGGTTATAGGTAATATGTTCTGCGGGTTCTTTTGGATCATTCGGCTCAAATAATATGGCTGTTTTATCTCCTCTAGTAAATAGATGACGATCAATACAGTTTTCGGTAATGTTCAATTTAGCCCCTTCATACCATTTTACTTCTGGAGTTTTAAAATCCCAAGTCAAAACCTTATTCCAACGCTTTCTCCACACAAAATGTTCTTCTGCTATTTCTTCCCAGAAATTTTCAGGTTCACGTACTGATTTACGATAGACTTTGTAATACTCTTCTAAATGTTTGATATGGTAATTACTCATTTTCTGGGATGTTAAAATTCAAAAAAAGAAGAATCTATACAGAGGCATAGATTTGTTCTTTCCCTACACTTTTTAGTTAGCGCTTGTAAATTTAACATTTGTGAATTATAAAAAATGATACCCTCCAATCAATTTATAGAAATTTCACTTGCCTTGCACAGAAACTACTCTTCTGCACAATCACAATATTCTCCATTAGCCGTCTTAATTTGATCCTCGCATACCTCTTGCCCTGACACTACATACATTTCTGTTCCATCAGCAGCACGAGCAATACATGTTTTGTCGTCTCCTTTTTTACAGCTTCCAAGAAATAATACTCCTGCACTTAAAAATACCATTAATTTCATAATCTAAATTTCCCTACTAACGAATTGACAGACAGTTATATTGTGTAGAGTTAAAAAATCAGCAACGCGTTAGTCGCATAATCACCTCGTTGAACTCTGGGTATTGGGTTAATAAATCTTCCCGGTCTGCCATTTCAAAATCCACAAAATCAAACCCGGGAGATACTGTACAACCTGCAAACGAAAACCCCTCACTTACACTTACTTCAGAGGCAAACCAATCGCCCGCTTTCACCACATATTGCGGTACTTCCCCTTCACTAAAATAGCGCCCTATTTTCACGAGTTCATAGTTTCCTTTAGTCGTAATGACATGTAAGTTAATAGGGTCACCATCATAAAAGTGCCACATTTCATCTTGTTTAATTCTATGAAACGCAGAAAAATTTCCGGAGACTAGCAGGAAATAGATTCCCGTAGAAAAACTCCGCTCACTGGCGCCAGCGTAGGGATTTTTCACATTTCCAATACTACGATATGTTTCTTTATAATACCCTCCTTCTGGATGTGCTAGCAGCTTAAAATGACTTTTTAAACGCTCAATTTTTCTAGTAGTAATAGACTCCTTCATACGATTCAAAGAAAACAAACTCCGAGTCAACTTACTAACTGATTGAGTGTTTTAGTATTTAATTTTAAAATTAAGCAATAAACAACTCTTAATTTTGTTTTAAGTGTGATTAAACAATAAAACAATAATTTATTCTGAATAATTCCCATTCACCAAATACAACAAGTGTTCTATGAAACATAATCTGATTTTATTTTCTAGCCTTATTTTTAGTATCTTATTGGTTGGACAAACGAAGAAAGAGCAAAAATTACTCGATTTATATTCCACTCATTCGTATAAAAAATTAGAAAAAAAAGCGAAAAGAGTGCTTCGTAAAAACAAGTTAAACAGTTATGCTAACTACAGTTTGAGTGCTATGTATTTAGCTAAATCTGAGACTCAGAAATCCAGTACTTCAGAGAAAAATTTTATAGCCAAATCACTTCGCTATTACCGACTGGTTCCTTCAAAAGATTTTATAGAATACCACACGCAGGTTTATGCGATTATCCGTAAAAATGCGCTCGATTCAAACCAGAAGGTTCGCATCAATAACTACTACAGAAAGTGGTTATTGATGTACTTCGGAGAAAGCGTTGCCCCATTTCATTTAGACTCCGTACACTCGGTAATGGTCGTCATCGATAGCTTAAACATATTAGATAGTTTACGTTATACGCTACTAAAAACAGCCCAAAACCTAGAAGGAGTTCCCTATACATATGCAGGCACAACTCCCAAAAAAGGCTTTGACTGCTCCGGGTTTACTCAGTATGTATATAAAAGTGTTGGCATTGAAATTCCACATAATGCACATATGCAAAGCCAACTTTCACTGAAAAGAAAACCACTTGCTGAATTAAAGCCAGGCGACCTTGTATTTTTTGGTGGGTGGAATGGTGGCGAACCTCGAGCCCATCATACCGGGATTATTTATGCTAAAAGAGGGGTAAATATAACGGTAATTCATTGTGTAAATGGGGGCGTAAAAATAGAAGGTGAAAACTCTAGCTGGGATCGATATTGGGTAGACCATGTTCTTTTTGGAATTAGTGCAGACACCTTAGTAGATAGGTAGCTGCTATAAATAAACTAAATGTGTACATAACAATATTTTAATATAAGGCACGTGTATAAAACGTACTTTTGTGCTTAGGAAATTAATAATCAATATACCTGATTCTCATTTATACAGGTATTAAAATATAGCAATATGTATCCACCAGAATTAACGGCCCCTATGGCTGCTGAGTTAACCGATGCAGGTTTTACTCAACTAAGTACTGTTGACGCGGTAAACGAAGCAATTAAAGAAGAAGGAACTGCATTAGTAGTGATTAACTCTGTTTGTGGTTGTGCTGCAGGTAGCGCACGTCCGGCTGCAGTTATGGCCTCAAAGCATAGCAAAACACCAGACAGACTTTTAACGGTATTTGCAGGTGTTGATGGTGACGCGGTAAATCAAGCGCGTAAATTTATGTTGCCTTACCCTCCTTCCTCTCCAGCAATGGCGGTATTTAAAGATGGTAGATTAGTTCACTTTTTAGAACGTCACCATATTGAAGGAAACAACGCAGAAACTATTTCTGAAAACTTAAAAGCAGCTTTTGATGCTTTTGTTTAAGTAGAAATCAAATTATTTGAAAGCGCCTTGGGAAACCTTGGCGCTTTTTTGTTGGTGTTATCTTTGAATTTGGAGAATCGTTTTTGTGCGAGAGCTCCCAATTAATTCGATTACATAGAGTCCGTTTTTGAATTGGGAAACATCTGTTGTGGACGAAGGGTTTAATTGCTTTAAAACGAGTTTACCGTTTAGATCGAATACCTTCAATATTGTTGTGTTTTCCGGTAAATGGATTTTATTTCTAGCTGGGTTTGGATAGATACTCAAAATAGATCTTTCTATATGATCTAAGGAAAGTGGTGTTTGTTTTACAAACCTAGTTGTTGTGGTTTCACCTATATGGGTGAGCAATGTTAAAAAATAAACGCCATCTTGCAGTGGTGAAACATCATACTTAATCTCGTAATGTCCTGGCCAATGCATAGAATCATTTAATGGGGACCACAGCTTTTGACCAAAAATATTAAACAGATCTAAATCAAGCCTGCCAAACGTAGCTATATGATAATTAACAGTTAACGTGTCGGCAACTGGGTTAGGATACACAGCAATGCTATGGGTGGTTTGCGAGACTCCAATAAATGAGGACCAAATGGCTAAAAGAAAAATAAACAGGAAAAGTGTTTTTTGCATCGTTTACCTGTTAATCATCCAATAACTCTTCCGTTACTTTTTCCTCTACCGCATCTTTCACCTCATCTAATACCTTATCAATTTTAGACGGATCATACCATTTTGATTTTGTTATTAATGGAATAGCTGTTTCAGTAATTCCCATTAGATTGCTATAGGCAATAGATTCTTTCAGCGTTTTTCTATTCACAAACTCGACTTGGGTATTCACAAAATCGAAAATGTAAAAAACAACACTTAAAATCACTGCCGTTTTAAGCACAGAGAATACGCCTCCCATAATTTTGTTAAGAGGACCTAGCATCACCATTTTTACCGCTTGATTTACAATTTTAGCGATTAAATGCACCCCCAAAATGATCCCCATAAATGTAATAGTAAAAGCAGCCAACGAAATATACTGCTCCTCTATTTCCGTTTTAACTTTCAGTACATCGGCCACCATGTCTGAAAAATACATGGCGCCAATTACACCTAAAACTAATGCTACAAAAGAGGCAATGACGATTATAAAACCCTTAGAAAATCCTTTGTAAAAAGAAAAACCTAGCGCTAGTAATACACAGCCATCGATGTAGTTAAAATCCATTATTTATGCTAATTATCCAGCCGTGTCCACACTTGCAGATGTAACTACCAAGCTATTGATATCTCTATCAAACATATAAATACCACTACCTGATTCTTCTCCAATAATTTTTAACTTATCTAAAATTGTGCGCGCTAGTGCTTCTTCTTCAATTTGCTCTGCTACATACCATTGTAAAAAGTTATGTGTCGTATAATCTTGTTCGCCTAAAGTTAAATGAACCAATCCGTTAATCGCATTAGTTACCCCCATTTCGTGGGTTAATAATTCTGTGAAAAGTTCTTTCAGAGAAGAAAACTGTGCTGGGGGTTGATTAATTGATGGAATCTGTGCCTCCGCACCTCTTTCGGTCATGAATTTAACCATTTTCAACATGTGTTGTCTTTCTTCGTCTGAGTGTTTATACATGAAGTTAGCCACCCCTTCAAAACCTTGACCCTCAGCCCAAACAGCCATAGACAAATAAAAATGAGAAGAATACCCTTCTAATTTCACTTGTTTATTTAACGCTTCTTCTACTTTATTTGAAAACATATATTCTATTTTGATTCAAAGGTAAAGTAACCTTTTTGTTAATGTTTAGGGAATTAGATAAAAACTGTAATGGATCAATAATTTAATAGGCAAAATTAAAATCATCAAGCTACCTTAACAAATTCACCTGACCTATTTTGTAATTCTTTGAGAAGATCTACCGTCATTGTACCAGACCTCTTAGGAGTACATACCTAGAGCGGCTAGTTTGAAGTTTATAGTTCCATTCCAAGAAATATGTTACGTCTTCAGATCGAAAAAAATCCATTCCCATACGGTCATAAACGATGATGAAAAACGTCCGAATTTCTTCACCGCACCTGTTTGCGAGTAGATAGTGAACTCTCCATTTATATACTTATTCGCATTGTCAGTATTCATCTGATTTACTGTGGGATTTGGAAATAGGTAAATACGCTCACTTACCTTTTCTTGCTCTATCAAACCCATTGCAGCTCCATGTCTTTTTTGTAATCCAAGCTTTTACCGAGTCATTGTTTGTATAATCAGAGTAGGCGACTATTAAAAATACATCTCCGTTATCTTCTGCATAAGACACAGTAGAAATTGATTCGATATACCACATAACCAAATGGTATCATACACTTCATAATCATCCAAAATTACGACAAACACTTACATATCTTAATGATATATAAGTAGTTAACCAATTAGATATGGAGTTACTCCTGATACCACTTGCATTTCAGTACTTTGGTTGCTCCCATGTTTGTCTAAAATATTGTCTACATCTATTTCCCCAAACAACTTTAAATCGAAAGTACCATCCCACTATTGCTTTAACCAAAAACCCTCTTAGTCATGGGTGTTTTTATCATTATTAGATATCCAATACGGTGCCGTATTGGCTTGGCCTGATATGATTATTCTTTTTTCATCTACACTAACCCCAAAGCCGTACCTAAACATTACTTGATATAGACTCATAATGTTGGGTTGCTATGATACTCGTAGCGCGCTGATTTGTAGTTTTAAATGATACATGAAGTGTTTTTTAGATAAATTTCATTCTTAAAAATCATTAGAACATAGATATTTAATTGGCATACTAAATTTAGGAATCAACCCTCCGAATTTGAGTCTACTTACCAAAATTAACCTCCACTTAAAATACCCATAACTCCAAAAAACTATCCATCTCATTTAAAACTGTACATTTGCCTTACAATTCAACTCTGCGAGATGTAATTCTCGTGATTCTCACGCCAATTTTTTCGCAGTTAATTAACCACCCAATAATATTTCATGGGAAGAAAAAACAAAGGTAAAATCCATTCAAAAAAAGGAAAGAACCTAAAAACAATTAAAGATAGAGTTCTCGATATTTTCTCGGAAACTCCCAACAAGATACTCAACTATAAACAGATCGCAGCAAAACTAGGTTATACGAGTAGCGCTGATAAAAACCTTGTACTCAAAGCACTTGGTGGATTAAAAGCCGCTAGTAAATTGAAGGAAACGGAACCTGGTAAATACATAACCAATACCACCCCTAAGTTTGTTACTGGTAAAATTGAACTCAAACGAAACGGGATTGCATTTGTGATTTCCGATACATTTACAGAAGATATTTTTATCGCACCAAAATTCACGAACCATGCATTAGATGGAGATGAAGTTAAAGTTGCATTACTAGCTAAACGAGGTGGAAGAAGTCACGCTGGCCAAGTAATAGAGGTTTTAGAACGGGCACAAACCAACTTTGTTGGAGTCATAGAGATCTCTAAAAACTTTGCATTCTTAGTACCCGATAAGGTGAACATGGAAATAGATATTTTCATACCACTTAGTAAATTAAAAGGCGCTAAAAACGGACAAAAATGTATTGCCGCCATGACGGAATGGCCAAAAGATGCCTCTAGTCCATTTGGCGAAATTATAGATGTATTAGGTAATGTAGGAGATGCTGACACAGAAGCATATTCTATTCTAGCACAATTTGATTTACCGCATCGTTTTCCGGAAGAAGTGGAAAAAGTTGCCGAAAAAATTAAATTAACGATTGGCCCTGAAGAGTTAAAAGCACGAAAAGATTACCGGAAAATAACTACAGTTACTATTGACCCTGCAGATGCAAAAGATTTTGATGATGCAATTTCATTTCAGAAACTACCAAATGGAAACTTTGAAGTAGGTATTCATATTGCAGATGTGACGCATTATGTAAAGCCGGGAGACATGATTGATCGCGAAGCGATTGAAAGAGCGACCTCTGTTTACTTAGTAGATAGAGTAGTTCCTATGTTACCAGAAGTTTTATCAAATGGTGTTTGTTCTTTAAGACCAAACGAAGACAAGTTAACTTTTGCCTCCATTTTTGAAATAACTCCAGAAGCCAAAGTGGTCAATACCTGGATAGGAAGAACCATTATTCATTCGGATAAAAGGTTTGCCTACGAGGATGTACAAACTATTTTAGAATCCGGAAAAGGAGAATACTCTGACGAACTAATTCAGTTAAATAATCTAGCTAAGATCAAACGTAAACAACGTTTAGAAGAGGGTTCCATTGCTTTTGATAAGGTAGAGGTTCGTTTTACTTTAGATGCCGATAGAAAACCAGCTGGTGTTCACTTTAAAGTTCAAAAAGATGCACACAAGCTGATTGAAGAATTTATGCTATTAGCTAATAAAGCGGTAGCCACTAGAATTGCAATTCCACCCAAAGGAGATCCCGTAAAAACATTTGTATACCGTATTCATGACAAACCAAATCCGGAGAAGCTATTGGCTTTTAGTGAGTTTATCAAAACCTTTGGATACAAATTCAATACGAATACAGAGAATATTGCCGAATCAATGAATGCTCTTTTAATGGAGGTTCAAGGACATCGTGAAGAACAAATGATTGAAACTCTAGCTATCCGAACTATGGCTAAAGCGGTGTATAGTACTCATAACATTGGACACTACGGGCTAGGGTTCTCGAACTACACACACTTTACTTCTCCCATTAGAAGATACCCTGATATGATGGTACATCGTTTACTTCAACAGTATTTGGACGGTCAGCCCAGTGCGGATGAAGGTATGTACGAAAAATGGTGTAAGCACAGTTCTGCACAAGAAAAGAAAGCTTCGGATGCAGAAAGACAATCAATCAAGTACTTCCAAGTTTTATTTATGGAAAACGAAGTTGGAAAGTCGTTTAAAGGCCTCATTACCGGAGTTACCGAATGGGGTATCTACGTAGAAATAATTGAAAACAAATGTGAAGGAATGGTTCGCTTACGAGAAATAAGCGGTGACTATTTTACATTTGATGAAGGCCAACATAGAATAGTAGGTCAAAATACTAAGAAGATTTACCAATTGGGTGATGAAGTTGAAATTACGGTTAAAGAAGCGGATCTAGCTAACCGTAGACTAGACTTTGAAATAGCTAACGTATAACATGATACCCTACAAAGAAGCCCCGTTAGTGAAAACTAACGGGGCTTCTTAATTTAAACTAGCATGGAATCTAGAAATGTATTTCCATTTGAAGTCTTCCGTAAATTTGATTTTGATCAACCTCCCGTTCTCTGTAGGTTAAATCTGCTTGAACTTTAAGTTTGTGACCTACAATATATTTACTGACTCCTACTGTATGATCCGTTTATTTTTGGTGAAAACTTAATTGAGATTCATTAGAATCTAATAAATCATCTGGGTCTGTAAAGGCGTATCTTAAAGATAACTCCCAATTGTTTTCAAATAAATATCCTGTTTGCGCATTCATCCCCCAACCCGTATAATAAGCCTCAGTGGCTAAGTTAGAGGCATCGTATACCACTGCACTTTCGTTGGGAGCAGAACGCATTCCCCACTCGGTCATGAATGACCAACCTTGGTATTTCAATAAAATATCGGCATTTAAGGTTAATAGGTCTTTATTATCATCCAATATAACACCAATATGACTATTCGATTTATAGGCATCCATATTGTAATCGGCACTAAACGCTAACAACATCTTTAGCGTTTTCTCTCGCTTTAAATCACCACTTACATAATCACCGTTTCCGGAAAATACGCCCATCGGTAAAATTTCAATTTTTGCGGTTAGCGATGGTTTTGGCTTAAATCTCTTATTTTTAATTCCATTACCCGTTGATACAGCATACATATCACGAATAATCATTTTACTACCTATTTCAAAAAAGTGATGAAATTGGATGCCCACGTCCCGATCAATATTAAACGCATCGTTAAAGATAGATCGATTCACAAATTGAAGATTACCAGATGACACCACACGCTCTCTGTTTCCTGGTAGCTTTCCTTGGCCAAACCAGATATCAGAATGTTTGGCGAACCTATATTTCACCATCGCATCACGCACATAACCGCCAACAACATCAAACTCAATTTTATAGCGTAGATCGGGGTTCACCATAAAACCATCAAACTTTAAACGACCTCGAGCCACCCAAGCTTGCTGTGTAAACTGCTTAGTGGTTTCGCTATATACATAATCCTAACGGGGTTGCACACGAACGCCAATTTTCAAGCTAAACGAACCATCGTCTGCAGTAAAATTTAATCCTTTTCCGAAAGATCCTTTGTAATTAATTTGAGCCATTGACGCATAGCTCAAAAACACTAAAATAGACAGGGAAAAGTGATTATTTCTAAAACTTAGTCTCATAAGTAATTTAAAGAATCTGATTAATGAGTGTCCAAAAAAAGAAGCATTAAGTTACGGATGACTCTAACTATGGTTTTTTAGATCGATGCAATTTGAGCAACTTTTAGCAACTCGGAATTTAACGTAGGGTGTTGCTTAATCGCATCTTCTAACGAAGTAGTCACCATTCGGTTATTTTTAATTCCTACCATTATATTGCTGCAGCCTAGCATCAAACACTCTACTGCTTTCACGCCCATTCGGCTAGCCATTACTCGGTCTGAGCAGGTAGGTGACCCGCCTCTTTGCGTATGTCCCAGAACGGTCACTTTTACATCAAATTCAGGGAATTCATTTTGAGCCTTTTTAGCTATTTCGTAGGCTCCTCCTTCCTCATCGCCTTCGGCAACAATAACGATATTAGAGGTTTTCTTTCTTTTCTGCCCTTCTTTCAAGGTAGCCACTAAAGATTCAAATTCGCCCTCGATTTCAGGAATGAATATCTTTTCTGCACCACAAGCAATTCCAGAGTACAAGGCAATATACCCAGAGTCTCTGCCCATTACCTCAATAAAAAAGAATCTATTATGTGAACTGGCCGTATCTCTAATTTTATCTACCGCTTCAATTACGGTATTCACCGCAGTATCAAATCCAATCGTGAAATCTGTTCCGAAAATATCGTTATCAATCGTCCCTGGAATCCCAATACACGGAACATTAAATTCCTTCTCAAAAATACGTGCTCCTGTAAAAGACCCATCCCCACCAATAATAACGAGCGCATCAATGCTTTTATCTCTCAACGTTTTATTCGCCTTTTTACGGCCCTCCAACGTTTTAAATTCTTCTGACCGGGCTGTTTTAAGAATGGTACCACCCCGATTAATAATATTACTGACCGTTCTGCTATTGAGAGGAATAAAATCACCGTGAATCAAACCCTCAAAACCGCGTAAAACTCCACATATTTCCACCTTATAGTTAATAGCCGCACGAACCACGGCACGTATAGCCGCATTCATTCCTGGGGCGTCTCCACCAGAAGTTAAAACAGCTATTTTGTTCATCTTTCTCATTATGCGAATAAGCTTTGCAAATTAGTTTCTTTTTAACCGATTTAAAAAAAGCCAGAATCATTTTATTCTAAATTTAATAAGTAGAACCCCTATAAATATCTCTAATATTTAATACAAAGGTTATTTTTGACCCTATATGTTAAAGCAAATACCCATTTCAATAGCTATGTTCTGTTTTATAGGACTTGCAAATATAGGCTTAGGTCAATTTACAGACGATTTTACAGATGCCGATTTCACGACCAATCCAACGTGGACAGGTAACATTTCCGATTTTCAAATTTCGGCTACCAACACACTTCAATTAAATGCTCCCGCTGTTACGAGTAACTCTTATTTAGTCACCCCAAGTCAAGCTATAGGTAATGCCCAATATGATTTTAACGTACGTTTAGATTTTGATCCATCTACCTCCAATTACGCCAAAGTCTATTTAACCTCATCTGCTGCCGATTTATCGGGTTCATTAAACGGATATTATGTACAAATTGGTGGCGCATCAGGGACGCTAGATGATGTGAGTTTATACTTTCAGAACGGAACTGCAGGAACCAAAATAATTGATGGAACCAATGGTATAGCTGCACTAGCTCCTGAATTGAATGTTAGAGTAACCAGAGATATGAATGGAAACTGGGAATTGTTAATCGACACCGCACTTAACGGAACTTATTTTTCTGAAGGCACTGTGCTGAATAGCACACATACTAGTTCCGCTTACTTTGGTGTTTTTTGTAAATATACTTCTACGCGCAGTACCAAGTTCTTTTTTGATGATTTTGTAGTTACTGGAGGCCCAATAATGGATATTGACCCACCAACTATAGATAGCGTAATTGCTGTTTCTGCAAATCAAGTAGATGTCTACTTCAATGAAATAGTGGATCTTAACTCTTCTCAAGTTTCGAATAATTATGCGGTTAATAATGGAGTGGGCAACCCTGCTTCTAGCGCAAGAGATGCGGTAAATTTCACTAAGGTTCATCTAAATTACACCACCGCTATTCCGAATAACTCTTATGTACTAACCGTTATTAATGTTGCTGATTTAAGCGGCAATACTATACCCTCTGCCACCTCTGTTTTTATTGTAAATGTGGCTACACCGACTAATTTTGGAGATGTGATTATTAATGAGATTTTTGCGGATCCTACTCCTCAAATAGGCTTACCAAACTCCGAGTATATTGAACTTACCAATACGAGCAACACCCCCATTAATTTAAGTAATTGGGAATATGCAGACGCCTCTTCCTCTGTTACCATTCCTAATTACATACTTTCCCCAAATTCACATGTCATTTTATGTAAGGAAGCCGATACGGCACTTTTCGCTATTTATGGATCCGTTTTAGGCTTGAGTAGCTGGCCCTCGCTAAATAACTCTGCTGATTTTTTAGGCTTACGTGATCCATCTTCAACCTTAGTAGACACCGTAAGTTATACTAGCGCCTGGTTTCAAGACGGAACCAAATCTGCTGGTGGATGGAGCTTAGAACGCATAAACCCAAAGGCTCCTTGTAGCGATGCAAACAATTGGCGCGCTTCTACAAACGCTAATGGAGGTACTCCGGGACAACAAAACAGTATTTTTAATAGTCAGTCTGATAATCGTATTCCACAAGTCGCTAATTTCTCAATAATAGGAAGTGATGTTATTCAATTATCCTTTACCAAGTCTATTGACTCTACCCTAAACTCAGCGACTAATTATGCTATAAATAACGGAAGAACAATTGTGGCTATGGCTTCTATAAACCTGAATACCATTAGACTTACAGTGAGTCCTAACTTAGTACAAAATGAAATCTACGAATTGACTATTTCAAATTTAGTAGACTGTTACGGAAACGCTATGAACGACACTACTTTTAACGTAGCTATTGGAAGGTCTCCGCTTCCTTTTGAAATTGTAATTACTGAAATTTATGCCAATCCAGACCCCTCTAATCTACAGCTACCAGAGGCGGAATTTGCAGAAATTTACAATACCACAACCGAACCCTTAAGTCTTAATGGCTTGATTTTTAGTGATAGAAGTACTGATGTCAGTCTACCTTCAGAAGTTCTATTTCCTGGCGAATATGCCATTTTAACAGAAGATATTGTAGCGGCACAGTTTTCCCCATTTGGACGAGTAGTCGTATTAACATCTTGGCCTTCACTAAATAACAGCACCGATCTAATTACCCTTGCCAGTGCCACCAATATCATAGATTTAGTTTTATACTCCGATACTTGGCATACGGATTTCGACAAAAAATCAGGCGGATGGTCATTAGAACTTATTAACCCAGATGTCACCTGTTTAGGGGGCGCTAACTGGTCGAGTTCCATAGCTACCAATCAGGCTACCCCAGGATCAATTAATAGCATTTACGACCCCAATTTAAGTGTGGATTTTTCTTTAGTATCTGCCTCCGCCATTAGCCTAAATGAAATTGAACTGGTATTTAGTAAATGGCTAGATCCCAACAAAGTGATACCATCCAACTTCACCCTCACTAATGGAGTAAATATTAACGCCACATTTATAGATCCAGACCAACCTAATTTGATCACACTTTCTGTTACTCCAAACCTAGAAAATGGCGCGAAATATGAAGTTTTGGCATTAAACATGACTGATTGTTCTGGGGGTTCTATTACCGATTCAGTAGCCATTGTAAGCCTCCCTTCATTTCAAGATATTCTGATTAATGAAGTACTATTTAACCCTTACATTGGCGGAACTGATTTTGTAGAAGTTTACAACACTACCAACCAAAGCATTGATTTAAAAAACTGGAGTTTACTGTATTATAACTCTTCCGGAGATTCGGCTTATAAACCATTAACCACCAGTAGTTATATTATTCTACCACAACAATTTATAGTTATCTCAGAAGATAGTGGAAATGTTCAATTCGAGTATCCAAACAGTACCCGAGGTAATTTTTTAGTGACCGATTTACCTACCTATTCTAATAGTGAGGGTAGTGTCACTTTATTGAATCAAATGGGACTTATGACAGATGATTTCCAGTACGATGAAGACATGCATTTTGAGTTAATATCAGATCCAAAAGGAGTTACTTTAGAACGTGTGAATTACAAATTGGGTATTAACTCCAGCAACAATTGGCACTCTGCAGCATCTACGGCCGGTTTTGCAACTCCAGGATTTGAAAACTCTCAATTTAATACCGGTAGCGAAGGAAGCACAGAGGTGACTATTTCACCAAAAACGTTTACCCCTAATAATGACGGCTATACAGATGTTACTTCTATTAACTATAATTTTGAAGCTTCTGGTTTTGTGGCAACCATTACCGTTCATAACGCGCAAGGTCAATTAATTCAAACCCTTTTAAACAATCAATCTATTGAGGCTAAAGGTTCTATTATTTGGAATGGCACCAATGAGAGAATGGAGCTTATGCCAACAGGAATGTATATTGTCATGTTTAGAATTTTCAACTTAGAAAATGAACAACAGGTGTACAAGAATGTGGTGGTTTTGGCTATGCCGTAATTTACGGCTATATTTGACTTAACCAATTTTACGCCTTATGAAATCCAATTTAATTACTCTATGCATGGATTTTGCTAGGCTCACTATTAGCCTATTTACAACCGCTCAAACAACTATTTTATTCGAAGAAAATTTTACTACCGACCTAGTTGGTGAAACTACCCATGGTTCTTTAAACGGAGTTTAGACCACCAATGGAGTAGATGTTTCTGAAGTAAATAATCCGGATACCATTTGGGAATATAGCGGCCCTGGCTCAACCCCTAATAATCTGATAAGCTCCAGAGGAGCAAACCCGGGCACTAAAAATTGGTCGAAATCCATATAAGTTTATGTGTAGTAAAAATATTAATAACAGACTGATAGGGGGTCTACAAACTCTCTTAAATCGTCTGAATACCGTTTCTTATTTACCACATAACTGATTGGTTACCTTTACATAATGTTAAAATAGCTAAGGCATAACATTAGTAACTAAATGTTCATTACTTTTGCAAAGTATTAAAACCTAATAAAAATTAGATTATGATTAAAAAATTTACTCGTTTAATGTTAGCTGTGAGTATGATAGGCCTTTCTTTTGGTTCTATGGCTCAAGCAACAGATTTGTTTATTTCAGAGTACGCAGAAGGCTCTAGTAATAACAAATACCTTGAAATTTATAATGCAACTGGAGTAACAGTTGATCTATCCAATTATGAAATTTGGAGAATTTCAAATGGTGGCTCTTGGCCAGAATCCATTACTTCTTTAACAGGAATGTTAAATGATGGCGATTTAATCGTAATCGCAAACTCAAGTGCTGATCCAACAATTACTAATTTAGCTAATGCTACTATCGCATTTAATAGTGCTACATTCTTCAATGGTGATGACGCCATGGGACTTGCTAAAAATGATGGTACAGGAACGTTTTTACTAATTGATGCCGTTGGAACCTCAGGACCAGATCCAGGTTCGGGTTGGGATGTTGCTGGTACTACTAACGGTACAGCTAACCATACTTTGGTAAGAAAAGCGACTGTTTGTTCTCCAGATACAACTTGGACAACTACTTCAGGTACTACTACTGCAAATTCACAATGGGATGTTTTTCCATCAGATACTTGGACCGATGCTGGAATGCATACGTCCACTTGTGCACCGGTTTCTACTTCAAATGATTCTATCAAACCAGAAATAGCAAACGGAACTTTTTTATCTGCAACCAGTGTTGTTATTACTTTCTCTGAACCAGTAACTATGGTTACTGCAACAGATATAAGCAACTACACTATAGCTCCTGGAGTTTCGGTAACTGCGGCTTCGCAATCTGCTTCTTTAGATGTAGTCACATTAACACTATCTTCTGCTTTAATGAACATGTCTATGTATACCGTAGATATCGTGAATGTAACAGATACTTCAGGTAATGCTAACGTAATGGATCCTTTCAATACAAGTTTCTATTATAATTCATATAACGGAAGTGATATCATCGTGACAGAAATTATGTACGCTCAAAACTCTGGTGGAGTTCAAGATATTGATTATTTTGAGATTCACAACATGGGAACAGCTGCTGTATTTTTAGGCGGTATGGCATTAAGCAGTGGTATGGATTTAGAAATTGATTCTAACCTTACTTTAGCGGCAGGTGCTTATTTAGTAATTACCGAAGATGTAGATTCATTTATGGTGGCCTTCCCAGCAGTAACTAATGTTATTGGTGTTGATGGGGGTTCTTTATCCGGTGGTGGAGAAACCATTGAAATGGTTAATTCATTAGACGAGGTAGTTACTTCGGTAACTTATGATAATGGGGCTCCTTTTCCAGGTTACACTGATTTAGAATCTATTGAATTATGTGATTTATCAACCGATTACACGATGGGAGAAAATTGGTATTATGCTGGATCTGTTTCTTCAACAGTAGCCAACACTATTTATGGAACTCCAGGCTCAGCTAACTCATGTGCTGCGTTGCCAGTTATTGCAACTTACGCTATCGAAGATGTAAGAACTGTTGATGCTAATTTTGAATTAGATTCTCTTGGTGTTTATTGTGCGCTTGAAGGTCTTGTTTATGGTAAAGATCTTTTTGGAGGTGGTTATTCATTTACCATTCATGATGGAACTGCAGGTATCAATGTAATTGCATTTAATAACATTGGTTCATTTACAGTAAACCAAGGTGACGAAGTGAGAGTTGTTGGTACAATTGACCAATACAATGGTTTCGCGCAAATTCAAATTGATAGTGTATCGGTAATTTCAACAGGTAACTGTATTGATTATCCAACACCTACTTTCGAATTAAGTGAAGAAACAGAGTCTGAGCCTATTAGTTTATTTCAAGTACGTTTAGCAGATCCTTCTGCTTGGCCGAATGCGGGTAGCAATGCAAATCTTGATATCATTACAATGAACGGTGACACCTTAACAATGAGAATTGATAAAGACACTGAAATTGCTGATTCAATTACTTCTGGTCCTTCTGGATTATTTAACTTAAGTGGTACAGGAGGTCAATTTGATGGTTCTGCTCCATATGATGAAGGCTACCAAATTTTCCCAATGTTCGTATCTGATTTTGATACTGTTCCTTCTACTGTTTCTGATTTATTCATTAACGAAGTAATGGTAGATAATCAAACGGTTGTTGCAGATGCACAAGGTGATTTTGATTCTTGGATTGAAATTTACAATGCAAACGCTACACCTATCGATTTAACAGGTATGTTATTTGGTACTGATGAACCTTTTTACTTCTCAAGATGTCAGGCTCCAGTTGTAGTTCCAGCAATGGGATTTGCTATACTTTGGGCAGACGGAGAGGTAGAAGACGGTGCGGGCCATTTACCACTTGAATTATTAGATGCTGACTTCTTAGGTTTTGCAACTAAAGATTTAACCATCTTAGATACATTAGAATGGGATTCATCTTTAACTGACGTATCTTTAGGTCGTAGCATCGATGGTGCTGGAACTTGGGTAAGCTTTGAAGTATCCACTCCAAATGCATCTAACTCAACTGGTATTATTCTTTCTGTGATCAATGCACTAGAAGCTAATCCATTAAACGTTTATCCAAATCCTGCAAGTAACGGAAACATTAACTTTAATAAAGTTGTTTCTTTCACTATGTACAGTATTACGGGACAAACAGTAATGATCCAAAATAACATTAATCGTTTAGATGTTTCTAACTTAGAAAATGGTATTTATATCATTGAAACAACTGAAGGTGAGGTTGTAAAAGTAATTGTGAACTAGTTTCACTCACTTTATTTTAAAATCCCGATGTCGCTAAGGCATCGGGATTTTTTTTTGATCGAATATTTAATGCCAATTATTCTGCAATTCGTATAACTTCGTTGTGTAGAAAAATTAATTCATGCTCAGTCAAAAACTTCATTTAAAACTTCAACAAAAGCTATCACCACAGCAAATTCAATTGATGAAATTGTTGCAGGTTCCTACCGCTGCAATTGAACAACGAATTAAAGAAGAGTTGGAAGAAAACCCTGCTCTTGATGAAGGTAGAGAAGAAGATAAAGCAGAACAAGAAGACGAATATAGCGATGTGTACGATGAGGTGGATGAGGCAGAGAAAGAGTTTGATTTTTCTGATTATGTGGATGATGACGAGACCCCTTCCTACAAATTAAATACATCGAATCACAGTAAAGATGATGAAGAAAAAAGCACTCCGATTTCTGTAGGAGCTTCTTTTACGGATTTACTTACGGTCCAAATTAATCTACGCCAACTAACAGAAACAGAAAGAACCATTGCTGAATACATCATTGGTAACTTAGATGAATCAGGATATTTAAGACGTGACCTAGAAGCTATTACGGATGATCTAGCGTTTTCTCAAAATGTAATGGTCTCGGTAGCCGATATGGAGCGCATATTAAAAGAGGTGCAAGATTTAGACCCCCCTGGTGTAGGAGCCAGATCCCTTCAAGAATGTCTAATGCTCCAACTCCAACGTAAACCGCAAACAGAATCCGCTATTTTAAACGCAGAACGAATCTTAGATGAGGGTTTTGACCACTTCACAAAAAAACACTACGAGAAGCTCGCAAACAGACTTGATTTAACAGATGAACAGCTAAAAATAGCCATCCTAGAAATAACTAAGCTAAATCCTAAACCGGGGAGTACTGGAAATATGGGAGGCGCTGGAGCAACTGTAGTAGTTGCTGATTTCCAACTGACCATTGATGAAGGGGAAATTAACATTACTCTTAACGGCAGAAATGCCCCTGATTTAAAAGTGAGTCGACAATACGCTCATATGATTGAAGACTATCAAAACAAGAAAGGTAAAGTCACCAAAACCGAAAAAGACGCCATGATGTTTGTCAAGCAAAAACTAGACTCTGCTAAGTGGTTTATTGATGCCATCGTACAAAGACAACACACCCTTTTAGGAACCATGAGTACCATTGTAGAATACCAAAAAAACTATTTTTTAACAGGAGACGAAACCAAACTCAAACCAATGATTTTGAAAAACATTGCAGATGTAGTGGAAATGGATATTTCTACCATTTCAAGAGTGGCCAACAGTAAATACGTTCAAACTCCGTATGGAACTTTTCCTTTAAAATATTATTTCTCCGAATCGCTAACTACCCAAGATGGAGAAGAGGTATCTACCCGAGAAGTTAAAAATATTTTAAACCAGGTAATTGAAGAAGAAGACAAACAAAAACCGTTAACGGATCAAAAATTAATGGACATTCTAAAAGAACGCGGTTATAATATTGCCCGAAGAACGGTCGCTAAATATCGGGAGCAATTAAATATTCCTGTAGCTAGATTACGTAAAGAATTATAATATGAGGCTGGCAAAAATTCTGTCTTACGTTACCCATCCTATTCTAATCACCACCTATTTACTTCTCTATGTTCTCTATCAAAAAAACAGTTACTTATATTATACCGTAACGCCATCTGGACGAATATTTTTTATTACCATATCTGTAGCACTCACCATTATAGCACCACTTATTTCTGTCGGGTATCTCGTGTATTCAAAACAAGTAACCAACTTCTACTTAGATCACCGAAAAGAACGAATAGTCCCCATGTCGATAACCGTTGCCTATACTTTTGGTCTGTATTATTTACTGCTGAAATTTTCACTTCCCCCTCTTATTATGACTATAGTTGGCGTCAGTGTAATTGGAGTTGCTGTTACCTTAATCATTACGCTATTTTGGAAGATTAGCGCTCACATGATGGGAATAGCTGGTTTTACCGGAGTAGTATTAGCTCTATCTTATTTAACTATACCTACCAGTTCAACAATCATCGCATCCTTATTTGTTCTATCTGGCTTAATAGGTACTGCCCGCATCAAACAAGATGCCCACAGTTTATCGCAAGTATTAACTGGATGGTTATTAGGACTAAGCGTTTCTTTTTTTACGACACTTTGGTTAACTCAAGTATAAATACGTGGATTAAAATGGTACTAGAGAAATGGCTACCGATATTTGCTTCATTTCAGGCCCTCTCCCAGGAATGAAAAATTCAGTTAACGAAAAGAATGTTGTGAAATTAACTTTTCCATAACCCGCTCTGGCCACTAAACCTACCCGCACATTATTCATATCAGGAAAATAATACGTTTTATACTTGATGTTATTTTTGTCAATTAACCTATCATGTGTATCAAATAAGAACCCCACCTTTCCACCTACAGAAAACTTCCAACGGTAACCCCAATCATCTAATTTTGATCTGTACCTAATTTCAATAGGCACTTCCACCCAATTTAAAACCACCTTATTTTTATCGTAGGCATTCTCGGTAGGTAACCAATCTGAATATAAAAAAGACTGATTAGTATCGCGTCTTATTTGCTTGTTAGAATAATAGCTTTGCGAACTAAATCCAATTCCGATAGCCCCACTTATACCACTTTGGCCAAAAAGCTTATCATAAAAAAGTTGAATATTCAACCCCCTATTGTACCATTCAAAATCTGTAAACCCAGGTCTACTCGTAAAGGTTTCGTAACCAAAATCAATTAACATATGATCCTGATGCTTATTACGCGCTTCTTCTTTGATTCCCTCTTGAGAGAAACCATTGGTTACAACCGTAATAAACAAAACTATTAGTACAAAAAAGTGCCTCATTTTCTTAATTTAAGTGGGCAAAAGTACCCTTTTCAAATTACCATGGCAAGTCTAAACAATTAATTGAGTTCGCAGTAATTATCTCTCCTATTCAATTCTAGTATTAACCTTTTTTTATAATTTTTAAGAAAAAATAATCTCTAAGTAAAACTTACCCATTAGGCCACCATTTAAAACTCTAGTAATCTTCATCTAAATGGTCAGAAATAAATTTTAATTATTCCTATTAATTGAGTAAACTTGTTCTTCTATAACACAGTTCGATGAAAAAAATAATAACCATCCTAATATTACTTTTCGTAGCCCTTATTTCAAACGCTCAAAATAATGTGTACAAATACGCTTACACTAAAGAGGTAACTATTTCAAAAAATAATCAACTCCTTACAGATCCATGGTCAGGAGGCTTTAACAATCCCCAATTTCAGTCACTTGATGTGAATTTTGATTGTTATGATGATCTTATTATTTTTGAAAGAGATGGTCAAGAAGTACGCGTGTACCTTAACGACACAAGTAGTAGTAGCGGTACTTATTCTTATGCTCCAGAGTATAGTCGTTTTTTTCCTTCTGATATATCAGACCTTTTAATTATTAAAGATTACGATATGGACGGTAAACCCGACCTTTTTACCAGTAATTCTCCTTTTCATAATAACGGTAACGGACTTAAAGTTTACAAAAATATCAGCGACACTGTATTAAAATTTGAATTAATTACCTCTCATTTAAACGCATGGAACGGCACCAATATATCTACCGTATTTGTTCGCCCTTTCGATATTCCATCCATTGAAGATATTGATGGGGATGGAGATTTAGATATTGTAGCCCAAGATCAAGTGGCCTTAAGCTACCAATACTATGAAAACAGATCATCCAGCCCAGACAGCTTTGATTTACACTATAACGAAAGATGTTGGGGACATTTTTACCAATGGTATGACGGAGTGGTTAACTTTAATTACGACTGTTTTTATGATTTTGATCGATCCGCTCAAAGAGATGGTGGCTATTCCTTGCTTACCATTGACTTAAATGCAGACGGGCTAAAAGATGCTTTGATTGGAGACCCTGACCGTTCGAACTTAACTATGCTTATTAATGGGGGTAGTATCAATGAGGCTGAGATGACACAGGTCAACTACCAATACCCCAAGCCTACGGCAGATTCTGTTAAAGTAACCAGTTTTCCAGCCGCTTTTTACCTAGACGTAAACAACAATGGTCGAAGCGATTTGATAGTCGCACCCAATCAACTTTTTGGGAGTAGAGATACGGGTAGTATTTGGTTTTACGATAATTTTGGAGCTGAAAACCTTCCTAACTTTCAACTGGCACAAAAAGATTTTCTTACAGAGCATCAAATTGATGTGGGAACTATGGCTATTCCTGTATTTGCAGATATTTCTGGAGATAATGTACCCGATCTATTAATTGGGAATGTGGGCTATTTTAAAAGCTACGACCCTAGCCTGTTTCAGGTTACCTACACCTCTCAAATTTCATATTACAAAAATGTTGGTACCCCAGCTAATCCAAAGTTTGAATTCATTACAGATGATTTAGCCGGACTAAGCTCTCGGAAATTAGTACGAATTTCTCCTTCATTTACAGATATTGATGGAGATGGGGATAATGATTTATTGTTTGGAGAATCTAACGGAACGATAAATTATTACAAAAACATAGCTCCAATTGGTTCAGAAGCCAGTTTTGTATTCCAAACGGATTCTTTTATGAATGTGAACTTCGGGGTAAACCCTAGTCCATTTTTCTTTGATATCAATAAGGATAATAGTCTAGACCTTTTGGTAGGACAAAAAAACGGAAATATTAAGCTGTACATTAATCAAGGCAACGTAAACTCTGCTCTTTTTGATACGGCAATCACCGACACCTTAGGAGGCATTTTCAATTATATACCTGGATATGATAATCATGCCATTCCATATATCGGGAAAATTAATGGAGATACCAACAACATCCTTATTACAGGAGGTACCTTTGGTGAATTGTACTTTTATTCTGGATTAGATGGTAATTACCTTTCCAATTTTACAATGATCGATAGTATAAAGGTAGCCAACGGACCTATTGCCCCCGCATTAGCTAATCTAAATACAAGCGATAGTTTAGAGCTTGTTATTGGTCAACGCTCAGGTGGTTTACTACTATTTAACTTAGATCAAGACCAATATAACTTCAGTCCGTACCCAAGAGACACATGTGGGCATGGTGAGCCAACAGGAATTAACACCATCAACTCCCTATCTCCTGGTTTTGAAATTTACCCCAATCCAAACAACGGAAATTTCAAGGTTCGTTTCGATACCCGAATTCCTGGATTTGGATCATTATCAATAATAAATGTTACGGGTAAAGTGGTCTATCAAAAAGCCATCAACGAAATAGAGGCAAACCAAGAAATTGAATTAAATCAATCGGCACTTCAACAAGGAATGTACATCGTCTCTATTTCAATTAACGGGTCTTATTTCCGCAAGAAGTTAATTATTCAATAGTTGTCTTTAAAACCGCCTATTCTTAACAATTTTAATTTCTTTGTTAAAGAATGGGCGAGCATTGGTTTTTCATAATAAACCCTACTTCAGGTAAGGGTAAAGCAGTATCACTTTGGCAACAAACCAAAAAAATACTGGATGAATCAAATATTGAGTATTCTTTTCAGGTTTCTAAATATTCTAAGCACACTATTCAACTAGTGAAGGAAGCACATCAAATGGGAATTCGCCATTTTATAGGGTTAGGAGGCGATGGAACCATGAACGAAATTATAAACGGAATATTTACATCCAAAACCAATACTCTCATTGATCCCAGTTTGGTCCACCTAATTCCTGTAGGAACTGGAAATGATTGGGTCAAAAACCACACTGTATTACACCTAAACAACTTATCCTCCAGAATAGCCGCCTACCAAACCTGTAACCATGATGTTGGAACCGTGTTAACCAGTAATTCCAAAATACACTTTTTCATCAATGTAGCCGGTACCGGAATAGATGGAGCTGTAGCGCAAGAAATACAAACTATTTCAGCTAAAGGAACGAAAAACAAGCTTTCGTATCTTATTGGAACGATTAAAGCACTCCTCCGCTTTATGGCTCCGCAATCCCACATTACTATGCCTTCTAGAGACCCTCATTCTGGAAAAGTATTGTTGGTCGCAGCATCTATTGGCAAATACTTTGGTAGTGGAATGCTCATTAGCCCACTTGCGCATTTTGCAAATGGAACGTTGAATATCACGATTGTTGAAAAAGACAGTCTGTGGGTGGTTTTTCCTCAATTGTACAAACTGTTTAACGGTCAAATAGGTACGGTCCCTTTTATAAAAAAAATAACCTCAAAATCGGTTGATATTCACTCTGAATTCCCAATTCCTGTTCAAGCAGATGGAGAGGATTTAGGATTACATTCTGACGTTTCATTCTCGGTTATTAAACATGCCATTAGAATTCTAGCTTAGCCGCGTTATTCGGATAGTATTTGTACTTTCGAAACCGCATTAAAGCACGCCTAATGAATTATCTTTCTGTTGAAAACCTCTCTAAAATGTATGGAGAAAAAACACTTTTTAGTGATCTTACTTTTGGTTTAAACAAAGGAGATAAGGTAGGTTTAATAGCTAGAAACGGAAGTGGTAAAACCACTTTACTTCGTGTTTTAGCAGGTCAAGAATCACCAGACGATGGAAAGGTAATTTTCAGAAAGGATATTAAAGTGGGTTTACTCATGCAAGAAATCTCATTTGAACCTCATTTAACGGTTCTTGATGCCGTGTTCTCCTCCGATTCAGAGCTTTTTCGTGTTGTAAAAAGCTATGAGTTAGCCGTTATTGCAGAAGATCATGAAAAACTAACCGATCTGTATGACAGTATGGACCGCTTGGAGGGTTGGAATCTAGAAAACAAGGTTCAAGAAATTTTAGGTAAGCTCGGCTTAGACCGATTAGATGCTAAAGTAGGTACGCTATCTGGTGGTCAGCAAAAAAGAATTGCTTTAGCCAAGCTACTTATTGAAAATCCTGATTTAATTATTTTGGATGAGCCTACCAATCATCTGGATATTGAAATGATTTCTTGGTTAGAAGAGTATCTAACCACCAACAACACCACTCTTTTTATGGTGACGCATGACCGGTATTTTTTGGATGCAGTAACCAATAAAATTCTAGAAATAGATAAAGGCGAAATGCATGTCTATAAAGGAAACTACGGCTACTTTTTGGAGAAAAGGGAAGAACGACATGAAAACATTGTCTCTCAAAAACAAAAAGCACAAGGGCTCTTAAAAAAGGAACTGGAATGGTTTAGACGTCAACCTAAAGCAAGAGGTACAAAATCAAAGGCTAGAATTGATGCCATTGACGATGTTAAAAAATCAGCATCTGTAGTTACCCGAGAAGACAAAGCTCAAATCTCTACTCAAATGGAACGTTTGGGAAGTAAAATTTTAGAATTTCATAATGCGTCTAAATCATATGGCGAAAAAACGCTGTTTAAAGGATTTGATTACAAGTTTGAAAGAAATGATGTGATAGGGTTGGTTGGTAAAAATGGAAGTGGAAAATCTACGCTAATCAATATGATGATGGGTAAGCTAGCGCCTGATACTGGAAAAGTAGTCGTAGGTGAAACCGTAAAGTTCTCTTTATACTCACAAGACGGCCTGCAAGGAGGTATGGACCAACGGGTGATTGAAGTAGTAAAAAAGATTGCCGAAGTATTCCCTCTAAAAGGCGGAAAGACCATCACAGCGGCCCAGATGCTAGAAAGATTTCTTTTTCCAAGAGATACACACTACTTAAGGGTAGACCAATTAAGTGGTGGAGAGCGAAAGCGATTGCATTTGGTGCAGGTGTTAATGAATAACCCCAATTTTTTAATTCTCGATGAGCCTACCAATGATTTAGATATTTTAACTATTAATGTATTGGAAGAGTTTTTACAAAACTTTCCGGGCTGTTTAGTCATTGCAAGTCATGATAGATTTTTTCTTGACCGTATTGTAAAGCATGTTTTTTCGCTAGATTATAATGAAGAGATTAAAGATTTTCCGGGAAACTACACTGAATTTGAAGCTTGGAAAGCCATTCAAAAACAAGAAAAAAAGAAAGAAAAACCAACCTTAAAAGAAAAGACGATTAAAGAAGAGAAGGAAAAAGTTAAACTCACCTTTAATGAACAACGAGAGTTTAATCAAATTGAAAAGGATATTCCGGAGTTAGAAAAGCGCAAAGCTATACTTTCAGAAAAACTAACTACCGTTGGAGACGACCACGAAAAAGTAATATCAATTTCAACAGAGTTAACTCAAATAGTGGACGATTTAAATGATAAAGAAATGCGATGGCTAGAATTATCTGAGCTCGCATAAAATTAGGATAAAAAAAATCCGCTGCCAAGGCAGCGGATTTTTTTTAATTATTTTAGTTCCCCGTTAAACTCTCTATACTTCTCTATATACAATTCGTTCGCATTTCTATGGTAGAGTTCAAAACCCTCTGTTTCCGACATAGACCCATCTGTTAAGTTAACAGAGAACCACAGATTTAAGAATTGACTTCCGGGTACTACATCCATTTTACCATCAAAATTTGGCCGCTTTATAAGAATGTTTAATCTCTCCTCCATAAAAAATGATTGAGACTCCCAGTAATTGAGTTTATTGGCAACATCGTTAGCTTTTGGTTGATAATTTAAATTGGTTTGTCTGTTCGTTACAACAGATGCCCATACCAATTTACCATTCATGTCTATACAAACCATTAATAAATCATCAAAATAGTCTTGAACTTCCCCACTATCAGATAGGTTTTGAGATAGGTTTTCAGCTATCACTATAGAAAACTCACTTTCTAAGAAATACACATCCTTTATTTTATAGTTTAAAGTAAGTTCTACCGGACTTTTCATTTGGCCAGTAAATTCTGAATTATTAATCACCCGTACTTCTTCATATACAGGAACCATTGACTTTCGTTCTATCTCCATACTTTCCGTATCCAAAAACCCCAGATACAATTCTCTAATAATTGACTGGTCGTCCCCTTCTCCCAGCACATATCCAGATATTACCACTTCTTGCTCATTCTTTCCTTTAGTTAATAAACACCCTTGCAAAGCTAACTCCCCACTTAAAATATAATTTTGTTTTCCAGGAACACCTTTAATATCAAAAGACTTCACTACAGAAACTTCCTTTCCATTTAACTCTTCGTTATACACGGCAATAAAACCTGTTTCAACTAAAAAGTAAACACTGAAATTAACTTCCTCATTTACACCCTTAGGAATGGGTAAGTCAATAATGCTTTCTTGTCCTTTCTCATCGGGAGTAGTAAATGTAACGATATGAGCTTTCCGGCCTTTTGTTTTTGTATCAAAAACGATATACTTCATACCCACAACTTCTCGATTCTCCGAAAAAATAAACGCTTCTTTTTCAACTACTTGTTTTTTTGATAATGTAGTAGAATGAACAATTTTACCGTAAACCGTCCTATCATTTTCATTATTCATTACAGCTACATAGTAATCCTTTCCTAAAGAATTGCTTGATTCACCAAATACAATGATCTCTCCATTTTTATTAAAAAACTGAACAATAGACACTTCTGACTCTTCCGAGTCCAACATTTTTATTTCAACATTATCCATTGACCTACTTTCCTGTTCTGAATACGCTGATAAATAAGCTGAACCTTCCTTTACCAAACTGGTATAAAATGGCGTTTTTGATCCCGGAACTACTTGATCAAATTCATATTTTCTTTCTTGTGCTTTGTTTGGGACTACCTGTTGCAAACCTTGAGCTATTGCACTCAGTTGCATAACCATCACTAAAATTAAAAGGCCTATTTTTCTCATATATAAAGTTTATTTTTATCATCAGTTTATACACGAACAAAGCAAACCTTTTTTTTAAAACACCACCAGAAATTACAACTTGTTTTGAATTCATTAACTTTTTGAAACACACCAATTACACCCACGTCATAAATTATGTTTTTAAATGGCATTAAACCAACGCAGTATCTATTGCATAAAGCTTTAAAATGGAGGAAATTAGAAGATATTTTGAGAAATTTGTAGATTTAAATGACTACCTGTGGTCTTTATTTACCGATAAAATTGAATTCATAGAATTAGAAAAAGGGACAACTATACTCAAACAAAATGAAATTGAGAACTATGTATACATTCTTGAAAGTGGTGCTGTTCGACTTTTTATTCCACAAGAAGACAATGATATCACATTTGGGTTTGCATTTCCTGGTCACTTTTTCAGCGCTTATGACTCTTTTGTTTATCGCAGTCCATGCGCCTACCAAATTGAAACATTAACCAAGGCGAAGGTTTGGCGTCTTTCTCACACCAACCTGAATAATCTATTTGAGAACATCAGTGAAGGAAATTCTATAGGTCGAAAAATGGCAGAGCAATTCTTTGTTGGAAAACAAAAGAGAGAACTAAGTTTACTCACTCAAACCGCAGAAGAACGCTATCACAGCTTATTTAAATATCAACCCCAATTAATCAAGGAAATACCTCTTAAATACATCGCATCTTACATTGGTATTACCCCTCAAGGTTTAAGTAGAATACGTTCAAGAATTACTTAACCTAGATTAATTGGATATAGCCCCCCCTGTATTCATCTTTGAATAGCAATACACTAAAACTAAATTAAGGATGGAGGCAGTAAGAGAATACTTCAAAAATATACCCGGGTTTAACCAAAGTTTGTGGGAAGCCCTTTCCAGTAAGCTTGAAAAAAAGATATATCCTAAGAAAACTACGCTTGTAGAAATTGGAGATATTGAAAACTATATTTGGTTCATTGAATCGGGAGATGTGCGTTTTGTCATTCCAACTTTTGAAGACGAACTCACATTTGGGTTTGCATTTAGCCATGAGTTTTTTAGTGCCTATGACAGCTTTATCACCAAAGAGCCATGTGCCTATCAGCTAAAAACTATTTCCGATTGTGTGATTTACCGAATTCATAGAGACGATTTAGAAGCATTATATGAACGTCTTCCTACTGCCGAAAAAATTGGTCGTCAAATGATTGAAGCCACTTTCATCATAAAGAAAAAAAGAGAAATGTCTTTTTTAACCCAAAGTGCAGAAGAACGTTATTTAGCATTATTCACTTCAAAACCAGCTATTATTAAAACAATGCCTTTAAAATATGTGGCTTCATATATTGGTATCACCCCGCAAGCTTTAAGTAGAATCAGAGCGAGAATCGTAGCATAGTTTACTCCCTAAAAAATGCCATCATAAAACACTGATTCACACTTTTTTTAAACTCAATTTCCCGATCGCAAAAGTCTATTCATATCTTTTATTAACTTAGGTTCATTGCATGAACGCCAATATTAGCTAATCTTTGGGTAAAGTAAAGCACCATGAAAACGAATGCATATCTTGTATTACTCTCCTTTATTTTAGTCTCTCTTTTAGGTTCGTGTACCCTTCAAAAAAAAAGATATTCTAGCGGATATCACGTTAACTGGCATCATCAAAAGAAAAAAACACTCGCCAGAATCCATCCCAAGCCCTCCGATAAATTAACCGGATCAATTAAAATTCAAAACCCCATTATTTCGCCAAAAGAAACCCTCTTGGCAGGAGCATTTAAAACAAAATATCCACCTTCTCTTTTTTTACAAAAAAAAATATCATTAAAAAAAATACCCGCCATTAAAAAAAATATGGCCCTACAAACTGCAGCAAATAATATAAAAGCTGACACGCTAACTACTTTAACCCCCCAAGAAATAAGCGAAAACTACTTCATTGATAGAAACGGAAAGAAACAGAGGAATCGTAAAGGCTTACGAACCACATTAATAATTGTGGGCGCTGTATTCAGCTTTGGTCTAGTGGGCATACCCATTCTTATTCTCGGGCTAGCACTTCCACATCCAACTACAGATTCAAAAGAATTAACTGAAAAACAATTAAAAAACATACAGACTCGAAAAACAATAATAAAAACCGTCACTATCATAGCCATACTAATTCTCGTTGTTGTCATTGCGTTTTTAATTGCCTTTCTCATTGAGGGCCCTATTGTAGGCTTCTAGACATATCAAAATTATCAGGTTTACATAGGGTATTTACTCCCTCTTCTCTCAAGACGGCTTAAACGCTACTCTTATAAAAAATCAATCACTTAAAATTGTGATTAATTATAGTTTAATTAGAAATTAAATCGGCCTTAATCTCTGTTAATTAAACTTTTATCTCTCGATAAAAAAATTCACAACGCTAGATAATTACCCTTTACTAGTAGTCATAACAGCGGTCTTAGAAAAAAGCAGTTTCTTAAAAAAAGGCTATTTAGAACAATTCTAAATTGTTCGCCCCGTTTTTTAAGTCGGAAGATAAAAGTGTGTAAAACCACGAATTGACTACATTTGCGAAGTATATTTTAAACTAAAATGTTTTCAAAATGAGTCCTCTTCAAGGTTTTTTTAATTCCTCCATTGCACGAAAGTTTTGGATGGCAATTACCGGTATTTTTCTGGTAACTTTCTTGGTCGTTCACCTAAGTATAAACCTCACATTATTTGTGAGTGCTGAGTTATTTAATGACGCCTCTCACTTTATGGCGACTAATCCTGTGATTCAGGTTATGCAATATGTATTGGCCGCTGGGTTTTTAGGACACATTATCATGGGTATTAAACTAACCCTTCAAAACAAAGCCGCTCGTCCTATCCGATATGCGCACGAAAATGCTGCGGCAAGTTCTACTTGGTCATCTCGTAACATGATATATTCGGGTGTTTTGGTACTTGTCTTTCTTGTGATACACATGCGTCACTTTTTCTATGAGTTAAAATTCACAGACAATGTTACCGATGATTATGTTCTGGTTACCAGTATTTTTCAAGTTTGGTATTACACCGCATTTTATGTACTGGCATTTATTGGATTAGGTGTTCACTTGAATCACGGTTTCCAATCTGCATTTCAATCGGTAGGTTGGAAAAACAGTAAGTGGAAAGGTTTAATGCAAACCATCGGAACCGCTTACAGTGTTTTAATGACAGTAGGGTTCTCCTCAGTCGCTATCTATTTTTTCTTAAATCCAGCTCAATAATTAGATTATGTCAAAATTAGATTCAAAAATTCCAGCAGGTCCAATTAAAGATAAATGGACTAAACATAAAAATGATATCAACCTAGTTAACCCAGCAAACAAAAGATTAATTGATGTAATCGTTGTTGGTACTGGACTAGCGGGTGGTGCTGCTTCTGCCTCTTTAGCAGAAATGGGCTATAATGTAAAAGCATTTGCCTACCAAGATTCTCCTAGACGTGCGCATTCAATTGCCGCTCAAGGAGGTATAAACGCGGCAAAAAATTACCAAAATGATGGGGATTCAACATACCGTCTTTTTTACGATACTGTAAAAGGAGGAGATTACCGTTCACGAGAAGCTAATGTATATCGTTTAGCAGAGGTTTCTGCTTCTATTATTGATCAATGTGTAGCGCAAGGTGTTCCATTTGCTCGTGATTATGGAGGTCTTTTAGATAACCGTTCTTTTGGTGGGGTATTAGTATCTCGTACGTTTTATGCGAAAGGTCAAACCGGTCAGCAACTGTTATTAGGGGCGTATTCTGCAATGAATCGTCAAATTGCAAAAGGTAAAATTGCCATGCACAACCGTCACGAAATGTTAGACGTTGTCGTTGTAGATGGTAAAGCAAGAGGAATTATTGCTCGTGATTTAATCACCGGTAAAATAGAGCGTCACTCTGCACACGCTGTAGTTATTGCCTCTGGAGGTTATGGAAACGTATTCTTCCTTTCTACCAATGCTATGGGTTCTAATACGACTGCAGCCTGGAAAATTCATAAAAAAGGAGCGTATTTCGCGAATCCTTCTTACACACAAATTCACCCCACATGTATTCCTAGATCTGGTGATCACCAATCTAAGTTAACATTGATGTCGGAGTCTTTGCGTAACGATGGTAGAATTTGGGTGCCAAAGCACAAAAAAGATGTAGATGCTATTCGTAATAAAACGTTGAAACCAACTGATTTAGTAGAGGCTGATAGAGATTATTACTTAGAGAGAAGATATCCTGCATTTGGTAACTTAGTTCCCCGTGATGTAGCTTCAAGAGCAGCCAAAGAGCGTTGTGATGCCGGTTTCGGTGTGAATGCTACTGGAGAAGCGGTCTACTTAGATTTTGCAGCTTCATTTGTGCGTTACGGAAAAGAGAAAGCACATATTTTAGGCGTTCATAGCCCATCTGATGAGAAAATATTAGCGTTAGGTAGAGCAGTTATCGAATCTAAATACGGTAACTTATTCCAAATGTACGAGAAGATTGTAGATGAGAATCCTTACATGACTCCAATGATGATTTATCCAGCGGTGCATTACACCATGGGTGGAATTTGGGTTGATTATAATTTACAAACCACTATTCCTGGATGTTACGCGGCTGGAGAGGCTAACTTCTCTGATCACGGAGCAAACAGATTAGGTGCTTCTGCATTGATGCAAGGTTTGGCGGATGGTTATTTTGTTTTACCCTACACCATTGGTGATTATTTAGCCAACGAAATACGTACCGGAACAATTCCAACTGATTCCCCAGAATTTGAAGCAGCAGAGAAAAACGTAACGGATACCATCACTAAGTTAATGAACATTAACGGAACCAAAACAGTGGATTATTTCCATAAACGTTTAGGAAAAATAATGTGGAATAAAGTAGGAATGGCTCGTAACACTGTAGGTTTGAAAGAAGCTATGGCAGAAATCAAGGAAATACGTAAAGAGTTTTGGAGTGATGTGAAAATTCCGGGTTCAGCACATAGCATGAATACCGAATTAGTAAAAGCGGGTAGAGTAGCTGACTTTCTTGAATTAGGGGAGCTTTTTGCTAAAGATGCTTTAGATCGTAATGAATCTTGTGGAGGTCACTTCCGAGAAGAGTCTCAAACAGAAGAAGGAGAAGCATTAAGAAACGATAAAGATTACGCTTACGTTTCTGCCTGGGAATATACAGGAGAACCTGCAGATGCCATTCTTCATAAAGAAGAATTGACTTTCAACGATATTGAATTAAAACAAAGAAGTTATAAATAAGCCTCTCTAGAGAGATAAAAATATAGATTATGTCAAGCAAAAAAGATATGAACTTATTACTGAAAATTTGGCGTCAAGCAGATGCTAAATCGGAAGGTAAGCTAGTAGATTACAATGTTACTGGTATTTCACCTGACTCTTCTTTTCTAGAGATGTTAGATGTATTAAACGAGCAATTAGTTGAAAAAGGCGAAGAAACCGTAGTTTTTGATCATGATTGTCGCGAAGGTATTTGTGGAATGTGTTCATTATTCATTAATGGAGAAGCACACGGACCAGATAAAAACGTGACCACTTGTCAATTACACATGCGTTCGTTTAAAGATGGTGACACTATTTACATAGAGCCATTTAGAGCAGCTGCAATGCCTGTAATTAAAGATTTAGTAGTAGATCGCACCGGTATGGATAAAATCCAACAAGCAGGTGGATACGTATCTGTAAATACTTCGGGTAATACACAAGATGCAAACGCACTTCCTATTCCGAAAGCAGATGCAGACGCAGCGTTTGATGCCGCCACTTGTATTGGATGTGGTGCATGTATTGCTACATGTAAAAATGCTTCGGCTATGTTATTCCTTTCGGCTAAAGTATCTCAATTTGCTTTGTTGCCCCAAGGTAAAGTAGAAGGTGCAGAACGTGTGAAAAACATGGTACGTGTTATGGATGAGCAAGGTTTTGGTAACTGTACCAACACCGGAGCCTGTGAGGTGGAATGTCCGAAAGGAATTTCTTTAGACAACATTGCTAGATTAAACAGAGAATATTTGTCGGCTTCTTTAGCTGACTAATAACTAGTTAAACAAATATAAAAGTCTAATTCATTTGAATTAGGCTTTTTTTATGCTTTATTTTTCAGGACACCCGTATTTGGGCATTTCCCTTTTCCACCCAGCTCCAAAGCGCCAGGCTTTCCGCTTCTACTCCTCTATTTCCGCTGCGCTCCATCTGCGGGGTAACCGCTACTATCCTTAATGCAAAAAATTAAAACCGTATTTAATACTCGGTATTACAGAGGGGGGCCAGGACAAAACCTACTTCTTTTCAAAACGGTATTTACGCATGTATTTTTGATACAACTGCTTTTGCGTATTATCTAAAACTAAGGGGCGACCTTGAATCCACGCACGAGTTACATTATTGGTTCGCATATCTAGCGCATCCCCAGTAGATATGAAAAAGGTCGCCTGTTTACCCGACTCCAAGGAACCAAGCTTCTTGTCTATTCCTAAAATCTTAGCTGCGCTTAATGTAATGCTTTCTAAGGCTTGTTCTTTTGTTAATCCAAACCCTACAGCTTCTCCAGCCAAAAAAGGTAAATTACGCGCGTTCATAGCTTCCATATCACCAGAAGTACCTAGGCAATATAAAACACCAGCACTTTGCAAAACCATCGGTAATTTATAGGCATAACGGGAATCATCATCTTGCCTTAACGGAAGCGAATGTACTCTCCTTAAAATAATCCCAATACTAGATTCCTTTAGCTCATTGGTTAACATTCCGGCATCATATCCCCCAACAATAACGACTTTTTCGATACCCAATTTTTTCTTAAATTGAATAACCTGCATAATCTCTTTAGACATATCGCAGTGCACGTAGAGGGTAGTTTGACCTCTAAAGAGAGACCGTAAACTTTCAAATTCAATATTCACCTCTGCATTGCCCGTTTGCGAATAAGCTTTAGCCGATTGAAAATAGTGAACTATTTCTTCAATTTTATCAACTGATGTTTTTGATTTTTTCAACGGTCCAGCCGCATACCATGGACCACTTTGCGAAAAACGATTCGGCCAATTTAAATGAAACCCATCCACTTTTCGGATGGTTGCGTCTTCATAATTCCAAGCATCTAATTTCATAACAGAAGAAGCCCCCGAAATGATACCTCCTCTCGGAGTTACCTGCGTAGTTAATATTCCATTACTCCGAACCGTGTGCACAATTTTTGATTCCGGATTATACGCCACCGCAGTTTTTAAATTTGGATTAAATTTCCCCACCTCATCGTAGTCCCTTGATTGACGCAATGCATCAATTTCCGTTATTCCTAAGGTATTATCAGTTACAATAAAACCCGGATAAATATGCTCCCCGTTCAAGTAAATTACGGTATCATAATCCGCTATACTTACCCGCTTACGCATTTGGTTTTTCACAAATGTAAAAAGTCCATTATTAATGGAAACCGCACTATTTTCAATGACTTCCCCATTTCCAATATGCGCAATACCCCCTAAAATTAAAACCTTATTTGGATACTCCAATACAGGCCCTGGAACCTGCGCCATTAGGCTAATACTTCCCAATAAAAGTATTGCTAGATACCTGTTTTTTAAACTATTCATTTTCAATACGTCTATCCATGTAAATCTATTTTTCATAATGGAATATTTAAAACTCACATTCATCTTCGTAACTATCACAATGATATAAAGGAGGCTCTTTGTGATCCACTTTTTGTGTTTTCACTCCGTTTCCTTTAGCCTTAATCATGGCCTGAATTAATCGCTGTCTTTCCACTTTAAGAGCTTTTTGTAACTCCGTATCTTTTTTCTGACTGTAATACACTGCTCCATCTATCATTACCATGTTTGGGTGAGAGTATACCGACAATGGATGTCCGGACCACAACACCAAATCTGCATCTTTACCTCTACTAATACTGCCTACTTTATCATCAATATGCAGCATAATAGCAGGGTTAATAGTTATCATTTTTAACGCCTCTATTTCTGAAACACCTCCATATTTTATTGTTTTAGCCGCCTCTTGGTTTAACCTTCTGCCCATTTCCGCATCATCAGAATTTATTGCAGTAAGCACTCCTTGACTATGCAGAATAGCTGCGTTGTAAGGAATGGCATCATTCACCTCAAACTTATACGCCCACCAATCAGAAAAAGTAGAAGCGTAAGCCCCATGCTTTTTCATTTTATCTGCTACTTTATATCCTTCCAAAATATGTGTAAACGTATTAATTCTAAAACCCATACTATCAGCGACATTCATCAACATCGTAATCTCCGACTGAATGTAAGAGTGACAGGTTATAAACCTTTCATCATTTAATATCTCTACCAACGCCTCTAACTCCAAATCACGTCTAGGAGATCGCATTGCCTTTTTTTCTTTCTTCGTAGCAGATTCAAAGGATTCCACTTCATTTTTATAAGTTTTAGCGCGGTTAAAAGCATCTATATATACTTGCTCAACCCCCATTCTGGTTTGAGGAAAACGAATCGAATTTCTACGATCAGAATTAGACTGTTTCACATTCTCCCCAAGTGCAAATTTTATGGCCTTCGCTTCTGTTTCAAATTTCAGCGCCTCTGCTCCTTTTCCCCAGCGAAGTTTAATGACTTGCGATTGACCTCCAATAGGATTCGCTGAACCGTGAAGTAATTGTGCTGAAGTTACCCCTCCCGCTAACTGACGATACATATTAATATCATCTGGATTGAGTACGTCACCTATACGTACTTCTGCCGAATTGTTTTGCCCCCCTTCGTTTACCCCTCGACTAATAGCAATATGAGAATGCTCATCTACAATACCGGGGGACAAATGCATTCCCGTTCCATCTATTTCTTCATACCCTTCTGGGGTAGCAGCTTGTTTACCTACCTGCTCAATTTTTCCATTTGAAATAGCCACCGAACCTTTGAATTTCCCAGTAGAGTCGCACGTCCATATCATTACATTCTTAATGAAATAACTTTTTTGCTCTGGAAGCAACGTATCACCAAATGCCATATTTGGATAAAACACTTTCCCCTCCATCACCTTTAGCTTTAAGTTATCACCGTATTTAGTATGTTTTATTTCCTTTTGCTTAATGGCGGTCCACTCGGTCCAATTTCCGTTAACGTCCTGTGTTTTACCATCAAGGATTTTTCCTTTAAAGTTTACCTTACCAACCATTCTAACGGGACCAGGACACTTTTTATTTCCCTTCATAAATTGGATATTAAGCAAATCATTTTCTATTGTGATTTTTCCTTTCTGCGGAATTTCTTCCGTACCCGCCAGGGAAGTTGAAATTGCAAAACCCTTTTGAGTCTCTACAATATTCATGGCGTACAGTACCCCACCAAAATTCATATTATAGTTTCCAGCCGGATTTACTGCCATGGCACTTTCAATAATATTACGTTGTCCTAACGTCCAATTTTCTAAAACTCTCCCATTACCCATAAAAACATTCTCATCACAGATAATAAAATTGGCTAGTTTCCCTTTTTGCAAAGTTCCTAAATCTTCTTCCATACCCAAGAACATTGCTGGCGTCACCGTTAATGCTTTCAAAGCTTCCTTTTCTGGAAGCCCATACTGAATAGACAGCTTTATGTTTTTCCAAAATAATTTAGGATCTGCTTTTGAAGTAATAGCAAATGCAATTTCATTTTCACTCACCACGGCCAGATTAGTTGGAGCTAACTCCCAATGTTTCATATCAGCCAAAGTAATATACTCGGCATCTAACGGGTCAGTAACATCATAAGGTTTTGGGAATTTTAGAGGTAGCACCAAAGGGATTCCTGTATTCTTAATTTCTTCAATCCTTTTATACTCGTCTCCCCCACCAACGGCAATAAACTCCGTTTCAAATTCATCTTTTAATGGAGCAACACGTAAAATATGTTGGTAATTACCCGCATGAAAAAATTGTGGTAATTCATTATGATCTTGAATAGCTTGTAACGAGTAATTTACAGATTTCACTTCTTCGTTTCTATACCAATCAGCATCATACATTGCTTGTCTGAATAAAGCAATAGCTCCCATTAAAGATGTGGGATACGTTTGAGAGGAGTTTCCTTTGCCAAAACCGTAAAATGCAGCGCCTTGAACTTTAATAATTTTATTCAAATCAGCAGAACTTGTTAAAGAAGCTACGACTCCAGTACCCCGCATTATGCCGTTAAGTTGATGCGATAGAGTGACTCCAAAACCTAAACCTCTTAACTCCTTCGCTTTTTCACTATCGTAAGAAAAATGTTCGGCAGCATTATATTGCGGATGAATAGCATCGTTCCAATACAAAGAGCCATTATTAGGGGATACAAATTCTGGTTTGGGAGACCTTTTTCTTTTTGGAACTATAGGCAAGCCGTAACTACCTTGTAATTCTATAAACGAAGGATAAACGTATTTACCTTTTAGATCAAATACCACCGCATTAACAGGGATATTAATAGAGCTGCCACAAGCCAAAACCTTACCGTCTTGAATGATTAAAGTTCCATCTTCCACCTCCAAATCTGGAGTGATAATTATATAGGCATTCGTAAAGGCATAAATAGTATGTTCTGGAGCATACACTCCATTTAAAGGAATAGCGTTTTGCGCAATTACAGAAGACAATAGAACACTACAAATTAGATAGCTTAACAGGCTTTTCATCATAAAACAAATTTAACCAAATGGTCAATTTGAAGCCCCATTCCATTGCCAACTTTTACACAACAAAAAAAGCCTCATGAAATTCATGAGACTTTTAGAAATTTATCGTTAACTTATTTTAATGAATCACTACTTGACTCACGGAAACAGCTCCGCTAGCTATTACAGATCTAACAAAATACAATCCGGAGGAAAAACCAATAGTAGAAATTTTCACTACCGAATTCTCACCGGCTGATGTACTTATAATTTGACCGTTCGTTCGAATTACTTGAACCTCGGTAATACTGTCCTTTCCCGAAAGGGAGCTAACCACGATTTCATTATTGGAATAGAAGACTTTTAAATTATCCCAAATTACATCTTCAATACCTGTAACCGTTGTTGTTGTATCTGTGTTTCCAGAACCAGTGTTTGTTTTCTTTGGTACAATATGTAAATAAAACCTGTTAGCCCATTCTTTAGGGGCACTCGAAAACGCGTATCCTTGTTGTTTTAAATTATGAAAAGTTCTCCTATATCTATCTTCCAATAACACATCTGTATTAGAAAATGTGCCAACTAAGGAATCCAATTCTAATGTAAATACCGAAGACGTATAGGTTTGAAAATACAAGGGTATAATTCGCGCCTCATTATCTAACTCACTCATTCCGTTAAAAACCAAATTGTGATCATTTAGCTTTGTACAGAAGTTAAAATCGCTGTTCATTAATTTATACGCATCAAACTTATCATCCCAACCATCTTGTGCATCCGCATCAAAATACAAGCGCATCGGGTCATTCTCACCGGCTGAATCTGTGATGTCTAAATAAATACCTTCACCGGGTAAAACAGCTCTAAAATCAGTGTTAGTATGATGTCTCATACTATTCTTGAAATCAATAGAATAAGCCAACCCATCAGTAATGGTGTTTCCATTTACATAAAACCCTTGACAAGAAGCAATGTAATTACTCGTATGACTACTATTATACGTATCGTACGAAGAAACGGTATTCATTCCATTACCTGGGTTGTATACATAAATAGCATTTGAAAGCTTTCCAGTACCTGCATTCTCTGTTAAAAAATCTGTCACCGAAATAGAAGAAGGATAAGGATTACTAATTAGATTCCAGTCATTTGATCCATCAGAGGCCGTTCTTGAAGAACCGTAAACACCGACTGAAATATCGCCATTATTTAAAACTCCTCCGGAAGCTTTGGTGAAGCTATATGCATTAACTGCGTTTCCTGGAATGAAATAACCCCGTCCAATGTCAAATGCACCATCTGCAGTTCCTTCCCCAGAAGTAATTGCCATTCCGCTGGTTAACGCATATAAATTACCCGCACAATTTAAATTTGTACCAACAGTTTCATCAAATTTCCAAGACTGGGTGGATGCTTCGAAAACATAAAAATCACAGTTAAAGTGATTGGTAAACACTGTACTAATGCTAATGGCAGAAGAAAATGGAGTCCCCCAAATATTGAAATCTGAAGAGAGGTTATGTCCCTCGCGCTCAATAGAAATGGACCCGAGAGATGTTATAGAGCCTGTACCTGTAATAGATAACGAAGCATTGTTAGCTACTATTAAAGACGTATTTACCACCACATCTTGATTCGTTAAACTAGTTCCTGCATTTGCTAAAATTGTCAACTTATCTAATACAGAGTTATCTGTAAAAGTAGCTTGTCCTCTCATAACAATAGCCGTTGCTGATGCGGTGGTAGCTGACGGAGCACTTTCTCCGTAACCCGTTGCCGCATGCCAAGCCCCATCTGCATAGGCAAGTTTAACAACAGAAATATTCTCATTAGTACCCAAAGAACCAGGCGTAGCATTTGTGTAATCATCTTCGTTGTTCGTCCAATAACCTTGAGGCATCTGATAAATTCGTTTACCCAAAGAAGACGCATCAATTGTACTTTCATCAATTAGCGTTCCATCATCTGTATCTGATGTTCCACCCAATCTTAACTTAAATTTGTTTTGATTTCCAAACGCATTTAAATCCGTTTGCACGTAATTTACATTGGAACTCAATGAAACACTCCAAGCACTTTCAAATGTAGCTTGTGATGCATTTCTATTGAGTAATAAAAAACCATTTGCAGGTATAAATAAACTACTCGTAATATCTGACCCAAAGTCATACACCGCATCATTTGAGCCACTAGAAATAATTTTTGCTGCAGATAAATCAATATTTGTACTCGTGGTATTGTATAGTTCTAAGTAACTATTATTTGCGGTGCTTTGACGACCGTATTCTGTAATTAAAACATCCCCTACAGACGGGCTATTGTACACCCCTTCCGTAACAGACACATTATCAAATTTATGGGTTTCTGTACCCGTGTTATTTGCTACTTTAATAATTATCGTTACCGTACTCCCTGAAATTTGATTTTGAGATGCAGAAGTAGACGTAAAATCATCTGTATTTTCTCCGTTATTTGAAAATAGTATTTCTACGCCACCATCCAAAGAATAATAAATGTTGATGTAGTCACTACTTTCCGAATCACCACTTTCAAAAACATCTACACTTAAATCTACATAAGTAACACTAGAAATATCAACTTGCTTAGAATACCAAACAGCCTCTCCGTCTAAATCTTTTCCTTCAAAAGCCCCTGAAACAACTTTAAAATAATCTGTTGAAGCAGTTAAACTTGTCGCAGAAACATTCATGGTCCAACTCATACCGGTCGTATCATAGGAATAGGCCGCTGGGCCCGATCCGGTTCCAACGACACCTTTACCATTTTGACTCGAAAAACCTTGTAAATAGGGCAATTGAGCACTAGTTGAGTGATAAAAAAAAGCTACGAAAAAAAGCACTAGTAGGAGCCTTAGGTTCTTCATTTTGATTGGTTTAAATTAGTACATGGTGCATCAAAAGTAATAAAATGCATTCACTATTAAAATTATTGACCAAAGACTTAAAATACCCGGACAAACAATGTTTGTTGAAAACTCTAATTATACTCTTACATTTGCGATTAAAAGCGTGAATTAATGAACGAGAACGAAAGCAATAAAAACCTTATTAGGATAATATACCACAACAGAAAAGCCATTGTTATTTCTGCTATGTTATTTGCGATTACGGCTTTGATTATCACCGCATTCATTCCAAAAAAATATGAGGCTATGGGTGTTGTCTATCCTACAAAATCGAACTTAATGGTGAATGTAGCGAATGACCCAGATTTTGGATATCAAATGCATTCAGACCGGTTAATTCAATTGTTTCATTCTCCAAAAATGCGTCAAACCATGGTGCAACGATTTGATTTATTTTCTTATTATGAAATTGATACGCTTAAACCAAACTGGTTGTACCAAATAAAAAAAGAGTTTGAACGCGATATTCAATTTAATCGAACAGAATATTTATCTATTGAGATTTATGCTCAAATGAAAAGCCCGGAGTTAGCTTCGAATGTTGTAAATAATATGATCACCTACATAGATACCATTAGGCGCGATATTTATTTAGAAAATACGCAATTATGGGTATTGGACTTAGAAGAAAAAATTATTCCTATTCGGGATACCGTAGACCTTTTATTATTGGCTATTTTTAACCATACAGAGGTAGGGAACTCGAATGTTTTGTCGGAAAATTCAAGCATTTTAATTGATCAACGACAGAAGCATGCACATGCACTTAAAGGAGATATTATTATAAAAAATGCTTTAAAAAACAATTACTCCATTGCATTGGAGAATTTGATAGCAGCGTACTACATGAATCTGGGAGTTCTAAACCGGCTTGAAACCGACCTTATACTTGGACGAGAAAAACTGAAAATGCCATTCCCAAAAGTTTACACCGTAATAAAAGCCGAGGTAAATGATAAAAAAATTTTTCCATCATACCGTATAAATGGATTAGTGGGTTTGATTTGCGGATTGATTTTCAGTATTCTATTTTTCACTATACGAAAAAATATACGTGCTTTAAATGAAGAACTTTCTAAATAATTCTTTTAAAAAACTAGTTACCCAATCCTTTCCAATTTGGATAATTAGTGTACTATTTTTGTTAGGATTTCTTTTATTTAACGAAAAATTTGAGGTGATTATTTCACTCATTGCTATATCTGCCGTATTAATTTTTATCGATAAAATCACCCATCTAGGATACCTTTTAATTCTTCTTGTTCCTTTGTCAATAGGAGTTACTCTACCTGGAGGTCTCCATATTTCGTTACCTTCGGAAGGGTTAATTATACTACTTATTACGATTAGTGGTTTGAAAGTACTTAACGGACTGAAACTGGAAATACCTATTTATACCCATCCCTTATCTATCCTTTTATTATTGGATTTATCGTGGGGTTTAATCACCTCACTAACTTCTGAAATACCAATTGTTTCGATAAAAAGATTCCTAATAAAGATGCTTTTTATAACTTGTTTTTTCTATTTAATTCCAGCCTTAATGAAAGCGGTTAATGGCTATAAAAACCTGCTTTTCCTGTACGGAGTTGGATTAATTCTACCTATTATTTCAACCACCTACAACCATTTACAGCTAGGCTTGTCTCAAGAAAACTCCCTGCAAGTAAGTCTTCCATTTTTTGATGAACACACTGTTTACGCTGCATGCATCACCTTTTTAATCCCGTTTTTCAGTTTCCAAATATTTAAAGTTTCCAAATTTCGATTCCTCAATATAGCAATTCTTGGTTTACTATTCGTTGGTTTTTTTCTTTCCTACTCTAGAGCTTCCTGGTTAAGCTTAGGAGTCGCAATAATTGTTTTAGTCCTCATTCGAATTAAAGTATCTATTTGGATATTAATAACTTCATCGATACTTATAGGGTGTATTGTATTGCTAAATTTCAGTTCTGTGCTTAAAAAATTAGAAAACTCCTCTAGTAAATACAACGATGATATTTCTACCCACTTTGTCTCCGTGACTAACTTAAAAGATGATGCGTCTAATTTGGAACGAATTAATAGGTGGGTATGTGCCTTTAGAATGTTTAAAGACCGCCCATTACAAGGCTATGGTCCTGGCACGTATCAGTTTGTCTATGATAGGTTTCAAACAACCGAGTTTATGACCCGTATAAGCACAAATACAGGCAATAACGGTAACGCGCATTCTGAATATTTAATGGTTTTATCAGAGTCTGGATTACCTGGGTTTCTAATTCTAATTGGATGGGTAATTTCTAGCTATTACTTTGCCGTCACCTCCTATTTTGCTTCTTCATCAAAACAGAATAAGCAACTATTGCTTTCTATAATAATTGGTCTTACAACGTTTTACACTCATGGAATTTTCAACTCATTTATTGATTCGAATAAAATGGCTCTTTTGGTGTATGGCAGCTTAGGAATAATTACCTGCTTACATCAAGAAATCAAAAACAATGAATTAATGCGCTTGTAACCAATTCTCTCCGGGATTAGCATCTACATCCATAGGTACTCCAATACTTAAAGCCTGAGACATTAACTCTTTCACTTTTACAATTAACTGATCCACTTCTTCTTTTGGCGCATCAAAAATCAATTCATCATGCACTTGAAGAATCATTTTTGATTTCAATCCGGATGTTTTTAGATATCGCTGAATATTAATCATCGCTAATTTTATCATATCTGCCGCAGATCCTTGAATAGGTGAATTAATTGCGTTACGTTCGGCAAAACCACGAACCACCGCATTTGCAGAGTTAATATCCCTTAAAAATCTTTTTCTACCCTTGATCGTCTCCACATACCCAACTTCACGTGCATCAGTAATACACTTATCCATAAACACTTTAATACCTGGAAACTTCTCGAAATAGCTATCAATAATTTGTTTTGCTTCTTTTCTAGAAATATTCAGCCTTTGCGATAACCCGAAAGCAGAGATTCCATAAATAATACCGAAATTAACCATTTTAGCATGCGACCTTTGTTCTCGAGTTACCTCATCTAAATTAATTCCATAGACTTTAGCCGCTGTAGATGCATGAATATCTTGACCTGTATTAAAGGCCTCCAACATATTTTGGTCATTAGATAATGCCGCTATAATTCTTAATTCAATCTGAGAATAATCTGCCGCCACTAAAACATGGCTGCTATCTCTAGGAATAAAAGCCTTTCTTATTTCTTTTCCTCTTTCGCTGCGAATAGGAATGTTTTGAAGATTTGGTTTATCAGAACTTAACCTACCCGTAGCAGCAACTACTTGATTATAGCTCGTATGTAAACGTTTCGTTTTCTCGTTTACCAATTCGGGTAATGGATCTACATACGTGTTTTTTAATTTAACGACTTCGCGATATTCTAATAACAAGTCAACTACTGGATGTTTATTCTTTAATTTCTGTAAGATTTCTTCTCCAGTGGCATATTGGCCCGTTTTGGTTTTTTTGGCTTTTTCAGTAATCTTTAAATGATCAAATAAAACCTCTCCTACTTGTTTTGGAGAGGAAATTAAAAATTTCATTCCCGCCTCTTGGTAAATTTTTTCTTCAATTTGATCAATCTCTACAGCTAGTTTTTTGGAGAACTCATTCAGTAGGTCTACATCTAAATTGATTCCTTCTTCTTCCATTTCCCCTAAAACAGAAACTAATGGCATTTCCATTTCTTGAAACAACTCTATCTCCTTACCTTCTTTTAAAAGTGATGAAAACAGCTGTTTTAATTGCAAAGTAATATCTGCATCTTCACACGCGTACTCGCTTATAATGGCAACATCTACTTCTCGCATAGATTTTTGCCCCTTTCCTTTTTTGCCAATTAAATCAATAATAGACATTGGAGAATAATTCAACTCATTTTCTGCAAGCACATCCATACTTCTTCGGTTATTATCCGGGTGAAGTAAGTAATGAGCGACCATTGTATCGAAAATTGGACCATGCACCGGCACTCCATATTTCTTGAGTACATTTATGTCGTACTTTAGATTATGCCCAACTTTCTCTTTCTTAAAATCCGCTAGAAATCCTTTAAATAGTTCTAAAACAGTCACCGTAGTCTCAAAGCTTGAATCTAAAGGAACATAATACGCTGCGGTAGGTTTCATACTAAATGCGATGCCCACTAATTCCGCTTCCCATACATTTAACGAGGTAGTTTCTGTATCAAAACAAAATGATTCTGATTGCGTAAGCTCTTCCACTAGGTTTGATATTTTCTCTTCGGTATCACACAGAATATAGGTATGTGGCGTATTTTCTAAATTTTTCTTTTCTGTAACTACAGGCTCCACTTCAGCAGCTAAAGTAGTTGTTGTAAACATGTCCATTTGTTCACCGGATGGTTTGGACACTTCCGCAATTGACTCTCCCAAAATTCTTTGAGCTAGGCGTCTAAACTCTAACTCCGTAAACAACTCTTTTAAATCTTCTTTATTTGGAGCCTCCATAATAGCTTGCTCTACCTGAAAATCGTGCGGGACCTTCACATCAATCGTTGCCAAATCTTTCGACATGAAAGCTTGTTCTTTGAAATTTGTAAAATTTTCTAATTGCTTCCCTTTTAATTGATCTAAATTTTCATAAATACCTTCCATGGTATCAAACAACCCAATTAATTTTTTGGATGTTTTCTCACCAATACCAGGCACTCCAGGAATGTTATCCACTGCATCTCCCCATAGTCCTAAAATATCAATAACCTGATCTACTCTAACCACCCCAAATTTTTCACACACTTCAGGAACACCCATTACTTCAGGAGGATTACCCATTCTTCCGGGTTTATACATAAAGATGTTTTCTGTCACTAATTGACCAAAATCCTTATCGGGGGTCATCATATACGTGGTATATCCTTTTTCTTCGGCCTCTTTGGCTAAAGTACCAATAACATCATCTGCTTCATACCCATCTACTTTAACCGTTGGAATATTCATAGCTTTTAAAATGCTGAAAATATAAGGAATAGACAATTTAATATCTTCTGGAGTTTCATTTCTATTCGCTTTGTACGCGCTAAATACTTCGGTTCTTTTTAGTTTTGTACCTGGATCAAAAACAACCGCTAAATGACTTGGCTTTTCCTTTTCAATAATTTCTAGCATTGCATTAACAAATCCAAAAATTGCCGAGGTGTTTAATCCTTTAGAGTTAATTCTAGGGTTTTTACTAAACGCGAAATAGGCTCTAAAAATAAGCGCATATGCGTCTAAAAGGAATAGTTTTTTTTCTGTGTTCTTTGTTCTCATACTAAAAAATTCTTCTTCAAAAATAAATAAAAGACTGATGGATAATTGAATAAAAAGAACACCAATTTGATAATATAACTTTTCAACATTTTTTTACAAAATACAGGCCTATTTACCGACTTAGTTAATTCATCATCCCTGCTCTAAACCCAAATGAAACGGCCCCCTATTAAAAATCATAACACTCTGATTTCCGCCACACTTACCTAATATGTTTCATCCCTAGAAACAACTTATTTATCACATAGTTGACCAAATAGTTAAAACGAATGAATTTATAGTCAAAACATTGTGAATAAGTATTATCTTCGCAGTCACAATATTTTTTTTATGAGATTACTACTTACTACTTTATCAGTTCTTTTCATTTCTATGTCTTTTGCTCAAAACGGGCCTGGGGGGGTAGGAAACACCAACGGCACATCTGATTTATCCTTGTGGCTAAAGGCAGATCAAATAAATCAAATATCAGGAACATCCGTGACTTCATGGCTAGATGCATCAGGTCACGAAAACAATGCTATTGGAGGAGGTAACGCTCCAATAATATTAGATGACCAATTATATGGTCATTCCACTGTAAACTTTAGTTCTCTTGGAGAGCAATCATTAAGGATAAACCACGATGGTTCGTTAAATTCTGATTATGTAACAGTTTTTGTGGTAGGTAGAATGAATTCGACTTCCCATAGTAAAGGAACCTATTTAGTTAAAACATCCAGTAAAAGCTTAGATGATGGATACGGGCTTATTCGGTTAAACTCAAAAGAAAAAGTTCGGTTTTTTGCTGGCGATTATGGTGTTAATCGTGATTCTGAGCACTTTCATTATAGTATTTTTGACCTGGTAGTAGGAAACTTTAGAACCGGTTCTACAAATGAGAAAATTACTGCAATGATTAATAATGTGGGCAGTTCTACCACCGTTACAAACACCAATGTTTCTTCTAATAATAATATGTATCTAGGCGCTAGACCTGGTTCTGGTGGTTATTTAAAATCTTTTTTAGATGGTGATATTGCTGAAGTAGTTATCTTATCTAAAGATTTACCATCTACACAACGAATTATAGTATCCAATTATTTAGCTGCAAAATATGGATTCGCTATTTCAAATGATAAATATGCCTATCATTCTACGCATCCAAATGACGTAATTGGTATCGGTAGATATGATAACTATACGCATGCTACATCTATTTCAGGAGTTTTAGAATTAGCTGAAAAACCAGGGGCACCATTAACAAATGGAACATTTTTAATGGTGGGTCATGATGGGGCTTCCCTTAAAACAATAACATCTAACCTTCCTGTAGAATTTTCGCAAAGATACCAACGTACATGGAGGTCTCATTCTAACGGAAATATCACTAAGGAAAAGGTTAAGTTTCATATTAATCCTGACAACATGCCTACCAATATCAGTGATTATGCATTATTACTCGATTATGACGGTGACGCAGATTTTTCTAACGCGATAGTTATTACTCCGGATAATTTTGACTTAGCGACTAATGTTGTGGAGTTTAATAATATTCATCTTCACACTGGAGCTGTATTTACATTAGCTTTTTATAAAGCGATCACTTGGGATGGTACTAATTTCGCAAATGGGTCAGGTCTATTAGAAGCTCCAGACCAAACAGATGGAGGTAGAAACTTTATCGTCTCTGGTTTAAATGCAATTATTTCTACCAACGCTAGTGTGTACGAAACAACCGTTCAAACGGGATCATCTATTGTTCTAAATTCATCCGCTTGTTTAACAATTAATTCAAAAATTCACAATGATGGGCACGTACAAATAGCTGAATCAGCTTCTCTAATTCAAACAAGCGAAGGTCCAGATATGAATACAGGTAATGGCACATTTACGTTACAACGAACTGGGTTAGATTCTCAGTACGGCTATAACAATTGGAGTTCACCAATGAAAAGAGTCGAACTTGATGTAGTTTTTCCTCATGTTAATTACTGTGATTTATTGACATACAATGAATTTACTCAAAATTGGTCATATGATTTCTATGATGGATTTACTGCTAACTGTAATGGTAATACCGTCATTTTTTCATCGTCCAATAGTATTGCTGGCGGAGATGGGTTTATGGATGTCACACGAGGATACTTTATTACTGGAAATACCATCAACCCTCAAAAAACATTTACTGGTCAAATAAACAACGGATCTTGTTCTAAAACCATTGTTGCGACCGAGTATGGTAACAATACTAATTGGAATGATGACGATTGGAACTTTGTAGGTAACCCTTATCCATCCGCTTTAGACCCCTATGCTTTTTGGCAAGAAAATGCTATTGATAATAACAGAATTACAGATGCATTACATTTTTGGGATGATTTAGGTATACAAGGTGCGGCATATGACCAATACAACGATTATGCTTCCTGGAACCTAACAGGTGGTATTGCATCAGATAACTCCACAAAAGTGATTAGTAACTTAAATCATATAGCATCTGGCCAAGGTTTTATGATTTGGGCTTCAGATACTTTTGGAACAGATAGTATTGGTAATTTTAGAAGTGGCGGATTTCTAGATACGGTTAAAGTCAATACCATAGTATTCAATAACTCCATGAGATCTTGTAATAATAGTCTCTTTTATAAAAATGCCGAGTCTACGAAAGAGTTGAATTGGTTACAACTGACCGCTCCCAGTGGTTCATCAAGTAAACTACTTTTAGGAACGGTAAAAGGGGCGACTGATTATGCGGATGTTTCTTATGATGCAAGACGAACTACCTCGGCTACTGGAGCTGTAGTAGAATTTAGTTCTCTAATTAAAAATGACACTTTAGGATACCGCATTCAAGGTATTGAACCCCTAAGTACTTTACATGCACATAAAACAATTGGATTAAAACTAATTACCCAAGAAATTGGTGCACACACTATTTCTAGAGCAGCGTTTCAATTAGGTGGAGCTCCTCTTAAAATGTATTTAAAAGACAACTTATTTAATGTAGTACATGATTTTGATGACGGTGACTATATTTTTCATTTAAACACAGCAACAAGAGATTTCTCAAGGTTTGAAATTATTTTTGAATACGATGCGTTAAACAATAGCAATAGTGGTTCAAAAGGTGGCGTTACTTCTATAGAAGAAGTAGATAATTATTTCACTATTAACCCTATTGAAAATGGCTTTGTGATTAAATCAAATGAAGGTATCTCTGGTGAGATTTCCGTATTCGATATCTCTGGACGTCAAGTCTACTATGAAAAAATAGCAACACCATTTACCGTGAAACACATTACATTATCCGGTTCAACTGGAATTTACATTGTGAAAATTATTGATACCGAAGGAAATACCCATACCGATAGAACTTTAGTTCATTAACAACTTTTTATACTACGAAACAGGTGGCGTTAGATCACTTGTTTTGTTTACGACTATTGAAAAAATGATTTATATTTAAGTTGTACATTTTCGATTACGGTCTCTTATACATACCGATGAAAAAACTATTACTCTCGACTTCTTTATTGCTGCTTTTTAGCTTTTTGGGACACTCGTACACTATTTATTGGTCGGGAGGCACCTTTTATGAAGTATCCTTCCCTTTTCCAGTGGTAAGATCAGCACCAGATTTAACCGATGAAACAAACGACTTTACAGTAGGGGATGTAAGTTGTATAATAACCTCGAATTGCATTGTGAAAAGTTTAAATGTAAGTTCAGGTGACCTAACCATATCCAATTCTAGTACGCTAACCATTGCTGAAAATGTGATTGTTAATTCAAGTGCTACCATCACCGTTGAAAACGGATCTACTTTAATCATTTCCTCATCAGTTTCTAACTCAGGAACAATAATTATTAATACTGGAGGTAACTTAATTCAAACTGGAACAGGTAGTGCAACTGGAAGCGGTTATCAAATCAGCGCCACAGGTTCGGGAAGCGTAAACAATTATAACTTTTGGTCTTCCCCTGTTAGTGGAGCAAATCTTCCAAGCACATTTTCAGGAGCGAATGGCTGTGATTTTTACTATTATAACGCAGGAGGAGCAGAGTTCAGAAGGTTATCTGCGTATTCTACATGTACTCCTTTAGCCACTTCAGACGGTTCGAGTATAATGTCCGCAGGTGTTGGCTACAGTGTGGCAGGTGGAGGTAACCCCACATTTTCTGGTACAGTAAATACAAATACAATCAATAATACCACTATATCTTCAGGATGGAATTTAGTAGGGAACCCCTATCCTAGTTCTATTTTAGGATCCGCATTTATTGCAGCAAATGGTCATACTACCGGAACATTATATTTCTGGTCGGATGATGCGTCAAGTGGAGGTGGCTATAGTGAGGGTCTAGATTATGCTACTTGGAACGCTGGAGGTGGAGTTGCAGCTACAGGTGGTGGAGCAGCTACTATTCCAAATGGTTCTATTGGTGTGGCGCAAGGCTTTTTTGTATCTACCTCCACAGGAGCTAATATTAGCTTTACCAATTCAATGCGAAGTGGTAGTAATAACTCCCAATTTTTTAAAACAACAACTGAGATTCAAAAAATTTGGATAAGTGCAATAACACCAAAAAATAGTAGTCAAATATTATTTACGTTTACTGAAAACGCAACGGAAGAAGAAGATTGGAGTTATGATTCAAAAAGGTTTTCAAGTGGAAATGATTTTACATTTGGTTCCATTCTAGGTGAAAATCCTGATCCATACGCTATCCAATCATTTTCAGATTTAGATTTAGAAACTAGTAGAGAAGTTCCACTTTCCATCTATTCTGCTTCTAGTGGTGCTACAAGCTTTCAACTCGATGGCACTGAAAACTTAGATACCAATATAATTATTTTCATTAAGGATAATGCAACAGGTAAAACACAAGAACTAGCGAATGGTCCTTTTACCACTTATTTAAATGCCAATCAGTTATATGATGGTCGCTTTACTATTCTATTCAAGAATAAGAATGGGCCCGTTCCAACAAGTATCTCTGAGGTTCATGCCTCTTACCTAAATTTAACGTATGCTGAAAACTCTTTGTTTGTAAATAACGTTGTACCCATGGAACAATTAGATGTTATTTCCATTACAGGTAGTGTGATTTTTTCCATTTCATTACAATCTACCTACGAGAAGTCTGTCCTAGTAAACCATCTTTCTAAAGGAGTTTACATTGCCAGAGTACAAAATATTGATGGATCTATAGCTTCCAAAAAATTTGTAGTCCAGTAATTTATGTCACAAAGAAAGACCGATTTCACAAATAAAATCGAGCTTTCTTTTTGATACATTTTTTATTTGTTTTTTTCCCATTCCGCGCCCATTTTACCATCTGTAACGGTAATACTTAGCTTGGCTAAAAGTTCTCTAATCCTGTCGGCTGATTCAAAATCTTTCCCTTGTCGAGCACGTGTACGTGAATCTAAAATAATTTGCATTAAATCGTTTACTAAATCAACTCCGTCAGATTCACTAACAGATTCTGATTCTATTGATTTCAGACCCATCACATCTTTAATAAATGAATTCATATTCTTCGTAAGAATACCTAAATCACTTTTACTTATGCTTGACTTTTCATTTGATACAGCTGAGATAAATTTGACACTTTCAAACAAATGGGCAATTAAAATAGGTGTATTAAAATCATCATCCATTGCCGCATGCAATTTAGCCTGCCATTCATTTAAGTTTAACCCATCAGTGGCCTCAGAGGTCTTTAAACTATCTAAAGCAGAATAAGCGTTCATTAACTTATTAAAACCCTTTTCAGCGGCTTCTAAGGCATCACTAGAAAAATCCAATGGACTACGATAATGTGCCTGCAACATGAAAAACCGAACAACCATTGGGGAAAACGGCTTAGACATGGCATCATTGCTTCCTGTAAATAACTCTCCTGGTAATAAGGTATTCCCAGTAGATTTACTCATACGTTGACCGTTTAAAGTTAACATATTAGTATGCAACCAATAATTTACCGGTTTTTTGCCATCTAATGCTTTATTCTGAGCAATTTCACACTCATGATGAGGAAATTTCAAGTCCATCCCACCCCCATGAATATCAAAATGCTTTCCTAAGTATTTAGAACTCATAACCGAGCATTCCAAGTGCCAACCTGGAAAGCCAATACTCCAAGGTGATTTCCAACGCATAATATGCATCGGAGAAGCCTTTTTCCATAAGGCAAAATCAGCGGGGTTTCGTTTTTCGTTTTGACCGTCTAAAGCTCTCGTATTACTTAGTAAATCCTCAACTTTCCTACCTGATAATTCTCCGTAAGAATTATCAAACTTATCGTTATAGGCATTTACATCAAAATATACGGATCCGTTACTTTCGTAAGCTAAACCATCCCCTAAAATCTGCTCTGTCAAATCAATTTGCTCCACAATATGACCAGTTGCTGTAGGCTCAATACTGGGTGGTAGGTTATTAAACAACGCTAGTACGTTATGAAAATCCAAGGTGTACTTCTGAACAATTTCCATCGGTTCTACTTGCGTTAACCTCGCTCTTTTAGAAATTTTATCTTCCCCTTCATCTGCATCATTTTCTAGATGCCCAGCATCCGTTATGTTCCGCACGTATCTTACCTTATAACCCAAATAAGAAAGGTATCTAAAAATAACATCAAACGAAATAAACGTTCTGCAATTACCTAAATGAACTTCACTATATACCGTAGGGCCACAAACATACATTCCAACATTTGGAGCATTGATAGCCTTAAAAATTTCCTTTTTTCCCGAAAGGGAATTATACATTTGCAACTTAGATTCCATTATGTTCCGAACTTATTTTACCACAAAAAAGGTTGTATTATATACTATTGAAACAATACACTTACTACACGTTAACAGAAGTACTAATAATATTATTTCCGTTATCTACTTTCATTACCTCCGGTAAACAATCTTGAATAGAATACATTAAACGATCAATCATTCTTCTTTTCAAAAACTGTCGTGTTACCACTAAACTGACCTCTCTAACTGGTATCACACCGGATATTTCCTTAACCATATCCATGTTTTTTGGAGAAATAGTAGCTAGACTCAATTCCGGAATTAACGTCATTCCATCTTTGGCTTCTACAATTCTTTTAAGGGATTCAATAGAGTGACTTTCAAACCTAAAGTGATCTCTAAATACTTGCTTTTTACTTTGTTTACAGATATTCATCACCTGGTCTCTAAAGCAATTACCTTCTTTTAATAACCATAGATCATTAATATCTAAATCTCCAATATTGATATCCGATTTATGATAATCGCTATTAGATCGAGAAACATATCCGTAAAATTTTTCATAATACAATGGAATAGTAACAATTCCGGTAGATTCAATTGGTGTAGCTATAATACCTACATCCAACTGACCATTTTTCAATTTATGAACTATTTGTTCCGTAATTTCTTCGGCTACAGAAATGTTTACTTCTTTATTGTTTTCACTAAAGTTATTGATAAACAAAGGAACTAAATACGGAGAAATAGTAGGAATTATACCTATCGATAAATCCCCTTTTTCTACCTTTTGATATTCCCCTACTAAATCATGCAACTTTCGAGATTGATTAGACACTTCTTTGGCCTGTTCAATTATCTGCATTCCAATAGTCGTTGGAATAATCGGTTTTTTAGTTCGATCAAAAATCATGACACCTAACTCTTCTTCTAGGTTTTTAACTTGTGTAGTTAATGCAGGTTGAGTGACATAACGCTTTCTAGCCGCCTCTACAAAACTACCGTGTTCGGCAATAGCCAAAACATATTCTATTTGTGTTAAAGTCATATTAATTAGTTTTACAAAAACACAAATTTAATAAGTATTCGTTATATATAAAATAATAAAGTTCCCCATTTCCATCTAAATGTACTTTCCAGAATATGTACATTTGAAACCAAACATTAAATTCTAAAAAAAAAATACATAATGAATACATATATTTCAGTTATAATGGGGATATTCCTGTTGTTGGGAACAAGTCTTATTGGTCAAAAACAGGTGATGAACCCAGATTTATTGTGGGATTTAGGCCGTGTTAGTGGAGAAACATTAAGTCCTGATGGATCTGTTTTATTTTATGGCATTACTTTATATGATACGGATAAAAATAAAGGAAATAGAGACTTGTTTAGTATGCCAACTTCCGGTGGCGAATCTACAAAAGTGAGCACCATGGAAGGAAGTGAGTACGGGCTTCAATTCACCCCAGACGGAAAGAAAATAGGGTTTATGAACGGTGGACAATGGTGGGAAGCTAATCTTGATGGAACCAACGCCACACAAATCACTCAGATTAAAGGTGGGATTTCTGGTTTAAAATACGCACCTAATGGTAAGAAAGTAGCTTATACCGCAGATGTTAAAATGGATAAAGATGTGCATGACTTATACCCAAACCTACCTCAGGCAGAAGCCAAAATTATTGATGACTTAATGTACAGGCATTGGGATCATTGGGAAGATGGCGCTAGATCGCATGTATTTGTAGCTGACTATTCAAACGGAACCATTACAAACGCTGCAGATATAATGAATGGAGAACCTTACGATTGCCCACAACAACCATTTGGTGGAACAGAAGATTTTGTTTGGCACCCATCCAGTTCCATTCTTGCCTATGTTTCAAAAAAAGAAGTTGGAGTAGCCGCGGCTCAAAGTACAAACAGTGAAATCTACTTTTATGATTTAACGCTTTCAAAAACAACCAATATGACAGAGGGTCATGTGGGGTATGACGTAAGTCCAACTTTTAGTGCTGATGGAAAAACCATCGCTTGGTTGAGTATGGCTACCCCTGGTTATGAGTCGGATAAACAAATGTTAATCACCAGAAATTTAGAGTCTAATAAAGAAACTATTTATGGAGAAAATTGGGATAATACGATTTCCAGTTACTCTTGGAATAATGACAATACTAAATTTATTATTGGTGCAGGTGTAAACGCTACCTATCAAATATTTGAAATTAAGATAGCTGGAGAAACATCTGATTTTATTCAAATTACCTCCGGACAACATAATATTGGTGGGGTAATTGGAGAATATAGAGGCAAGTACATTGCACCTAAAACGGATATGAATCATGCCGCTGAAATATTCGCTTATGATAAAAAAGGGGTAGAAACGAAACTAACAACTGTTAACGATAAAATCTACACTAATGTAGAAATGAGTCGTGTTGAGCAACGTTGGATGAGTACCACGGATGGTAAGAAAATGTTGACATGGATAATTTATCCTCCTAATTTCGACCCAAACAAAAAGTATCCGGCTCTTTTGTATTGCCAGGGAGGTCCACAATCAGCGGTATCGCAATTTTATTCTTTTAGATGGAACTTTCAACTAATGGCTGCTGATGATTATATCATTATTGCCCCTAACAGAAGAGGCTTACCCACTTTTGGAGAAGATTGGAACGCATCAATTTCTACCGATTGGGGTGGTCAACCTATGGCTGATTATATGACTGCGGTAAACGAAATGAAAAAAGAGACATTCATAGATTCAGAAAGAATTGGGGCCATTGGGGCCAGTTATGGTGGATATTCTGTGTATATGTTAGCTGGAATACATAATAAAACGTTTTGTAGCTTTCTTTCTCATTGTGGTTTATACAATTTAGAAAGTTGGTATGGTGTTACCGAAGAATTATTCTTTGCTAATTATGATATTGGTGGTCCTTATTGGGCCAACCCAAAACCGACATCTTACGAAAGCTTTTCTCCACATAAGAAAGTAGGGAATTGGGATACTCCAATTATGGTTATTCACGGTGGTAATGATTTTAGAGTTCCAATTAATCAAGGACAAGAAGCTTTTCAAGCGGCCAAAATAAAGGGGTTAAAAACTCGATTCTTATACTTCCCTAATGAAGGTCATTGGATATTAAAACCACAAAATGGTTTGTTATGGCACAGTGAATTTTTTAAATGGCTAGATGAAACGGTAAAGAATAAATAAAGAAATAACTGCCGGATTTAAGAATTCGGCAGTTTTACTTCCCTTTAAATTTAACGTTTAAGACCACTCCTAGTAACACCAACATAATACCCGCAATTGTTGTCCAAGGAGGAACAATATTAAACAGAGCCAAATCAAAGAATAAAGCAAATACAATTCCAACATACTTTAAACTTGCCACCTTATTAGCCGCTTCCGCTTGCCAAGCTTTGGTCATGTACACTTGTGCTATTTGTGTAAACACACCCATTGCCACTAAAATCAACCATTCCACTCCTACAGGGGTTTTCCAGTATATAAATGAAAAAGCGCCCATCACCGGAATAGCTACTAATGGAAAATACAATACCACCACAACGGGGTGATCTGTGTCTTTTACTTTTCGGATCATATTGTAGGCCAACCCCGCAAAAGCAGCTGCAATAATTCCAATAACTACATATTCTGTATTAATGTCATCATTCAACCCTTTCATGACCAGAATACCTAAAAATGAGACCGCAAAAAACAACCACTGTCTTGTTTTCATAGGTTCGTTCAATATCCAAATAGCAAATAATGAAGTGAAAATTGGAGATAGATATTGAATAGTAATTGCGGTTGCAATTGGCATTTTTTGCAATGTATAAAAGAACATTGTTAATGCCGTAACGCCAAAAACACCTCGCAAAAAAAGCGTTTTTCGACTATTTCCAAAAGGAGAAATACCCACCTTCCAAACCACAATTAAACTCAGTAATAAAGAAACTATACTTCGGAATAGAATTAACTCGGTTACTGGAAAACCCTCCAATAACTTTACACACACTTGCATTAATGAAAATGCAAATGAGGAAATAACCATGTATTTAACCGCTTTATTCAATCGTTTTTTAAAAGCGACAAAGTTCACCCAATTTTAGAAACACACGTTATTAGGGTTGTGTATATTTGTTAGTAATCGGATATTAAAAATACTGCTTTGAAAAATTTAAGAGTTGGAGTTTTAGGAAGTGGAAGTTGGGCCTCTGCTATCGTGAAAATGTTACTAGAGAACACGGATAAAGTGAATTGGTGGGTAAGGAACGAGAAATCTGCCAAACATATTTTACAATATGGACATAACCCTAAATATCTTACATCTGCACAATACGATCGGAAAAAACTAAATGTATTAACGGACATTAATAAGGTAATTGCCCAATCAGATATTATAGTTCTAGCTATTCCTTCCGCTTTTGTGGTTAAAGCATTTGAAGAATACCCTATTGATTTAACAGGAAAGAAATTGGTTACGGCTATTAAAGGAATTATCCCGGAACAAAATAGAATTCCGGTACGCTTTTTTCATAAAGAGTATGGGGTAGCGTATTCAGATATGTGTATGATTTCTGGACCTTGTCATGCCGAGGAAGTAGCTTTAGAACGATTGAGTTATTTAACTATCGCAGGCCAAGACTCTAAATTTAACCAAACTATTGCTGATATGCTGGCATGTCGATACATTAAAACTACTATTTCAGATGATCTATTTGGAACAGAGTTATCGGCCATTCTTAAAAATATTTATTCTATTGCGAGTGGTATTTATGCAGGTATTGGATATGGAGATAATTTTCAAGCGGTTTTAATTTCTAATGCGATTCAAGAAATAGAACGATTAATAGATGCCATTAACCCCATTCATAGAGACGTATTATCATCCGCCTATTTAGGAGATGTTTTAGTGACTGCATATTCTCAATTTTCTAGAAATAGAAATTTTGGATTTATGGTAGGTAAAGGATATTCTGTAAAGACTGCTCAAATAGAAATGGATATGGTAGCTGAAGGTTATTATGCCACCAAGAGTATGATGGAAATAAATAAAAAATTCCAGGTAGATATTCCAATTATTGAGGCGGTATATAACGTATTGTACGAAAGAATATCTCCTATAATTGAAATGAAGATTTTAGCAGATAAACTTAGCTAAGTAATTACTAAAATCAAACATGGAAAACAAAGCTACTTTCCAAGATTACGTTAAGCTGCATGCCGTTATTTTGGTTTGGGGATTTACCGGTATATTAGGAAAAGTCATCACTATACCTTCTGTTTCCATTGTTTGGTATAGAACACTGATTGCCGTTATCGGTTTAGTCATTTTTTTACTAATTAAGAAACGTGTATTTACCGTTCCTTTAAAACAATTATTTCAATACTTAGGTACTGGAATAGTTGTGGCACTTCATTGGTATTTCTTTTTTGAAGCTTTAAAAGTTTCTACCGTCTCAGTAACCTTAGCTACTTTAGCATCGGCTACTTTATTCACCTCCATTTTAGAACCTTTATTTTTCAAAAAAAAAATTGTTCCATACGAAATTATTTTTGGCCTCATTGTAATTGCTGGGTTATTAATGATCTTTCAATTTGAAACCAAATATCATTTAGGAATTATTTATAGTTTAATCTCTGCGTTTTGTAGCTCTTTGTTTACTACATTAAACGGAATTTTTGTTGCAAAAGGAGGTGCTCCCATAAAAATAACGATGTACGAAATGTTAGGTTCTGTATTGATCATAACTCTTTATTTAATAAGCTCAAGCACCTTCAATATGGAAACACTGGGTTTATTAAACGCTAGTGTACATACATTTTGGTTAGATTTAATTTACCTACTTATATTGGGGGTTATTTGCACGGCAATCGCTTTTGTAATCAGTGTAGATGTAATGAAAAAATTGACTCCATTTACCGTTTCAATAAGTATTAATATGGAACCTATTTACGCTATTATTTTGGCTCTTATATTCTTTGGGGAAAAAGAACAAATGAGTACCGGTTTTTATGTTGGTGCTGGGTTAGTACTTTCCACTATTTTAGGAAATGGCCTTTTAAAAAAAATAATAAAAAACCACTAGATGACGGACTATACAGAAGAAGAATGGCAAGAGGCAAAATCAAAATTTGAATCCATTTTCGGAGAAGGGTTAGAAATGGATGGAATCCTATTTTTAATTGGTGTTCAAGAACTGGGTAAAGGATTTAGAGTTTTTGAGAAAGATGAAAAAATGAATTTAATGCACATTGCGGCATGTAAGTTACTAGAACCTTTTAAATACTATTCTTTTTCACACAGAGATGATGAAGGCTGGCCTCATTATACACAAAGCGAAACAATGCCTGGGATATCAAAAAAAGAGCAGGATAAACTCTTAAAACAAGCTGTAATTATTTACAGTCGTACAGAGTTATAGATAAGATGCTTGTTTCTTCGGGTTTAATACTGATAAAGGAAGTGTTACAAATGGTATCTTTAGACAAAGTCATTTGAGTGTCTGGCAATGTTCCTGTAATAATAGTATCATAAATGTTCCCTGCAGAAGTCACCTCTAAAACTTTAGGTAGCTCGAACTCTCTAGAATAAACACCATTTTCATCGGCTGTTCCCTCTATTTCAATATCACAGGGTTGATTGACAGAAGAGGTGCATGTAAGTAAAATATTAGCAAAGGGAACAGGAATACCGTCTTCGGTAACCACTCTAATCTCCGCAATAGTTGGTGTAATTTCTGGCTTACATGAAACCACAAACAATAATCCTAATACTGTAAAAGAAACAACTATGTTAAAAATATTTTTCATCCTTTTCTGATTTCAAATAAATAAAGTACTTGAGAGCTGTCAATATTAGCTAATTGACGTGTTATACACAAATTTTAAACGAAAAGCGAACTAAAAAGTTGCCTTTATAGATCCAATAAAATTAATACCTGAAGAAGCAATTCCCGAAGAGTATGGACGATATCTAGTATTCGTTATATTTTCGACCCCAAAAGTAGCCATCATTTTTTTTGAAAAGAAGATAGCTGATTTTATATTTAATGTATACCAACTAGGGGCATATAGGCCTCCATTAGAATCTGCAATATATAAATTGTCTTTGGCTAATTCTGTTGGAGACATTCGGTTATTAGAAATCTC
>JBLFZF010000001.1:0-70599 GCA_047610145.1 Salibacteraceae bacterium | reverse complement strand
GCAAAAATATTGGTTCCAGAAACCGAAAAGTTTGACAATACAATGCACGTCAACAAAGAAAAAATGGGTGCGAATGCATTAGAAGCTATTTCTAATGGGACTACAGATGGTTTAAAACTAGCCATTAATGTGGCAGCCATGCTTCTAGTTTTCACGGCTCTAATATACATGTTTAACTATTTCTTACTAAAAACTGGCGACATCACCCACTTAAACACATGGGTAGCAGCCAATACAGCTTACGAAAACTTAAGCTTTCAATTTATATTGGGCTACATTTTCGCACCTATTTCTTGGTTAATAGGTGTTCCTTACGCAGATATTGTAACGGTTGGACAGCTTTTAGGCGAAAAAACTATTTTGAATGAATTTTATGCATACGCCACTATGGGAGAGATGAAAGCCAATGGGATCTTCCATTCTGAAAAATCTATGATTATGGCTACCTATATCCTTTGCGGATTCTCGAACGTAGCTTCTATTGGAATCCAAATTGGAGGTATTGGCGCACTTGTTCCTTCTAAACGAGGGCAACTTTCAAAACTAGGTGTTCGAGCACTTATTGGAGGAACTGTAGCCTCTCTATTCACGGCCGCAGTGGTAGGTATGTTCTTTAGTTAATCGCATGAAAAAAAGTCTTATCTATATTCTTTTTGCTCTGTACATAATTTCATGTAGTGAACCCAAAGAGAAATTAAGTCCCAACGTATTTGTTGTTTCTGCCACAGAGGTAGAATATACCCATACAGACACCGTCTTCCAGTATCAAATAGATATTACCTATCCTGTAATTGATGCTAATTTCTCTCCTCAGGTTCTCAATAAAATAAACAATACTATTTCCGAAGAGTTTAATTCTTTCATACAGCAACAGGATTTTATTAACGCTTACAAAAAGCTGCCAGTAAACCCTATCGATCCAGAAAGTGAATGGATGGGACTCTTAACAAATGAATACAGTGTGCACCAAGCTGATTCCTTCTTATTTATTTCGTTTTCTATTTACCAGTATTTTTTGGGTGCCGCTCATGGCTTTTCTACCCACCACTCCTTAAATTTTAATGTAGCTACTGGAGATTTAATCCATGCGCAAGATTTCTTCAAAACAGATGGCGAATCACAGAAACTAGTCACGCAATTATTCAACGAAAATCTTCCAGATAGCCTTTGTTGGGGAATTCAAAATGATAGCACTCTTACTTCGCTAATTTCAAACTTCACTATTCTACCCGATTCCATTCAATTCACCATTGATGATTATGCGCTGTGTCCATACGCTTTTGGAGTTTCTAAAATCTCTTTCTCGCAAGCTCAATTTCAAGATATATTAAGGATAAAAAAATTCAGTACGTTTAGTGAAATCAATCCAGTAGTAGACGAAGGAGAAATTGCCACACATTAGTTTTGCAGAATCTCTTACGCTAACTTTCAAAAATTTAATAATTTCTCTTGATTTTAAGAGGAGTTAACCGCACTTTTGGCTCACATATTTTTCTATGAAACAGTATTTAGATTTGTTACAACATGTGCTTGATAATGGCACGCAAAAAGGAGATCGTACGGGTACCGGAACAACAAGTACTTTCGGCTATCAAAATCGGTACGACCTCAGTGAAGGGTTTCCAATGGTCACCACTAAAAAGCTGCATTATAAATCTATCGTTCACGAACTTTTATGGTTTCTTAAAGGAGACACAAACATCCAGTACTTGCAAGAAAACGGGGTGAAAATATGGGATGCTTGGGCCGATGAAAACGGTGACTTAGGCCCTGTTTATGGATACCAATGGAGATCATGGCCGGCTCCTAACGGAGAAAGCATTGATCAGATCACGAATGTGATTAACTCCATAAAGAACAACCCAAATTCAAGACGACATATGGTTTCCGCTTGGAACCCTGCCTTGGTAGAAGACATGGCTTTACCCCCTTGTCACACCATGTTTCAGTTTTATGTAGCAGATGGAAAACTAAGCTGTCAGTTGTATCAAAGAAGTGCTGATTCGTTTTTAGGTGTTCCGTTTAATATTGCCTCTTATGCACTATTAACGATGATGATGGCCCAGGTTACTGGATTAGAACCAGGAGATTTTGTGCATACTTTTGGAGATTTACATATATATAACAATCACTTGGAGCAAGTTGAGTTGCAACTTTCAAGAGACCCTAAGAAACTTCCACTATTAAAGATTAATCCGGATGTTACCGATTTATTAGATTTCAAATATGAAGATTTCGAATTAATTGGATACGAATCGCACTCACACATTAAAGGTAAAGTTGCTGTTTAATATGAAAAATCACACTATTTCTCTTATTGTTGCCATTGCCGAAAACCACGTGATTGGCAAGGATAACGACTTAATCTGGTTCCTACCCAAGGATCTAAAATACTTTAAGGACACCACTGCTGGACACCATGTTATAATGGGCCGGAAAAATTATTATTCTATTCCCGAGAAATTCAGACCACTTCCGGGTAGAACCAACATAGTAGTGACACGTCAAAAAGATATTGTTCATGAAGACAATGTTATTGTAGTCAACTCTGTTGAAGAGGCAATACAAGTAGCTGTAAAAGCTGGCGATACGGAACCATTTATTATTGGAGGCGGCCAAATCTACACGTATTGTTTAGCCGAAGAATTAGTAGACAAAATGTACATTACTCATGTTCATAAAGAATACGAGGGAGATACTTTTTTTCCGCATTTTGATTCCTCCAAATGGAAAAAAGTATCTTCTAAACTAACAGAAGCTGATCATCGCCATGAGACTAGCTTCTCATACGATGTCTATGAAAAACAGTAATTTATCAAATTCATTCTTGTAATTTGAACTATTTCTTTATTATTTTAGTGGCCCTATAAATTAGCTACATTTGAATCATGGAATTCTTCATTCCATTCGAAAACAAATTATTAAACACGCATTATGAAAGGAATTCTATTTGCAGCCATCTTGGCGTCTTTATTCACCTTTAGTTCTTGTAGAAATTCAGAACGTGATTTAGATACATCCACCGGCTCTTCTTTAAACGCTTGGAACTCTATGAATCATTTCCATACTATTATGCGGGAAGTTCATCGCGTTGCGCAGGTAGACTCCGTTTTAAACGCAATACCTGTGGCCAATGCTATTGCCCCGGCTAACTGCATGGACTCTATGAACAGGGTCAGTGATTTAGGTCCTTTCCCTATTGATTTGACTATATTTTATAGCGAACAAAAAGAATGTGCCGATCAACGAAATAGATCAGGTCAAATTACCGCAAATTTTGATGGCCTCTATTCTGCGTTAGGAACTACTATTTTAATCACATTAGTAGATTACAAGGCGGACAATTTTTTAATTTCTGGAAATATCACCATGGAGGTGGTTAAAAGTGTGATCGATACCTTGGGTTTTAAGGCCACTATCGCAAATGGCAATATTACCAATTTAAATAAGGCAGGAAATAACACCTCATACTTTGAAGGAGCTCTTTCTTTCTCAAATACAACGGGTCGTAAAACTATTCCTACAACAGATGATAATTTTGTAATTACTGGAGAAGGACTTGGAATTGCTGAAAATGGCGTTATTTACACGTATGAAATAGAAAATGACATGGTACTATTACCTACCTGCGAATATGAACGATTCGGATCTTTTCGATTAAAAGCACCCAATACCGGTGACCGTATTTGTAACGTAAACGAAGGAGATGGTTGCGATAGGATTATTCAAGTGACTATTCCACCTGCAAACGGATCTCAAACAGAAGAAATGGAATAAAAAAAAAGGTTGATACAATACCAACCTTTTCATTTTTTTCCTCGTATTATTAAATGTAAACCCGTTTTTCTCACCTATACTTTAGGTAATAACGACTAAGGAACCAGCCTCTCAGAGACTGGTTCTTTTTTTTATGCCTTAGGAATTTCTAGCAATACTGCTAAAAGGTAATCCCAAAATTTTGCAACAGACTTAATCCCAACTCTTTCATCAGGAGAGTGCGCTCCTTTAATTGTTGGCCCGAATGAAATCATTTGAACATCTGGATAATTGGTTCCTAAAATACCACATTCTAAACCCGCATGACACGCATTTACTTTTGCAGATTCATTATACATTTTCTTGTATAAGTTACTCAAAATGCTCACAATTGGGGCATCTGGTTTTGGTGTCCACCCGGGGTAAGACCCACTGTGATCTACCTCTGCACCCATCATCTCTAAAGAACAACGAACTGAATTTGCAATATCCCATTTCTGGCTATCTACCGAACTTCTTTGCAAGGTTTCGATGCTTACATTCCCTTCCTTTACTAAAACACGCGCTAAGTTAGATGAGGTTTCTGTCAGATTCTCCATATCCGGACTCATTCTCCATACGTTATTGGCAATCGTATAAATGGTTCTTACCATTTTCCATTGCTCTTCCTTAGGCATAACTCCTGAAGGAGTGGCCACTTGCGTTAACTCTACCTTAAAGTTTGGATCTGTTGTACCTAATTCTTCTTTAATATCTGAAGCTAATTCATTTACATGAGTAGTAAAACCTGTTACATCTGATACTGAAAGTGTCGCATTAGACTCCCTAGGAATAGCATTTCGTAAACCACCACCCTCAAAAACAGCAATAGCACCACCAAATTTATCTGCATCCAATAAAAATCTGTTTAATATGAGGTTTGCATTTCCTCTACCGGTATGAATATCCATACCTGAATGACCACCAGAAAGACCACTAATCTTAAGAAACATACCTGTAGAGTTAGCTTCAGGAGAAACTTCCGTATATGATTTAGTACCTACAGTGTCTACACCACCTGCACAACCAATAGTAATCTCATCATCATCTTCAGTATCTAAGTTTAAGAGAATCTTACCCTCTAACCAACCTCCTTGAAGACCTTTAGCTCCCGTCATTCCAGTTTCTTCATCAATAGTAAAAAGACCTTCTAAAGCGGGATGAGGAATATTAGTGGAAGCCAAAAGCGCCATTGAGGCTGCTACTCCCATTCCATTATCTGCTCCAAGAGTAGTGCCACGAGCAGTTACCCACTCACCATTAATATATGAGTCAATACCTTGCGTATCAAAATCGAAATCGGTGTCTGCATTTTTTTGCCAAACCATATCAATATGCCCTTGCAAAATTATTCCCACTCTATCCTCCATACCTGGAGTTGCCGGCTTTTTAATAATTACGTTACCGATGTCATCCACCTTGGTTTGCAGACCTAAGCCCAAACCAAAATTTTTCACAAACTCTCTTACTTTATCCTCTTTTTTAGAGCCTCGGGGAATTGCATTTAAATCTTCAAAAAAATTCCAAACCGATTTGGGCTCTAATAATCTAACATCTACGCTCATTGTATATTTGTTTTGCTCAAATCTACAACCTATAGCATAAACCAAATCATGATTTTCAGGGTATTTACGAAAGTTTAGGGCAAAAAAAAGGCGTCTCGTGGGAGTCGCCTACTCTTTGGGGATGAGTTAACCCTAACTAAAAGCGGGGCTATTTTTGAGAACTTTGGTATGGTGTGAAACGGGAACATTTGTTGTTGTAACCATTTTATTTGTAATTAAACCTAAATCTTCATTCATTCTTACCATCGTTTCTGTTCCTACAAACAACAACGGAAAGCTTTTAGAGTAAGGCCTACCTGTAGAAGTAGCATAACACAAAGTAAATGTTCCTCCGTACCATGTCTTTTCAACTGCATAATCCGAAATATGTGCTTTCACAAAGCCTAGTTGAGAGGAATGAATGGTGTTTTTACTAGAGAAAATACCTGCTCTTTCAATTTCAAGAACCGCATCTTCTGAATTATATTTTACGAAAAAGCTTTTTGACATGATCAATCCAGCGGAGATAAACAGTGAAACAGCTATCGACAGGTGAACCAAATTTGTAAAAGGCTGAATTTGGGTAACTAATATCAGCACATTAACTAGTCCTAACAATAAGGTAATAAAAAATAATGCCTTAACAATTGGCTTTGCAAATAAGTTATTTAGTTTCATGTGGTGGAAAATTAATTTTACGTTTACTTTCAAATCAAAATTACTTTTTATCACCTTTGTTGAAATTACTATATGTTATTAACATTAAACATGGTTTTGTTGATAACAGCAATGTTGATAACAATGATAACTTCGTAATAAACTGATTAAATGAAATCTAACACACCACTTGCAGAAAAGTTAAGACCGCTTGCGTTCAAAGACATTATTGGACAAGACCATTTGGTGGGTGAAAATGGAGTCATTCGGAAAACTGTAAAAGCAGGAAGGGTTCCGTCCCTCATTTTGTGGGGACCTCCAGGTGTTGGCAAAACAACAATGGCCCAAATAATAGCCACAGAAACCAAGCGACCCTTTTTTACATTAAGTGCCATTAATTCAGGAGTAAAAGACATTAGAGAAGTCATACAGAAAGCCTCAAAAAGTGATATGTTCAATACGGTGAGTCCTATACTATTTATTGACGAGATTCATCGTTTTAGTAAATCGCAGCAGGATTCTCTTCTAGGCGCTGTTGAAAAAGGAACCATTACATTAATTGGCGCTACCACAGAAAATCCATCATTTGAAGTAATTCCGGCACTTATTTCTAGATGTCAAGTATATTCTTTAAACGCATTAGATAAGGATGCCTTAATACAATTAATTAATCACGCCCTTACAGAAGATCCAGAATACAAAATAAGAAAACCCAAGGTTGTCGAATATGAAGCTCTGCTAAGACTTTCAGGAGGTGATGCACGGAAATTATTAAATACCTTACAGTTAGTATTAGACTTTCTTCCTCACGAAAATCCGGAAATTAATAATAAAGCCATTGAAGATATAGTGAAGGATAATGTGTTAAGGTACGATAAAGGCGGAGAAATGCACTACGACATCATTTCGGCTTTCATTAAATCTATTAGAGGCAGTGACCCTAACGCAGCGCTTTATTGGCTGGCTCGGATGATTGAATCAGGAGAAGATGCCAAGTTCATTGCCCGAAGACTAATTATTTCCGCTTCAGAAGATATCGGAATGGCTAATCCCAACGCATTACTTATAGCCACCAACTGTTTTAAAGCAGTGGAAGTAATTGGATATCCAGAATGTGATATCATTTTATCACAAGCTACCGTATACTTAGCCACTTCACCAAAAAGCAATGCTAGCTATGCCGCTATTAAAATGGCTAAGAAACTAGCAAGCGCCCACGGAAACTTATCGGTTCCGTTACATTTAAGAAATGCCCCTACCGCATTAATGAAAGAAATGGGGTATGGAGAAGAATATAAATACAGTCACTCATTTCCTGGTAATTTTGTGGATCAGGAATTCTTACCCGAAGAAATTTCTGGGACACGCTTTTATGAGCCCGGAGTTAATCCCGCAGAAACTAAGATCCATCACGATATGATTTCCAAATGGGGAAACCGATACAAATACTAACCCCCTAATTTTTTATGTTTTCCAGTCCTTAATTGGAATCTCAAATCTCCTCATTTTTGTTTGTTTGGTAAGCTAAAAAAACACAAATTTGAACTGGATGAAAAAAGGGTTATGGTTTCTGTTTTTATTAGTTATTCTATGGGGATGTAGAAAGGAGCCTATATCTTGGGAAATAGATACCTTATTCCCAATACTACATACTAGAATAACTTTACAACAGGCTGCTCCTAGTGATATGTTAGGGGTAATAAATGGAAATGAATTACAATTAGAATACCAAGGCAACCTTATAAAGCTAGCCATTGACTCTAGCTTATCCTTTCCAGACACCTCTATTGCCGACACTTTCAACCTTCCGTTTGGAAACATTACTTTTCAACCGGGACAAACTTTTTTAGAGGACTCCAATTATACCCGTTATGATTTTGGTAATGCTAAGTTGACACAACTCAACATTTTGTCAGGGCAAATGACCATTCGAATATCATCCGAATTGCAAGGGCCTAGTGTTTTAGAATATTCGCTTCCCACCATTACCAAAAATGGAATTGCCCTCTTTATAAAAGAAAATGTTGCGGCTAGCACAGGTGGCAATCCGACTATTTTGAGCAAGGTGATTGACCTTTCTGGATATGAAATTTCACTAACCGGTTTGCAAAACAATGCCTACAACATTATTGCCTCGAAATATCAAGCATATATTGATTCTGCCAGTATCCCCGTGCCCATTTCTTCGGGGCAAAGGTTCATCGCCACTAATTCTTTATCCAATATTGAGCCCGCCTATCTACGTGGCTCTTTCGGCAACGCAACATCCAGAATCAAGGAAAACAAACAGGAAACTGACCTATTTAACAATTTAGCTGGAGGAAATTTATCACTCGCTCAATCTACACTCGTTTTTGAAATAAAAAATGATATTGGAGCAGACATCACCGTAAACACCAATAGTATTACTGGTCAAAACACACGAAACAACACGGCTACTGGCTTAACCGGACCGCTATCTAACGGACCTATAAACAGCAATCGGGCAACTGAATTAAACGGCATATTCTCTTCCCCAATAGCTAGCACCTATTCGGTAGAATTAAACAATCAAAATTCAAATGTCACTGAATTCATATCCAACTTACCAGACCAATTAAGCTATGATTTTGACATTAGCTTCAACCCTTTAGGTAATGTTAGTGGTAGCAATGATTTTTTATATGGGAATACCGGAATGGAAATCAACCTTGACGCGAAAATCCCACTTAATTTCAATGCCAATAACTTGATTTTTATCGATACTACAGACTTTGATATTGATACCAGTACACAGGAGCAAAGCTCTAGAATAATGGCTGGATTTCTAAATATTTATACCCGAAACTGGTTTCCTTTTGACCTCGAACTACAGTTTTACTTGCTTGATGCTAACCTCAATAAAATTGACTCCGTATTTGAAACGGCACAAACCGTTTATGGCGGCAATCCTATTTTTGGTATAGTAGACGACCCTACACTATCCAAATTACAAGCTCCATTATCGACTTTAAAAATTCAACACCTTTATCAAACCAAGAGTATTCAAACCAGGATTAAAGTTAATTCTACAGACACAGGAAACATACGGATTCTAGAATCCTATTTTATTGACACCAAAATAGTCGGTGATTTTAATTATCAAGTAGAGATTGAATAAATGAGAATCCTCCTGTCCATATTGTTTTTATTTCCGGTTCTATCTTGGGCGCAAATCCAAGATAATTTCAAAGTTTATCAAATCACTGATTCTTCCCGTATGAAATTCGGATTTCAATCCAATATTTCCAATAATTCAACCGCACTAACCGCAACGGTTTTAAACACGGCATTCTACGGAGGCAAGATAGATACCGAACAAAAGAATGCCATGATTAACAGAGCCCGCGAAATTAACACCACCGGTTCTATATGGAACTCCTCTATTTTTTTCGCGAAAAAAATAGAGCGTTTAAGAGGTGTAAAACAAACGCAACTCAGTTATTTCATTCGCATTGCCGACCGTCAAGAAAATCTCGCTATATTTAACGACAAGGCATTACAACTCGTATTAAACGGCAACACACAATTTGCAGGTCAAACTGCCAGTCTTGACCCATTAGCCTTTAATCAGTTTCAATATAAACAGCTTCAATTAGGATTTTCTAAAAATTTTGAATCCGGAAACGGAATTTCGGTAGGAGCTTCTTTTTTATACGGTCAATCTAATCGTTCTGGCTCCACCGACCGATTGGATTTATTAATTTCCGGCTATGGCGATCGCATCAGTGCAGATGCCGAGTTTGATATTTATGAAACCGATCCAAATAACAACGGCTTCCTAAGTTACAATGGGGCCGGAGCAAGTATTGACATTCAAGGACGATTTAACATCCAACTTGTTTCTGACTCTTCCAACCCTGGCATCTTTCATTTTTCAGTCACTGATTTTGGTTTTATTAATTGGCATGCTTCCTCTACACATACTAAAGTAGACACTTTCTATAGTTATACCGGAGCATATATTGAAAATGTTTTTGATCAAAACTCCCAAGCCGGAGGCGATCCAACAGCTATATGGGACAGTCTTTCTGCCCAACAAAACGCGTCTTTCACTCTTTTCACTCCCACTACTTTACATTTCTATTTGGTTCAAACTTATAAAAAACTGGAATATACTATAGGAGGGGCCCATCGCTCTAAAGCCTATTTTCATCCTTATTTTTATGGAAAAGCAGGATATCAAATCACACCTAAACTTCAACTCTCTGGACAGTTAAACTATGGCGGATATGGGTATTTTGGAGGAGGGTTTGAAATCGTTCATGAATCCAATAGGCACCAATTAAAATTAGGCAGCACCAATTTAGAGGGTTTTATTGCGCCAAAAAAATGGGGCGGGCAATCTATTTACTTACAATTAACGGTTAAACTATGAGCAGATCAATTCACTTCCTTATGGTGACTTTATTCTTTAGTATAGGCCTAACTACTTTCGGTCAACAAGATACTACATGGACAAAAACCTATGGCGGAGACCGAGATGATCATGGCTATGATATTATTTCTACGGAAGATAGCGGATACCTAATTATTGGGTCTACGAGTAGTTTTGGATTTGATAACTCTCAGATGTATTTTTTAAAACTAGATTCTTTAGGTGATATTATGTGGTCGAAAAGTCATGGTGGAACTGGTCAAGAAGCGGGATACTCTGTCATACAAACTCGTGACGGAGGCTTTTTAGGAGTTGGCTATACCAACTCCTGGGGCGCAGGTGGTTTTGACCTGCTCCTAGTGAAGCTTTCTGCTAATGGAAGTTTAGAATATGAAAAATATTTTGGCGGAACCGATTGGGATTTTGCCTGGGACGTGATTGAAACGGATTCGAACATGTTTGTTATTGCCGGTGAAACCCAAAGCTTTGGGAATGGTGGTAAAGATGCGTGGTTAGTAAGGTACGATGCTAATTATGAGATTTTTGACTGGAACAAAACTTACGGAGGAATTCATGATGAATATTACAAAGCGATTACTAAGGATTTGAATAATGACCTGTTTGCTTCAGGTGGCGGAATTAACCCCAATCGAACGGATGAAGATGTGTTAATCTCAAAATTTGATCCGCTTGGAGACACCGTTTGGAACAAATACTATGGAGATACATTACAAGATTACGCGAATGACATCACTTTTTTTTCAGACTCATCAATAGTCTTCACGGGTAGAGTCACGGAGAAAGACACCATAAAAACTTACGTAGTAAAAATGGATGAAAACGGAACATTAATTTGGCAGGATCGTCTGGTTAACTCAAAAAAAGCGACCGGAGTTAGTGTTTGTGAGAGGCCTGATGGGAACCCTGCAATTCTAAGCCAAATTGAATCAACCTCAATTGGAATAGAATTTTGGTATGTTTTCATGGGATATAATGGATCTGGAACAATGGGCTCACTTCAAGATGACTGGCCATCAAAAATGATATTGGCTAAAAACGGGAAATACATTTTGGCTGGCTCTACCATGGGTTTTAATACCAACTATACGAAAGTCCTAGTTTATCAAACTACGGAAGGTTATTACAATACAAATAACTATTACTACGTCAAGGACTTAAACAATGTTCTATCTCTAGATCAAATTGAAAATAAACCAGAAATAAAAATCACCAAAAATGAGAACATCTATTTTTTTCAATTTGAAAGCAATTTCAATATTGGAACAATTGAAGTGTTTAACATACAAGGTCAACTCTGCAAAAGACAAACAACACAACAAAAATCAATCGAGATTGACTTAACTCATTTCCCTTCAGGAATCTATTTTTATCGAATAGTATTAGATAATACAATCTTTTCTAATTCTATTTTCCTTGACTAAATTAACACACAAAAGTTTCTCTAAAACCAATTTAACCATATCAGGTTTAATTGCACTTTTCCTTTCCTATTTAGTACTCAATAAGGCATTTGGCAGCTCATTTACTCATGACGAGGCTTTTTCCTACCTATTTTATATAAGTACATCTTTCAAAAAAATTATTACTTATAGCTTCCCTACGGCTAATAATCACATGCTAAATAGTTTAATGGCCAGATTATCATTAATGTTATTTGGTAATGATGAAATTTTCTTGCGTCTACCAAATGTTTTAGCATTTATTGCTTACATAACATTCTTTATCCGTTGGATAAATACCCAAACTAAAAATATATTTTTAATAATTTTCGCTTTCTGTTTTACCTTTTTAAATAACGAATTCTTTGAGTTCTTTTCACTTTGTAGAGGTTACGGACTTTCCTTCCTATTCATATTTTTAGCACTGATTCAATTGAATCAGTCAGCAAATAGCAACCGGTTTTTAACCCAATCAAAGCTTTTTATTACTTTAACCTTAATGGTTCTGGCAAACTTCTCCACTTTATACATATTTTTAGCAATGTCATTTGTTTATTTTTTAATTCAATTAAAAAACGGAAATAGTATTTGGAAATCCATTTTGCCACCACTTTTCTATAGCCTCGGTATGATTTCATTCATTTCTTTAGGTCTTTATAGACTAATATCTAATAACCAGTTATATTTTGGAGGTGACGTCAGCTTCTTTAAAGATACATTCTCAAGCCTTATTCAAGGATTACTATATGGCCTAAAAACCCCAAAAGCGCTTCCGTTTGTCTTCCTCGCCATATTACTAATAATGAGCTACGTTACCTTAATAAAAACGATTTCACAAATTAAAAAAAACCAACCAATATCTAAGACCGGAATTTTCATATTAGTCTTAGGATTTACAATTATTCTAAACATCATTTCTCACACTATTTTTGGATCCAAATTCTTGACACATAGAACCGCACTTATTTACTACCCTCTTCTTACTCTATTTGTTATTCAATTTTCTATCGATTATATCGATCCAGTATTATCAAACTTAAAAAAAAATATGCTTTTTAGTTTGTTAGCAATTCCATTAACCCTTGTTTTCACTTACACGTATAGCATAACTGATTTCAAAAGCTGGAAATTTGATAGTGACACAAAACAAATTACTCATGAATTAAATGATTTAGGACAGTTGAAGGCTAACCAAATTAGAATAGGCTCTGATATGTATCATCAACCATCCTTCAATTATTACCGGGTTACCAACAACTACACTTTACTAGATTCAGTTTACAAAGACTCTATTCCACCAAACGTTAACGTTATTATTTGGAATGGAGAATTCCCAAAGCGACTTGAGGGTGATTTTGAACTAAAAAAAATATTTAAAAATTCTAACTCATATCTTTATCTAAAAAAGGAACTTAATTGAGGAACTCATCAAATCACTCACAAACAAAAAAAACACGCAGAAGCCTTCAAATTAGAATAGTAAAACCATACGCAAAACATGATCAAAGCCAAACTAATCACACATCATTTGAAGTTCAAAAAACCAGCGGGTACCTCTAGAGGGATTTTACTAGAAAAACCTACCTGGTATTTAGTTTTAGAACATCAGCTGACTAAAAGCGTTGGTGTTGGAGAATGCAGTTTGATTCCCGGGCTGAGCATTGACCCACTCGAAAAAGTAGAAAGTCAATTAAACGAAATTGTCACTCGTATTAACGCCAACGACCTGCCTCAAATATCAGAGTTTATTGAGTTTCCAGCTATTCAATTTGCCTTAGAAACTGCATTAGAAGATTTAGCTTTTGCAGATGATTTTTCACCGTACCCTGGGGAATTTAGTACTGGAAAAAAGCATATTCCAATAAACGGTTTGGTTTGGATGGGTAACGAAAAGTTTATGCATCAACAAATTCAAGAAAAAATAAATTCTGGGTTTGATTGCATCAAAATTAAAATTGGAGCAATTGATTTTCAAACCGAATTGAATCTCTTGAAATCAATCCGATCAAAATTCACAGCCGAGCACATAGAAATTCGAGTAGACGCCAACGGAGCTTTTACTCCTGAAGAAGCTCTATTCAAATTAGACGAGCTATCAAAATTTGAAATCCACTCTATTGAGCAACCCATTAAACAGGACCAATGGAACCATATGGCTGTTCTATGCGGAAACTCCCCCATTCCAATAGCATTAGATGAAGAGTTAATTGGGGTACTAGATTCTGGAGATCAATTACAAATGCTTGATTTTATTCGTCCACAGTTTATCATTTTAAAACCAAGCCTTGTTGGCGGTATTCAGGCATCAGATACATGGATTGAATCTGCAGAAAGCAAAAATATTGGCTGGTGGGCAACCTCCGCCTTAGAATCAAATATTGGACTAAATGCTATTGCGCAGTGGGTATCGAACAAACCTACCAAAATGCCACAAGGTCTTGGAACGGGGCAATTATTCACCAATAACATCACCTCACCACTAACTATTAAATCTGGAACGCTGTTTCATGACAGATCTATAAATTGGAACGAAGCGCCTTTTAAGAATGCGGAATAAAACCATTCACCTAAATGGAACTCTTTATGGAGTTTCAGAAATACAGGCAAAGCTCGATCTTTCCTTACCCGATTGGGAGCGCGCTATTTTTAACTTTTTACTAGAATGGTTCTCGAGCTCAGAAACTATTGAAGTACTTACTAGCGGATCTACAGGAACACCAAAGGTCATACATCGAGAGAAAAAGCATGTACAAGAGAGCGCCATGATGACGGGTGATTTTTTTTCATTTACACCTAGCCAATCGGCTTTACTTTGCTTACCGGCACAATATATTGGAGGTAAAATGATGCTCGTAAGGGCTATTGAATGGGAATTAGAGCTAGATTATATCGCCCCTAAAACGGCCTTAGATATTCCTGATAAAACTTATCATTTTTCGGCTATGACTCCGCAACAAATAGCAGGGTCTATACAAAATATATCGAACATTAAAACCATAATTATAGGAGGAGCACCCATTAACAGCGTACTGGAAAAAAGGTTAATCCCTCTTCCTACTCATTTGTATGCTACTTATGGAATGACAGAAACAGTTAGTCACATTGCCTTAAGAAAACTAACAAAAAATGGTAATGAGACGTATACCGCATTACCAAAAGTTTCATTTAGCACCGATTCAAATTCTTGCTTAATTATTTCTGCTCCCACTCTTTTAGAACATCCGATAACAACGACAGACATTGTTAAACTTATTGATACTACCTCCTTTAATTGGATCGGTAGAAGCGATTTCATCATCAATTCAGGAGGCCTAAAAATATCGCCCGAAAAGTTAGAGGCTGCAACTTCGCACCTCTTCTCTTCTGCGTATTTTTTCTTTGGTAAACCAGATGAAAAATGGGGAAATAAAGTGATTTTACTAGTGGAAGGTATCCCGTATAATACAGATAGATTACACACCGAATTAGCGTCTGTTCTCTCCTCTTATCAGGTACCCAAAGAAATCATTTTCATACCTAAATTCATCCGTACAGTTAATGGTAAATTGAATAGAATAGCTAGCGCCAGTTCCCAAACAAAGGATTAATCTATCCTTCCATTTCTCTTTGATCAATGTAGTTTTCCCACTTCTCAATAACGTCTTTCATGTCTTGCGGTAAATCCGCTTCGAAAAACATCTTCTCGCCAGTAGTAGGATGCGTAAATCCTAAACTTTTTGCGTGTAGTGCTTGTCTTGGAAGAATTGTAAAGCAATTATGAACAAACTGCTTGTACTTTGTAAATACCGTTCCTTTCCAAATACGTGTTCCATCATAATCCAAATCTCCAAAAAGCGGGTGGTTTAAATGTCTAAAATGCGCTCTAATCTGGTGAGTTCTACCCGTTTCTAGCTTACACTCAACGATAGAAACATACCCGTAATCTCTTACTTTTTTAAAATTGGTAACTGCCTCTTTTCCAAAATCACCCTCTGGAAAAACACCCATCAACTTTCTATTCTTTAAGCTACGGCCTATATTTCCTTCTATTTTACCTTCATCTCCTGGGTCACCCCAAACTATGGCGATGTACTTTCTTTCAATTTCACGATCAAAGAATTGTTTAGATAAATGGGTCAAAGCGGCCTCTGTTTTACCTACAATCATTAACCCAGTGGTTAATTTATCAATACGGTGAACAATACCCGGTCTATCCGTTCCGTTTGGACTTTCTGCAAGACTCTTTACATGGTGTAGTAAAGCATTAACTAAAGTACCTGAAGAATTTCCTTGTCCTGGATGAACAACCATACCTGCGGGCTTATTCAACACAATAACATCGTCATCTTCGTATACAATATCTAAAGGAATATCTTCGGGTAATAAAGCGGTTGGCTCACTTTCCTTTGGGAAAATCATTCGAATTTTATCCCCTGGCAGCACCTTGTAGTTTGTTCGAACTTCGGCTCCGTTTACGGTTACATACCCGTTATTCACTCCCGACTGAACCTTGGTTCTAGAAATGCCTGCTATTTTGTCGCCAAGAAATTTATCAATACGCACCATGCCTTGACCAGCATCTACGTCTACAATAACTTCCTTAAAAAAATCAGGATCTTTACTTTGTGAATCTTGTGAATTTTCCAAACTAATGTTGAATAAGTAATTTTTTAATACTAGAATTTTGGGTATTGGAATCTATAACCTCTACCACATATAAACCGGAAGCTAAACTTGAAGAATCAAAGCTGGCATAATAACCTGCTTGAAACTGTCGCACTATAACGCCCAAAAGAGATCGAACAACGACATCATTGTTATCCGATAAAAGCTCCAAAGATACATTTGAATTAGCCGGGTTTGGGTACATTTTAAAATCGTTTGGTTCTACTTCCACATTTTTTACCGAAACCGGGAATTCATTTGTGAAAGACCCGAATTCTGGACGAATAAATAATGATCCGGGATAACTAGAGTTATTCCACGTATTGCCCACTTTATAAAAGTTTTTGCCTTGAGAATCGTTATTGCGATCTAAACCAATAAAAACCCTTTTATCTAATTGTTTTAATCCAATAAATATTTGCCCACTTACTTCAATAGGTTCCTCCAACTTTATTCCTTGAACTAGATCACGCCCTCCTGCATAAACTGGGTATTGCAAAAAACTCTCGTATAAAATCAGTTCCGGATCTAAACTTTTCCATACCACCAAACGGTAAGCCCGGTCCACAATGTTTTCGAACGATCGCGGAAAATAAATATTAATAGCTCGCAACGTATCTATTACCGCTATATTATATTCTACGGCAATTTGAGCTCCTGCTGAAGTAACAAAATAAGCACTCTCAGCAGATCCATCATCATACGCGTATTGGGTTCCAAATTGCTGATGAAAAAAAGCAGTATCGTTATCTGGGTTCAAATCTGGATTAACATCTACCACATACTTAACCGTAAATGATTTAACGGTATCTACACCTGTAGTTGGATACACCCCTGAAAATGTACTCGTTTCACCACCCACCTCTAGCGGACCAAACTGTGGATTAATTACTTGGGAACCAGTGAAAATTTGACTGCCATTATCGTAGGCAATAAACTCTGAAAAAGAGGTATAACTATTATCCCCTACATTTCTATACCGAATAAACTGAGAGGTTTTCATTACATCATCAGTCGTGTTTTGATAATGCAACCACGGCATTTGAGAATAATCAGTAAGTAAGGAATACCCAGGATCCATAAGCGCTACATCAATTATAGTTGAATCACCTGCCGTTCGCTGATCATCTAAACGAACGTAATCAATGTTCCAATGATCAAAATTCCCAGATACAGAAGCGTAATTTTTAAAACGAAATTTAAACCCATCTAAAAAATAAAGCGGGTTTCGTAGGCGAATCATTACCGTTTTAAAAGGCTGTAATGGTGACCCAGGAGCACTCCATACGTGATACCAGGCCTCTGAAAAAGGCGAGTAAAACTCCAAAACCAAAGAATCCTCTCCTTCTGGAGTATCTCCCCATCCTTCTGGCTGATACTGAAAACTAAAGTACACACTATCAATAAGGTAATTATAATCACTACCCCCACCTGGTCTCGTTTTTAAGAAAATTGGCTTTGATTCTAACACATCTGCTATTTGCTGCGAATTAGGATTCATTGTTGGGTCGTATGGCACACCTGTAGAGTCTAATCCATCAAAAGTAGCCACTCCTAAAGTGACTGGGTCATGACCATACGAATAATTATGCAATGCGTTATTATTTCTCCAATAGGTAGTATCACGGTGGTTATCTGGAACGACAATAACCGTATCGCTAAAATTAACGTAATCAATATCTGGAGAGTGATTTACGCGAACTGTACCCCCAACTACCAAGGTGTCTTGTCTCGCCCAAACCGTATCCGTATCCGTTACCATTTGATAATTTATCTGAGATAGATTCGTTATATACACCACTGGGGTAGCTACAGAATCCCAGGTACCATTCACTGTGTCATGATTAAAATAATAATACGCAGTATCTGTCATCGCTGCAAAACGCGCTAGATATACCCCATCTACCAAAAATTTTTGCCAAATCAACGTGTCAGTCAACGTATTCAAGGTATCAAAAGAATATTGCTTAAACTTATTGATAGAAAAATCATCTATTATAGGCAGATGGTTGGTATCTAGCTTAAAGGCATAAGAAAGGTTTTCATCTGCTTCTAGGCTTTTTGAAGTTTTGCTTTCCCACTGAAGCACCTCGTTACCTTGGAGGGGTGCTAACCCTTCTTGAGCAAATACATTACTCCCCATAAAGGTACTAACGACTACTAAAAAAGTGCAAATCTTATCCATCAATTTTTATACTATTGGTCTCTGATTGGATTAACTCAATTTGGTGAATTTTATTACTATCTAATGTAAAAAACAATTCAAAAGCTTGCCCTTGTCTCACCTCGTTAATGGTATCGTAAGCAGGTATTTGTCGGTACAAAAATGCCTTTAGCGAATCCGCATTAGTTTGTGTGGTCGTATCAAATTCATAATACCCTACATTTAAGCCGCTGGCAATTAACAATACTCTCACTTCTGCCAATGTTCTTTTGTACAGGTATGGAATGGCAATTCTCTCGCTCCCAATACCTTCTCCAATAACTAAAGACACAGAACTACCCTTTTCAATTCGTGTTCCGGGCAATACTTCGGCTCCATTATGAATAACTCCTATCACACAGTTATCACATTCTGCGGGGCGATAAATCAATGAATCCACCTTTAGTCCGTATGTTTCAATTTTGCTCAATACTTGCCGAACAGTAATATCTCTTAACTCTGGCAATAATATGCTGGGAGGTACAACCGAATTTATGGTCAAATACACTTTTCGATTTGGCTTCACCAATTCGCCTGCCTTCGGCAATTGTTCTAGTACGATACCTCTGGGCTTAAACGGATCAAAAATAGAATCTGAGATTTCATAACTCAAATCCTTATCCGAAATAAAGCCGTCCACTTCTGAATAATGAAAACCCTCAAAAGCAGGAACTTCAACAAACTCATCATGCTTGGTGTAATCATTTAAAAAAACAGAAACGCCAAAAATGGCTCCGATAACAATTATCAACATGACCACTAGACTAATCCACAGTGATTTTGAGACTAAAAACAAGAATAAATTTTTCAAATCGATTTCTATTTCCTTCGTTAATATTTGGCAAATATAACCGTTTAGTGTCTTGCCTACGGGGAATATTTTTATTTAAAGCCCATTCTTAGATGTAAGAATTCAATCTATTATCTGAATCATTTACCGCGAGGGTTTCCAACAATTAAATATTGGTAAATCATCCATAATTAAACGCACCATTTTTTTTATTTAGATACCTTTCTACCCATCAAAAATGTACCATGAACACTCAACAAAATATTGCTATTCTAGCTGGTGGAGGATCCTCTGAAAAAGTAATTTCTTTAAAAAGCGCTTCCATTGTAGAGCAAAACATTAAAGAACTATATCCTACCTACGTAATTGTTATTGATGGTCCATCTTGGGTATATTCAAAGGAGGGGGTGGATTATGCTATTGACAAAAATGATTTTTCGCTTACGTTAAATGATCAAAAAATATTTTTTGACTTAGCTTTTATTGCGATTCATGGAACTCCAGGCGAAGACGGCAAACTACAAGGCTATTTCGATATTATGGGGGTGAAGTATTCTTCCTCCAATTTATTAGCGTCTTCCATCGGGTTTAATAAAGGCGTATGTAACGATTACCTTAAAAATCACGAAATTAATGTAGCTCACTCCTATCAGTTATTTGAACACATGGATTATGATATTGATTTGATTGCTAATACAGTAGGGATGCCTTGTTTTGTAAAGTCCAACGAGTCGGGATCTAGTTTTGGAGTAAATAAGGTATATGTGAAAGAAGATTTACCTGAGGCAATTACAGACTCCTTTAAATACGACAAACAAGTATTAATTGAATCGTTTTTAGAAGGGCGAGAGGTTACCTGTGGGGTCTATAACTTCGGAGGAGCTCCAGTGGCCATGCCGATTACTGAGATCATTACTGAAAATGATTTCTTTGACTATGAAGCCAAATATAAAGGAGAAGCTTTAGAAATCACACCTGCTGATCTAACTTCAAAAATTAGACTCAAGGTAGAAAAAGCCGCTATTCGTGTGTTCCAATTACTGAACCTTAATGGAGTAGCTCGAGTAGATTTCATTATTCAAAACAACGAGCCTTTCGTTATTGAGGCCAATACAGTTCCTGGACTAACGGCTGAGAGCTTAATTCCACAACAAGCAATAGCAGCGGGGTTTACATTACCGGACTTCTTTCAACAGTGGATTGCTCACTCCTTGAAGTAAGAACAACTTATAGGGTATTTAGAAATGAAATAAGTTTTTTCACGGCTAATCCGCGATGACTAATTTCATTTTTTGTCTCCATGGACATTTCTGCAAATGACTCTTTAAATCCATAGGGCTTAAAAATAGGATCATAGCCAAAACCCTTACTGCCCGCATATTCTTCCAAAATATCACCGGGACAAATCCCTTCAAAGTAATGCTCATTACCGTCTTGAATTAAACAAATAACGGTTCTGAATTGTGCTTTTCTGTTGACAGATTCTTTTAACGCCCCCAATAACTTACGGTTATTATCCTCAAAGTTACCATCTGGACCTGCGTATCGAGCTGAATATACTCCTGGCGCTCCATTCAAGGCACTTACTTCCAAACCGGTATCATCTGCAAAACAGTTTTCACCTAACTTATCGTAAATATGTCTCGCTTTTTGGCGGGCGTTCTCTTGTAAGGTAGTCCCTGTTTCTGGAATATCTTCGTTCACACCAGATTCCGATAATCCTTGGATAGATAATTGAGGAACCGCACTCCTTATTTCTGCTAATTTATGCAGATTATTTGTGGCAAAAATCAAGCTCATCTTTTATATTTTTTTTGCTCCCTCATAAAATTGAGAAATCATTTCCACTACTTTCCTTCCCTCTTCGGCAGAAGTCATTACTTCTTCTCTACCATATAAAGCCTCAATCACATTGTCAATAACCTTATCATGGTTAGACATGGAACCTTCATAAAACCCGTAATTATTTGCTGGCGAAGAATTCGGAACATCCGTAATATCAAAACCATCCGTCACCTGATAATCAATCGTGTTTAGGTATTTACCTCCGACTTTAATAGTCGCGTTTTCACAAAAAATAGTAATCGACCCTTCCATATTCTGCTGGTAAGAAGATGTGGTAAAACTAAAATTGCCTATACCACCAGTCACTACTTCAAATGAAAAAGATCCTGAATCTTCAAACTCAATCAATTCTTTGTGAGATACATTTTTCACCACCCCATTCACGTTTTCTATCTCTCCAAATAAGTAATAAATAATATCTACAAAATGACTAAACTGTGTATACAAAGTTCCGCCATCTAACTTTGCAGTACCTCGCCAAGGAGATTGCAAGTAATAATCCGCATTTCTATTCCAAAAACAATTGACAGAAACCATTAATAAATTCCCTAAGACTTTATTCTCCAGTAGCTCTTTCACTCTTTTTACCGGTGGATTATATCGATTTTGTTTCACTACAAACATTTTCACTCCCGAAGTTTTGGCCACTGCTTCCATCTCTTTAGCAGAATCTACTGAAATAGCCATAGGTTTCTCTACGACTACATTTTTACCCGATCGCATAACTTGAATGGCAAGGTCAGCGTGTGTGCCATTGGGGGTGCAGATATTTACTACGTCTAAGTCATCTGCGAGCAACTCTGATAAGGTGGCATAAGATTTCACTCCGCACGCATTAGCGAACTGATGCATCACTTCTGAATCGATATCATAAACACCCACCAAATTACCTAAAGCATGCTCTTCTATATGAATCACATGTCGTTTAGCAATGTGCCCACACCCAATAATTGCAAAATTCTTTTTCATACCTTATCTAAAGTCCGTATCCAAAATATCAATAATTGAATTTTAACGATTGTTCTTTGCCAAAAGTAATTTTCTACAGGCTTCCAATTCCTATCACCTCAAAAAAATAATCATCTTTGTTCTTCATAATAAATTTAAACAATGAAACGAATTGCAGATTCTGAACTAATCACTAACCCAGATGGCAGTGTTTATCACCTTCATTTAAAACCAGAAAACATTGCCGATAATATAATTGTGGTTGGCGATCCGGGTCGTGTTCAGCTCATATCTTCCTTTTTCGATTCCGTAGAATTTAAAGTTTCCAACAGAGAGTTTGTCACCCATACTGGAACCTATAGAAATACACGCTTTACCGTTATTGCAACAGGAATAGGCACAGATAACATTGATATTGTATTAAATGAACTCGATGCAGCCGTAAATATTGATCTGAACACGAAGGAAATTAAAGAAGAAAAAAGATCTTTAAACATCGTAAGAATTGGTACATCGGGTGCTTTGCAAGCCGACATACCCATTGACTCCTTTCTTTTGAGTGAAAAAGCGATGGGCTTTGACGGCCTATTACATTTCTATAGCGATCAATTAAATGTGAACGAAACCGAAATTAGTGATGCGTTTTGCAAACATGCCAATTGGAACGGCAATTTGGCTAAACCCTATGTAGTTAGCGCAAACCCTGAATTAGTAAAAAAACTAGAAACGGGTACGCTAAAAGGAATCACCGCTACTGCCTCTGGGTTTTATGCTCCGCAAGGAAGGGTACTTCGTTTAGCTCCCCAGATGCCCAACTACCCAGAAGTACTATCTAACTTCTCTTACAACGATTTAAAAGTTACTAATTTCGAAATGGAAACCTCTGCATTATATGGTCTTTCTAAAGCTTTAGGACATAAAGCATGTACCATTTGCGCCATCATAGCGAATAGAAAAACCAAGAAGTTCAGTGAGAACCATGATTTACCTATAGCACGACTTATTACACATGTTTTGAATAACTTAACAATTTGATTGTTAAAACTAATTGAGCATCGATCTAAACTAAGCTCACAATCGAAATAGATTTGGCGTACAGTAAAACTAATCACAGCGTGCGTACACCAAAAGAAATAAATGCTTTAATACGACTTTTAGATGATCCAGATGAGGACATCTACGGACACATTAAAGACGAACTAAAGTCATTTGGACAGGATGTCATTCCAAAGTTAGAATCTCATTGGGAAACAAATCGTCATGGACAAATATTTCAGTCTAGAATTGAAAATCTAATCCACGAAATTCAATATGGCTCCTTAGAAGAACACCTATTAAATTGGTGGAAAGAAGACAAACCAGACCTTCTAGAGGGCGCTACTTTAGTATCTAACTACAAGTATCCGAATTTATCTTTTGATGACATTAATAATCAAATAACAAAGTACACACAAGAAATTTGGCTAGAGCTGAATGACTATTTAACTGCATTAGAGAAGATTAAGTTAATCAACCATTTTATTTTTGATGTACATGGTTTTTCCGGCAACATTGCTGGTTTTCACGACCATCAAAACTCCGTACTGAAGGATGTTTTAGACACGAAAAAGGGAAATCCACTATCGCTATCTATTCTTTATATATTAATTGGGCGTCAGTTAGACTTGCCAATTTATGGGGTCAATCTGCCGCGTCATTTTGTAGTAGCTTACTTAGACCCATATCAAATAACTACGCCTATTGAAGATTCGCCTGTTCTATTTTACATCAACCCTTTTTCTAAAGGAGATGTTTTTGGACCCGAAGAACTAAGTGAGTTTTTAGAAAAAATTGGAGTAGAAGAAAAGGAAGAGCATTTCAAACCCTGCAATTCTAAAAGCATTTTAACTAGGATGTTAAACAACTTAATTTATGCTTACTCTAAAAACGGAGAGCTACAAAAAGCAACAGAAATTAAAAAGCTAACCAAAGTTATTGAACCCAAAAAAGGGAGCGATTAACCAATAATCTTTGCAAAGGTTTTAAAAATAATCTCCAGATCTAAAGCAAAGCTTTGCAACTCAATATACTTAAGGTTTAACCGGAGTTTATCCGGCATAATCTCTTCCACGTAAGTTTTTTCTGGGTGACAAGACTTGGATAATAACTCGCTTTCTTTCACATATTCTAAGGTAGCTAAATCAGATAACCCTGGCTTCACCGTTAATACCTGAAGTTGCTCTTTACTATATAAATCTACGTATTGTTTTACTTCCGGACGTGGACCAACCACACTCATTTCTCCTTTCAGAATATTTATAAGCTGAGGTAATTCGTCTAATTTAAATTTACGCAAGTAATACCCCACACTCGTTACTCTAGGGTCACGATCTCCTACCGTAATTTTCACTTGATCAGAGTCTGGCCGCATCGTTCTAAACTTATATAAGCAAAACAACACTTGGTTTTCACCTACCCTTTTCTGCTTATAAAACACCCCTCCCTTGGAATCGAATATAATTAACGTAGACACCAAAACAAAAAAAGGAGACACTAGCAATAACACAACTAGAGAAGACAACACATCAAAAGTGCGCTTTAGCATTAATTAGAGTTTAAGCACTTTATTCACTGAACTTTCTACCGCGGCAACTACTTCAGTAATCTGCTCATCAGTCAAGTCGTAAAATATGGGCAGGCTAATTTCTTGCGTATAGTTCTTAAAGGATACTGGATAATCGTCCATATTATATCCTTTATACTTGTAATAAGAAAGCATTGGTAACGGCTGATAATGCACATTAACAGAAACGTCTAGATTAGATATTTCGAAAATAATCAAATTACGTTGTTGCTCGGTAATACCTTTAATACGCAGCAAGTATAAGTGACAGTTTGACCATTTCTCTTCCGTTTCGTTTGTAGGAGTCCATGCCCAATCAAACGTATCTAAAAGCGCGTTATAAGTGTCAAAAATATGCCTTCTCTTCACCATGGTATCATCGGCATAACGCTCTAACTCCACCAAACCAATAGAAGCCAAAATATCAGTCATATTGTATTTGTAACCTGCCTCTACAACATCATATCTCCAACCGCCCTTCTTCACTTTTGCGAAAGCATCTTTAGTTTGTCCATGGAGTGCCTTAATATTTAAATCCACATACATTCTCTGCGCATCAAATCTTTCAGGCAACATCAGAGATATTGCGCCACCCTCAGCAGTTGTTAAATTTTTAACTGCATGAAAGCTAAACGCAGTAGCATCAGCTAACGTTCCCGAATTTCTCTTCTTGTAGGTTGCTCCAATAGAATGCGCCCCATCCGCTAAAATCATAATTCGACCTAACAATTCCTGAACCTCAGTTTTAGGAGTGAATTTAGACTTTACTTTAGCCTCCCTAACCAACTCAAACAGTTCGTCATAATCACAAGGAAAACCGCCTATATCTACCGGAATAATAACTTTTGTTTTCTCGTTAATTAGCGATGCAATTTTAGAAATATCAATGTTAAAATCATCTGCTTTCACATCGCACATTATGGGAGTTGCACCACTATGCACTACAGCATTGGCAGTAGCTGTATAGGTGTATGCCGGAATAATAACCTCATCACCAGGCCCGACCCCAAACCAACTTAACATTAACTCCATACCAGCAGTACCACTATTTAAACAAACAGTAGCATGAGCTCCGGTAAACTCCGTAATCCTCTTTTCAAACAACTTTGTTTTTGGTCCTGTAGTAATCCAACCAGAGCGCAAGGCATCAACCACTTCGGCTATAATTTTCTCATCAATTCTTGGAGGTGAAAATGGAATCATAATGACTTTATTTATTACGGTGTAAAGGTAGTGTTTTTAAGAGTGTTTCTAATCTTCATATGTAAAGAATACAACAGAGTTTAACAAGGCCAAATAAATAACTCCAGCTTGGGTATTAAGCATGCTCTCTGTCAGGAAATTGACCAGTAATATAAGCGCAAACAAAGGCATCATTACCCTTCCTTTTTTAATGGAAACCCATGCAGGAAAAAGCAACCCCCAAAGCAATAAAAACGTACCCAAAACACCGAGCGCTACTTGGGTTTGGATATATTGATTATGCGCATTCAAATTGTCACGAACCGCTCGAATGATTTTATCTTCCGCAAAATTTTGCTGGAGCTCTCTATTCGCATCTCCCGTGCCCACTCCAAATAAAAAATTATCTTTCATAACAGATATAGATGACTGCCACATAGCTAACCTAACCCCAGAACTAGATTTACTTGTAGATACATCTACCACCCTAATCGCATTGGTATACTTGGCTATTGGATAAACAATTGCAACAGATAAGAGTAATGTTCCGACTAAAGCTACCAATAGTTTTCTCCATTTTAAAATAGGAAAAATAATGTATACAAAAGCATATACCAAAAGCACAATTAAGGTTAAAAAACCTGCTCTTGACGATAATTGGTAGACGCTCACCACAAAAAAACCTAACAACAAAAAATGCCGCCATTGCAACTTATCTCTAGAGTGAAACATGCGCACCAAAATAGCTGCAATCGCAAAATTGGTGTACATAGAAAGATAAGAGGGGTGATGAAAATAAGATAACAACGAATAAAAGAAAACCTCCGTATTTCCGAATTCAAAAAAATTAATACCAGCTATAAAATACTGTAAAACTAAGGATAGCGATACTCCCAAAACGAACGTTTTTATTATTCCATATACATTATACTTGTTTATTATATTGGATGTTAGCACGAATAAAGGAACTAACAAAATGGAGAGCTTCACTTCTAAGTCAAACAAGCCTTCCGTAATATTGTAGGTATACAACATCCCTAACAGACTCATTAGATATAGCGAAATAAAAGAGACTATGAACTTTCTTCTTTTTAAAAAATAGTGTTTTCGAATTGTCCATTGCACCGAAAATAAATTAAGTACAAGAAACACGACAAGGGCAAGAGGGATAAACCTTTCTTGAAAAGACAATAGGAATACCAAAGCATGAATGAAATATAAATTCAGCTTCTTAATAGATAGATCTGTCCATGTTTTTCTCACCCTACTTTTTCAATTATCTGGAGGTTGCAAAATTTTGACCCCCGGGATTTTTTCGTAAAAAATTAACTAACACGAAACCCTTTAAATACCCGTAACCATAGCTTATATGGATGAGAGGAAATATAAGTGGAAGTATTAATACCATTCGATATTTTGAATTGCTAATCGCCAGCTTAAAACTCACCAACAAATTAACGCAGACATAAAACAATAGACTAGCCAGCCACAAAACCTGAAAATAGAACCCCATAACAGGCACCAACAAACCCACCATTAGAAACAGAAAAAATGCAGGAGGAGCAAATTGACGCAAAGTAGCAGCTGATCCTAACTTACTATTTACCAGCGGCTTAAATAAGCCGTATTGATAAAACATTTTCATCAATTTACTAATTGTGCCTCGAGCATAGTATTCAATTTCTAAATTCGGCACGAGAAATATTTTACCTCCATTTTTAATTATCCTACCATTAAATTCGTCATCTTGATTTCTAATCAAATCAGTATCAAACAAACCTATTTTTTTAAAAAGAGTACTCGGAAAACAGCCAAAAGGAACAGTATCTACTTCTTGTGATTCCTTTCCTTTTAATCTAAAGCTAGAATTCCCTACACCTAATGGATGTGAAATTGCAGCAGCGATTCCTGTGGCAACTAATCCATTATTTGCAGGATGAGTAACCACACGAGCACCTACATTATCGGCTTTTAAGTTCTCTGACTCCTTCACTAAAGTTGAAATGTAATTTTCAGGATAAATAGAATGAGAGTCCATTCGAATAATAAAATCACCCGTAGCTTTATTAATTGCATAATTCAGGGCAAATGGCACTACCCGCTCAGGGTTATTAATTAGAATTACATTTGGGAACTTTTCAATAACACCCTGAATTAACTTGGGGGTATTATCATCACTATCCCCATCAGCTATGATAACTTCCAACAATGAACTCGGGTAATCTTGCCCTAATACAGATTCAAGTGTTTCCACAATAAACTGCTCTTCATTTCTAGTTGGGATTATTACAGATACCTTTTTGCTCATAGTTTATAGTTTCACAAAATTAAGACTTATCCCACAGAATATATTGAACCCTCTTATATATTTGTACCGTGTCAAAAAGGTTCAAGAATAAACTACTCAATTCCGCATTTGGAAAAAACGTTTCTACCCTTTTTGCGGGGTCTGTAGTTTCTCAAATTATTCCATTTGCCTCATCCACAATTATTGCTCGGTTATTTAGTGTTTCGGAACAAGGGATCTACGCACAGGTTAATAGTGTTATGCAGATCTTCTCAACCTTGTCGGATGGAAAGCTGGGGCAAGCTGTGGTTTTACCAAAAGAAGAGAAACGAGCTAATTCTGTCGTGGTTTTAGCCTTATTATTTACGTTATTTTTCACACTGTTAACGGGCATCATCCTATTTTTCGCACAACAACAAATTTCCAATTATTTCAACAACCCCAGTTTAATCCATTTTTTATGGGTAACACCTGTTTTTGTTTTTCTAGTCGGAGTGCAAAGGTCTCTTAGTTACTGGTTGATTCGAAAAGATGCCTTCAAATGGATTTCTATCCTCAAAATAAGCCAATCTATATTAACCTCCTTCTTCATGCTGTTTTTTGGATTCATCCAACTAAGTGGGGGCTGGCTATTAGGGTATTTAGCCGGCTGGGCAGGTTTCAGTGCCCTAACTGTATGGATTGCATTAAAGAACCATCTATCGCTTATTTATTTCTCCAAGCCAGAGATTAAATCAGTTGCCAAAGAATACAAATCATTCCCTGTATTTTATGGTATACCCAGTCTGTTGGTCGAAGTATCAAAACAAGCCACAATTGTATTGGCGTCATTGTTATTTACCTTAGAACAAACAGGATATTATAACTTCAGTAGATCTATAATATTGATCCCAATCTCCATGTTTGGTGTTTCATTAGGCCAAGTTCTATTTAAAAAAATAGCGGCAAGCAATCAAAAAAAAGAGTCCATACAATCACAAGTAACTAAAATGTCAATCGGGTTACTCGCTGCCTCGGGATTAATCATAATCGTTGTGCATCAATTTGGAGCTGAAATATTTCAAATTATTTTCAGTGAAAAGTGGCGTTACTCTGGTGAAATATCGCAAATATTAGTATTCAGCTTTGCACTGCAACTTCTGGTCATTCCGTTAAACAATATTTTACCCGCAATAAATCAACATAAATTAGCCTCCATTTATCCGGTAATTTATTTTTTATCTATGAGCTCATTGTTCTTTCGTGATTACGCTAGTTTCAATGAGTTTTTACAAATCTTAACTTATACAGAGGTGACTGTTTACAGTATATTTGCAGTTATTATTATTGTAGCTATATACAAATACGAAAAAAGCATTTAGTACAGAATGAACGATTCGAAACTAAGTAGGCTAACTGCCATTTCAAAGTTACTAGACAATTCGTTTGAATTAGCTTTCATCGTATATCTACTAAGCGGAATATTTAAAGGGATTTATCTATCAAAGAACTGGCTAATTAATTTTGACCTCACTTTATTTTCTGGTTTATTTTTAAGCTTCTTAATTGCAAGAAATGTGATCTTAGGCAAGCTAGCCAATTCAAAATTGAATTGGAACAGACTTTGGCGAATTTCCCCCTTGCTTATTTTTTACCTAGTTTCTATTATTTCCCTTTATTACTCGCCCTCTGAAAATTATGGTCTGTTCAAGTTATTTTTATTCTCTACGAATATTCTAGCAATTATCAGCCCGAAATTTTCCATCAAATTTAACCTTCGTAAGTTTGTTAATATGCTAGCTATCGCCTCCATATTGGTTGGAGGTTATTCTATAATTGTTTACGGATTTTATTTTGGAGTTAAGGAAAATATTTTGGGGCATACCCTTAAATTTTATAGAGGTTTTTATCTTGACGCAGGATACATCTTAGGCCTTTCGTCTATCTTAATATTGAAGTTAGAAAACCGATTTAAAAAAGCTGCTTTTCTTAACATTATTTTGATTTGCTTGTGGGGCACTGCGGCTAGAGGACCAATTATATTTACCGTCATTTCATTAATGATCTATCTCAGTGCATTATTCATTGATTACGGAACGCAGAATAGTTTCAAATACCTATTTCAACGAAAAAAAATAATTTTATCGCTCCTTCTCATAAATACGCTTCTCATTTTTAGTGTTAGCCAAAATAAATTTGGTTCCATTATTTTAAAACGAACACTTTATCGGTTTTCAGTTATCGTTCCCTCAAATCTAGATCAAACCATAATGTCAGCAATGGACCATTCTTCTGAAGGTGGAATTGATCGTCAGTTTGAAGATGAGCACCATCACCCAGAACAATCAAATATTGATCGAATAGACCATCTTATTTATAGCTGGAATATGATCAACCAATCCTGGAACTCCCGCTTATTTGGTCATGGTATAGGATCGTATGGAATAATTAAAACAGGAAAAGACATTCGCTTATATCCGCACAATATTTTTCTGGAAATCTGGTTTGAAACTGGTCTGATAGGATTAGTTCCGTTTCTGTTTTTTTTAATTTCTGCTTTATTATGGACTTTAAAGAACAACCAACAGGTTTTGGGAATTGCCATTTTATATTTATTGGTAAACACATTTAAATCTTATTCCTTGGTAGACCATAGAATCTTAATGGGTATAATAGGAATATCTATTTTTATTCAAGCTAAAGAACCCGCGTTTAAATGGATGATTATTAATAAACACAACGCGAAATTGAAATAATGAAAACATTGCACATCTGCCATATTACAACGGTTCATCCTCGTTTAGACACTCGGATTTTTCAAAAAGAATGCTGTTCTTTAATAGATTTAGGGCACCAGGTAACTTTGATTTGCAACAAAGGCAAAAGTGAAGTAGTAGAGAGCGTAAACATTATTTCTTTAGAAGTACCATACGAAGGACTATTGGGTAGGATTAAAAATGTACCCAAAGCAATTTACAAAAAGGCGTTAGAGGTAGATGCCGACATCTACCATTTTCACGATCCTGATTTTTTATATCACGGACTTCAGTTAATTAAACAAGGAAAGAAAGTGGTCTATGACGCGCATGAAGATGTACCCCGACAATTACTTTCTAAACCCTACGGAAACAAATTAATTCTCCACCTAATTTCTAATCTTTTTGAACCCTTTGAAGATTATGTAGTGAAACGATTAACAGGTATCGTTACAGCAGACGAAAAGGTGTTTCACCGTTTCAAGAAAGTTAACTCCAACACTATTTTATTAAACAACTATCCTATTCTAGGACAGTTTGATACACCAATACCCTATTCTAAAAAAGAAAAAGAAGTTTTTTATGTGGGAGATATTGCGGCTATTCGAGGAGTTATTGAAATGGTCAAAGCTATGGAATATGTTGAGGGATTCACATTAGTATTAGCTGGCATATTTGAAAGTGAAAATTTAGAACAACTAGCAAGAAATCTGCCTCAATGGAATAAGGTACGCTACGAAGGCTATATCGATTCTGAAAAAAGAGCAGAGCTACTAGAACGCGCACAAGTTGGCTTAGTGGTTTTACATCCCGTAAAAAAATACGAAGATGCCTTACCTACCAAGTTATTTGAATACATGGCCGCAGGAGTTGCTGTTGTTTGTACCAACTTGAAATTATGGGCGGATATTGTTACGGACTCCAACTGCGGACTATTAGTCAATCCGCTTGAACCAAAAGAAATTGGAGACGCCATTAACCGGCTAATAAAAGACCCTGTGAAAGCACAAGAATATGGACTCAATGGCTATAATACGGCTATCAAGAAGTATAGTTGGAGCACGGAAAAACCTAAACTAGAACTATTTTACACCCGCATGATTTAATTTTGAAAATACACATTGAATAATCAAGAAATATATAGAGCCTTTTCAGAAGGCAATCGTCAAATTCTAATTTTTCAAACTCCATTATGGTTAGATGCTGTAGTGGGCAAAAATAACTGGGAAGTTGCCATTTCTCACAAAGGAAAAAACATCACCGGGGCTCTCCCATATGTGACCAGTAAACGTCTTGGTTTTTTCCAAGTTACCATTCCCATACTCACATATTACTTAGGGCCAATCTTCTTTTATCCAAATGATTTGAATGAGGATAATAAAATTTCATTTCAGCGGAAAACGTTATTAGAGCTCATTTCTCAATTACCAAAAACAGATCGATTTGTTACGCAAACCGATTTCAACTTTGATTATTGGCTTCCATTCTATTGGAACGGTTTTAAACAAACCACTCGGTATACCTATATATTAAGCACTCAAAGAGACCTAGAGACCATTTTCAACACCTTTAAGCCAACTCTAAAAAAGGCCATAAACAAGGCCAGCGAAACCTTCAGGATTTCAGAAGGGGAAATCATTAACACGCTTTATGAGCTGCATAAAGAGGATTACAATAGCAAAGGACTAAAAACAGCCTTTACTCAACGTGAATTAGATAAGATTGACGTCAAAATAAAAAATGAAAATCTTCGATTAATTCTGGAAGCTACAGATGCAAAAAATGAAGTTATTGCCGCCATCTACTTGCTAAAAGACGCTCAGTATTTTCATTATATGTTTGGAGCCGTTGACTCAAAAAACAGGAGTACAGGAGTGATGAGTCAGTTAATTTGGGCAGCTATTCAAGAAGCAAAAAAACAGAATCTCGGGTTCAATTTTGGTGGTTCGATGAATAAAAATATTGAACAATACTTTAGTGGCTTTAAAGCAACCCTTAAACCATATATGCGAATTTCGAAAATCAGCAACTCTTTACTCAAACCTTTTACTTATTTTGGTCATTAGTACTTGTTTATTATTTACTCCACAAACACACGTAAATCATGAGTCCGCAAATTTCACGAGACACTCCAGAAATTAGTTTGGTCGTTTGTGTTTTTAACGAAGAAGAGAATATCGCTCCCTTTCTGGACGCCTGCTTACCAGTACTTGAAGAGTGTACTAAATCCTTTGAAATAATTTTCATAGATGATGGCAGCAGAGATAACACACTGGTAGAAATAAAATCATATCCAAGAACAGAGCACATTAAAATAGTATCCTTTTCACGAAATTTTGGCAAAGAGAAAGCACTAACCGCAGGCCTTGACTATAGCTTAGGTCAAGCTGTAATTCCCATTGACGTTGACCTACAACTTCCCATAGAAACCATTCCTCAATTCATTTCAGAATGGCGCAAGGGCTACAAGAATGTAATTGGCGTTAGAGAAAATAGGAACTACGAAGGATGGATAAAGAAACACGTATCTAATTCATTCTATAAAATTATTGAAAGCATTAGTGATGTAGATATAACTCCAAATGCAGGAGACTTTCGTTTAATGGATCGAAAAGTGGTAAATGAGGTAATCAAACTTCGAGAAACTAGTCGCTTTATGAAAGGCGTTTTTTCCTTCCCCGGATTTAGCAAATCACTAGTCACCTTTCAAGTTCAACCCAGGCATAGCGGATCTAGTAAATGGAATATGTGGAAGTTGTGGAATTTTTCTTTAGATGGACTTTTTGGATTTTCAACATTACCTCTTAGGGCATGGAGCTATCTGGGGCTTGTAGTTTTTCTTTTTTCTTTTTCCTATTTAATATTCGAATTAACAAAAGCCATATTCTTTGGTATTGACACCCCTGGCTACACCACTACAATAACGCTCATACTATTTTTTGGAAGCATTCAACTCATTTCAATTGGTGTGCTGGGCGAATACATTGGTCGAATATTTGAACAATCTCAAAACAGACCATTATACATCGTAGATGAATTTATTGACCTTACCCAAGAAGAAAAACAATGAATTTTTCGCACCTTTCATTTGAGACCATTTCAGGTAAAGTAGAATCCTATTTCAAGTCCGTTTCACGTTCAAGTTATATAGCTGTATTTATTATTATTGGTATTGGTTTTTTGAATTTTGGTCAAATCGCAACTACCCTAATTTTCAATAATGATGGATTGGATCGAATTAACGTTGATTTTTTCGCCTTTTTCTATTATGTGGAAATAGGACGATGGGCATACAGCACTATTTATCATTTCTTTCACTTTGACACTCCTATTCCTTTCATTTCAGTGGCCGTATCGGTAACAATGCTTACCCTAGTAATTATTCAGTTATGGTCAATACTTAACATTAAATCTCTCTTTATTAGGGTGATTTCCGGAAGTATATTTCTTTCATTTCCTATTCTAATTCATTACTTTTTCTACATTGGGGATATTGAAGTGTACAGCCTAGGTATGCTGTTAACTACCAGTAGTCTAATACTGTTTAAACACAATGAATACAAAATTGGCAGCTCTGTTATCGCACTAAATATTATTGCTTTAGGTTGTTACCCCGCCTTATTTTCGTTTATCAACACCCTTTTTCTTTTATTGGCATTGCAGCAATACGCAGACACAACTGACCTTAAACAATCTGTGATTCTATTTACCAAAGGTTTAGCTATTTCATTATGCAGCTTGGTAATTTACTTTGTCATTACCAAGTTACTCCTATTTGCTTTCCACCTTGAACTTACCGACTACCGAGGAGCAAACGACACGAGTATAACCGGGTTATTACTCGAACTTCCTGAAAAAATGCTGATGGCCTTCGATTATTTCGGCCAATTGTTCACCCAGTTAAATCCATTACACCGCTCTTTTCTAATCCTTTTATTTTTGGCATTTTTATATTACCTAAAACCAAAGACCTCTTCTGCCACACTTAATTGGTCGTATCCTTTCTTGGCGTTAGCCGTTATAATTGGCACCGTATTTTCAACGTATTACATAACACCGAAATCAAATTTATATGTAGGTTTCATTTTTGGTTTCCTGCCTCTACTAATGTACTTGTCTAAAGTAGTTTTGGCTAACAGTAATGGTTATTTAAAATCAACCCTTTCCATAATACTCATTTTATTAATAAGTAACGGAATCAAAAACAACAATGCCCTTACTCTTACTCATCAAATAAATGTTGAGTCATCTAAAGCCTTAGCCAACAATATTTTATTTGAAATTCAAAAAAAACCAAATTATAATATGAAGTCGAGCCCTATCGTTTTTATAGGATTGATCGAAAACAATCCACATTATAATTTTTTTGAACCCCATTTAGATATTTCTATTTTAAATGGAATGAACAAACCAGTTGGTTTTGTTCATCAAAACAGACCTTCAAGAAAACAATGTTTATTACGAACTTTAAACTATGAAGTTGCCGCTTTTGAGTTGCCACAAGAAAAATATCAATTAAAAATACAGGAGTACGAGAACTTGCCGCTATTCCCTGAAAAAGGATCTATTGTTCTGAGAGCTGATACTATATTTGTTCATTTAGGCAGACATTAGTCTTTCCGTAACAAACGGACTAATATTTGATTATATATTTCTACACCATCTTGATTCATATGATTTGAATCGTAAAAATGCAAGGAGTCGTTTAACGAGATTGTTTCGTTGAAATTATAATAACTTCCATAGCCACTCATCCATTGATCAAATTCTTGTCTGTTATCATACGACTTATAGAACTCTGAAGAAATTGGATTAAATACCAAATATGTTTTAATTGATTTCTTTTCTAACATATCCAAAACAGACTCAAACTCTTCGACCTGTTTCTCATTAAAGGACCAATGATTCGCTAAATAACTTTTCTTAGAATAGAAATACACTTCCTTTTCAACATATCCTCCACTTATGTAGGTATCCCGGCTCTCTGGCTTTATCAAAGGTTCTATGAAATCGCCATTTAAATCAAATAAGTCGCGAATGGAGGCATATATCCAAGTATTCAAAACCTTGGCATTTCTAGAGTCCCAAAGCATTCTTACAGAACTCCAATCATTTACATCATTTGCAATTACATCTGTAGAAGCCTCTACCCCATCCCCACAAAAAGTATTGGGATATACCTCATACACCACAACTTTTGGATTTAAAACAGCTAAGTATCTTGACAGCAATGCTTTTGTTTGGATTGGTGTTTGGGAGCTCGAACCCAAATTAAAACTTCGGTAACCCTCTGCTTCAAATATTCGAGTATCAAAACCTCTATATGCATGCGAGGATCCTAAAAACAACACATCTACATCATGAAATTGAGGAATCTCACGGACACGGGTATACATATTCCCATAAGTACCAATTCTGTAATTAATATTGCCTTTAAACCTTTTATAGCCCGTATTTTGCCAAGCAAAAACCAGTACGCCATAGGCAATACTAGAGAGCAACAAAAAAGCACCTAATCTTATTACAAATTTTTTCATTCCTAGAACTGAAAATAAATAAACGGGGTTTCTTCAGTTACCATAAACATCCCTATTAAAAAGATAATAAATGAATAGAAGCTCCATCTCAACAAACTAGACCTATTTGATAAAGTGGTCTCAATGGCGTATTCATTTTCTCTTCCCAACCACTCAATCACAACAAAAAACACCAGAATAAATAATTGAATCAATCCATATTTTGATTCAATCAAGTCCTCCACGATTTTAAAATTATCTACATCTAGAAACCCTACCATCATTCTGTAAATAAAACTAAAAGCCCCATTCAAGTTTTCAGCCCTAAAAAACACCCATGTAAATACAGTAAGAATAAATGTAAAAAACATGGACAGGCCCTCTCTCCAATTGGGGAATAGGTTTCCTTGAGCAATTACCTCTGTATTCTTACGGTTTCTATTCGTTAAAAGCAGCGGCAAGAAATACAACGCGTTTAATGCGCCCCAAACAATAAAGGTCCAATTTGCTCCATGCCAAAAACCACTAACAATAAAAATAATGAAGGTATTTCTCACTTTCATCGCCAAACTACCTTTACTACCTCCTAGCGGTATGTATAGGTAATCTCTAAACCAAGTAGACAGGGAAATATGCCACCTTCGCCAGAACTCTGCAACATCTCTTGAGAAATATGGAAATGCAAAATTTCGTTTCAAATCAAAACCGAACAGTCTAGAAGTACCAATGGCGATATCAGAATACCCTGAAAAATCCCCATAAATTTGAAAGGCAAACATAAACGCACCTAAAAATAATGACGCCCCAGAGTAATCTTGAGAGTTATTAAAAACTTCATTACTTAACCTTGCTGCATTATCAGCAATTACCATCTTTTTAAACAATCCCCACAGAATTTGTCGCAAACCATCAACCGATTGTTCGTAATTAAAGGTTCTTCTCTTATAAAACTGGGGCAATAAATTAGTCGCACGTTCAATAGGCCCAGCCACTAACTGCGGAAAAAAACTAACAAACGCGGCAAAGGAAATAAAGTTTGAAGTAGGTGCTAGTTTTCGCTTATACACATCTATAGAATAACTAAGCGTTTGAAATGTATAAAAACTAATACCTACCGGAAGAACTATTTCCAGACCCTGAACAGCGATAGGAGAACCGAAGAAACTAAATGCAGAATCAATATTATCAATAAAAAAATTGAAATACTTAAAGAAACCCAAAAAACCAAGATTAACAAGCACACTGGTTGCCAGAAGTAATTTCCGAATTTCATCTCGTTTATTCTTCCCCAAGTTTACGCCAATGAAATAATCAACTAGGGTACTAAAAATTATCAGGGAAAGAAACCTCCAATCCCACCAACCATAAAAGAAATAACTAGCCGCTAAAGCGAATAAATTTTGGGCCCTCAAATCCGATCTAAGCCACCAATACACCACAAAAACTATTGGGAGGAAAATGGCAAAATCAATGGAGTTGAATAACATAACTTTATTATATCTTAGATGAATTGACGCAATATTCTATCATCTGAACATATACTTGCTTCCAACCTTTCCATTGACCCCATTCCGAAAAACTATCGTTATGCCACAAACTAACAAATGTGCCATTATGCTCTTTAACCTTGTCTATGTATTCTTTAAAGTATTCAAAGGCCTTTTCATGATCTTCTTTAAAGTAATATTTAATGGTAGCCTCCATTAAATAAAACGGGTATACCGTCAAGTTTGTGGACGCATCATAATCTAAATCATAAAACTTAAAAGGATGGCAAACGCCCGCTCTAAACCCCATTTTTGAAGCATAACCCATTGTATAATCTTCAGAGGCTTCATTCTCTATTAACTCCCTATAAGATTTAGGAAGACTTATTTTTATAAAGTGGAATCTACTTTTTGTCACGGGTTGATGAATAACCTTAGATAAACGGGTAAACTCAACACTTAGTTTTTCGGGTTTATCATGCGAGGCATAGGACGGGTGAATACCCACATCCGCATAATCATTGACTCCTTTTACTAAAGATTGTAATCGACTACTTGATACAGGAATACTCTTATCATTGACATCATAATCGCCCACATGAAAAAAGAAAATTGAGTTTAAATTATATGTACGATGTAAATCCAAAACAAAATCAAACGTATCGAATGGGTCTGGAATCCACCCGGCATAACATCTCAACTTCTCTAAAAGCTCCGTCCATTTTCCCGTAATAAAATCACGAGCCATACCACCCATTGCTCTAATTGCCCCTTTTTCTTTATAGGCAAACGCATAATCTACATCAATGGTATTGATGAATTTATAGCTAGGCAGGCAGAATTCTAACCTCGGGTATTTATCCGCTAAGGCCGTCTTAAAATGAGCCACCCAAATATTGATAATAGGTTGGTCTAAAAAACCGTTTAAAAAAGCGACACTATATTCAGGCATGAACCTATCATGCACATCTCTTTTATGCGGTAAATATTCTTCATACCTGCTTATTAGAAAAAAAGCAGCCGAAAATATATCAAATGAAATTTCGCTCCCCCCATTTTCAAAGAGTTTAACAAAATCTCCTTCCGAGTTTATTTTAAGATCTTGTTCTTTTATACCCTTCTGAAAAAGCAATTTTTCGGGGGTTATTTGTAAACCAGCAACATCTTGATTACTATAATTTATAATAAACTCTTTGGTATATACCTCATCCCTATTTGTGATAACTTCGCTTTCAATACCTAACAATTCGCCAAAAACAAATTGCGAGATATATTGAAGCCTATTGGAGTTTTGAGTACTATATATATAAATTTTCAAAGTAATTATCTTAAAATATCCGAGTCTGCAAAGCTATAATAATCCTCATCACCAATAATAATATGATCTAAGACTTTTACATCCATAAGTTTTGAGGCTTCAAAAATTTTATGCGTTAAATTTTTATCGGCCAAACTCGGTAAAATATTCCCTGAAGGGTGATTATGACTAAGTATTATTCCTGAGCTCAACTCGTCTAATGCCAATCTTAAAATAACACGCACATCTGCTACTGTTCCGCTAACTCCGCCTGAGCTTATTAAATGTTTTGATTGCACTCTATTGTTTTGGTTTAATAACAGCACCCAAAACTCTTCTATAGGCTTATCTGCCATTAATGGATATAACAGAGCGAAAGCATCTCGACTACTTGATATCTTCATCTTCTTTGTCACACCTTCTTCTTTTCGTCTTCTACCCAGCTCTAAAGCCGCAATAATAGAAATAGCTTTTGCCTCACCAATTCCTTTAAACTTCATTAAGTCTTTGGCCGACTTTTTAGAAATGTTATTTAAATTGTTATCGTAACTTGATAAGATAAGCTTAGCCAACTCTACTGCTGATAGTTCCCGATTACCAGAACCTATCAATATAGCAATTAGCTCTGCATCAGTTAAAGCACTTCTTCCTTTTAGGATTAACTTTTCGCGAGGCCGATCATCTTCGGCCCAGGATTTAATACTTAGTTTGGGCTGGTATTCTTTCACTGTTTAAAAGTAGAAAAAAAACGGCATAAAAAAACCCCGACTAAAAAGCCGAGGTTCCAATAGTATAATAACCTAAAAATATTAAGCTAAACCGTTAACCAATTTGGTTAGAGACGATTTTAAATTGGCTGACTTATTTTTATGGATAATGTTTCTTTTCACTAACTTATCAAGCATTGCAACAACTTTAGGAAGAGAAGCTACAGCTTCTTTCTTATCTGTAGTTCCTCTTAATGCTTTAATCGCATTACGAGTAGTTTTGTGATAATACTTGTTACGTGCAGTTTTAATAACTGTTTGTCTGATTCTTTTTAAAGATGACTTATGATTTGCCATTATCTTGTGTTATAAAGTTCTTTTCAAATTTCTGAATGCAAAGGTAATCCAATAAATTACTTCTACAACTCTTTTAAAAATAGAAAACCTCATTTCTGAGGCTTTCTATTTTGTTGTAGTCCGTAGGGGAATCGAACCCCTGTTACCAGGATGAAAACCTGGCGTCCTAACCCCTAGACGAACGGACCATTATATTTGCTTTCCCTTTCGGGGCGACAAAGGTAATATTAATTTCTAGTTTACAAATACTTTTCACGAAAAAGTTGATCTTTTTTTCTTCTTTTTATACACGTCTTCCGAGTCGTCCGCCATTCTAAAACCTAACCGCTTGGCAGTCACTGTTTTTTGATCTTTGGACAATTGCAACATCTGACCCACACTTACCAACTGACTTTTATGAAATTCTGGAGTATATAAATCAAAGTCCAACGCATATTGAATCGAAGACTCAATGATTTGAGTCAGAATATCAGCCGTTACCGTTTGAGTAGCAAAGTCCGCATAACGATAAGACAGGTCTCCTTTACCTTCTACAAAAAGGTGGTTTTCTTGATTTACAAATATTCTAGAAACCAAAAAACCAAGATCATTTTGCCTATTGTATTTAAACGAATCTGCTAAAAAATTGTAAACATGAATAATTCCACAAAACACACGAGTCTCTTTTTCATTTACATAAGAGTTTTTATGAAGTGGATGGGAATCTTCAAACGAAAACACATTGCTATGCATCTGAAACACCAGTATGTCACCACCAAAGCTTAAAGAGGCTCCGTACATACCTCTATCTTTATACGTAATTACGACACCATTATCTAGCCCTTTTAAATAAGACTGGTAATCAGAAGCCACCCCCTGCAAAACAGTTTTCACTAGTCCAAATGCATCTAGCGTTTTTGCATGCACATCTTGCTTTACGCCAGACTTAATTTTAAAAGCACTAAATATTTCCTCTCTTTTCGTCATACTTAGTAAGCCTTCGCAAATAATACTCTTTTAAAAGACGGATTACCTGTAAGAATACATTTTCCTTCTTCCGCAATTGCATCCAGTGGAATACATCTAATGGTTGCTTTTGTTAGTTTCTTGATTTGCTCTTCGGTTTCTGCAGTACCATCCCAATGCGCTTCCACAAAACCACCGGCATCGCTACTTATAATATCCTTAAATTCATCCCAAGTATTCGCCACATGCGTGTTCTCCGTTTTGTACTTATCCGCTCTTAAAAATAAATTTTCTTGAATTTTATCCATTAAGTCCGCTACATAATCAACTACTTTATCTTGAGCCACTACTTCTTTCGTAAGAGTATCTCTACGCGCTACTTCAATGGTTCCGTTTTCCAAGTCGCGCACACCTAAAGCTAACCTTACTGGCACTCCTTTAAGTTCATACTCTGCAAACTTCCAACCCGGTTTGTGTGTATCTCTTTTATCAAACTTAACCGTTAATCCCTTGCTCTCTAATTCCTTTTTAAATTTTTCAGCGGCTTCACTTACTAAGTCAAATTGCGCATCATTTTTATAGATAGGAACAATAACTACGTGAATAGGAGCCAACTTTGGAGGCAACACCAATCCATGGTCATCCGAATGAGTCATCACTAAAGCTCCCATTAACCTAGTAGACACTCCCCACGAGGTGGCCCATACATATTCTTGCTTCCCTTGTTTAGTTGCATATTTTACATCAAATGCTTTCGCGAAATTTTGACCTAAAAAGTGAGATGTCCCAGCTTGAAGTGCTTTTCCGTCTTGCATCATTGCTTCAATACAATAGGTTTCTAAAGCCCCCGCAAAACGCTCGCTAGCTGATTTAACTCCTTTTACAACCGGCATAGCCATAAAGTCTTGTGCAAACTCTCCGTAAACATGAAGCATTTTTTCTGCCTCTTCAATAGCCTCTGGTTTCGTGGCGTGAGCCGTATGTCCTTCTTGCCATAAAAACTCTGAAGTACGAAGAAATAAGCGCGTACGCATTTCCCAGCGCACGACATTCGCCCATTGGTTAATTAAAATGGGAAGATCTCTATAACTTTGAATCCATTTTTTATATGAATTCCAAATAATAGTTTCAGAGGTAGGTCTTACAATCAACTCTTCTTCCAATTTGGCATCTGGATCGACAACAACGCTTTTACCATCTTCCCCAATTTTGAGACGGTAGTGCGTAACTACGGCACATTCTTTCGCAAACCCCTCTACATGAGCAGCTTCTTTACTTAAATATGACTTCGGTATAAACAAAGGGAAATACGCATTTTCATGCCCTGTTTCTTTGAACATTTTGTCCAGTTGTGCCTGCATTTTCTCCCAAATCGCATAGCCATAAGGCTTAATCACCATACTCCCCCGTACATCAGAGTTTTCTGCTAAATCAGCTTTTACTACCAATTCGTTATACCATTTCGAATAATCTTCAGATCTTTTCGTGAAATCCTTTGCCATAAATCTATAATTAATAGGTCACAAAATTAAATAATAGTCCGAGTTAGGCACTCCCAATTACAGCTCCATTTTAAATGAATTAGCTCTGTCTGAATTGAATTCAATTAAATGAAACAACTTTTACCATTCCTTTTCGTCTTAAGTAGAATTACCCTTCCGAAACATTCTTCGGCTATCATGAAACCTAGTTAAAACAAAAAAAGCCTCTGGAAATCCAGAGGCTTTTTTTTATTTCTTATAATTCGAGACTTCGTCTATGAATTAAATTTTTCTTGTTCTTCATAGGCTAAATCTTGATCTACCAAGATTCTACCTGAATGCTCATCCACAATAATTTTCTTACGTGCACCCACGTCTAAAATTCTTTGAGGTGGAATTTGAATATAAGAACCACCTGCAGAAGCACGATCAATGGCTACAACAGCTAAACCATTGTGAACTTTATTTCTAATTCTTAAATAAGCCTTTAGCAGTCTTTCTTCGATTTTAGTTTTAGCTTCTTCTGAAAGAGCCAATAACTTATCTTCTTCTTTTTCAGTTTCACCAACAATACCGCCTAACTCTTCTTTCTTATGCTTAAGTTCAATTTCGTTATCCGTTAATTCTTTAGATGCAGTCTCCAAAACCTCTTCTTTACTCGCAATACGAGCTCTTGCTTCTTTAGTCCTTTTATCTGCTAATTGAATTTCCAATTCTTGAAATTCGATTTCCTTATTTAGAGAATCAAACTCCCGATTGTTTCTCACATCGTTTTGCTGCTCTTTGTATTTCAAAATAGCTGCTTCAGAGTCTTTAATCTGAATTCCTTTATCTACAATACTTTGATCAAGATCTCCCTTCTCTTCTTGCATTTTTGCAATACGAGTTTGTAAACCTACGATCTCATCTTCCAAATCCTGAATCTGAATAGGAAGCTCTCCTCTAATTGTTTGAATTTTGTCGATTTGAGAGTCGATTAACTGCAACCTGTAAAGTGATCTCAATTTGTCTTCAACTGACATCAGTTTCGGATCTATAATTGCTTTAGCCATATTTTATAAATAATTTACCGGATTGGTGTTTAATGCTGAAATTCGGACTGCAAATGTAGAAAATTTTTGCGTAAGAAAATCGTATAATAGCTCACTTGTATACTGCTCACTTTCATAATGACCAATATCAGCTATAACTATTTGATTTTCAGAATCAAAAAACTCATGATATTTGAAATCAGATGTCAAAAATAAATCTGCACCCGCTTTTTTTGCCTCAGAAAGCAGGAAACTTCCTGAACCTCCACATATTGCGACCCGTTTAATCCTGTTTTTATGCGGACGAGTATACCGAACCACTCCAGCTTTCATATTTGCTTTAATCACACTCAAGAAATCAGTAACATCCATTTCTTCGGGCAGGTCTCCAACCACTCCTAACCCTTGTTGTCGACTTTTATTCTCCATTTGAAAAATATTATAAGCCACCTCTTCATATGGATGAGATTCTAATAATGCCGAAATGACCCCTGTTTTTAAATGAACAGGAAATATCACTTCTATTTTACCCTCTCTCTCCAGGTGTTTTTTTCCAATTTCCCCTACGTATGGATGAGTTCCTATTTCAGCCATAAATGACCCCTGACCTTCCGAAACAAAACTGCAATTAGAATAGTTGCCTACGTTTCCAGCACCCGCTAAAAATAGCGCATCTAGCACAGTCGAGGATCTATCCAGCGGCACGTAAGTTTCTAACTTTAATAACTGATGAGATTTCGGGCTTAGAACAGATATATTTTCCACACCTAGTTTTTGCGCAATCTTTCCACTTACCCCATTCAATACACTATCTATATTTGTATGAATAGCATAAATAGCAATATCATTTTTTATTGCTTTAATGACCGTTCGCTCTACGTAATTACTCCCATTAAACCTTTTCAGCCCCTTAAAGACAATTGGGTGATGCGCTACAATTAAATTAGCCCCTACTTTTATCGCCTCCACAATGGTTTCTTCTAAGCTATCCAAACAGATCAACACTCCTTTTACCTCGTTAGCGTATTCGCCAACAATAAGTCCTGAGTTATCGTAGCTTTCCTGCAGGGAACTAGGTGCAACCTCCTCAAAATAATTTACTACATCTTGGATTACCGTCATTTTATATCGGATTTTAAAGTTTCATCAAAACTAAAATTAATAGACACATGAACTACCATAGAATATCCGCATTTATGCGTAATTTCGTTTTTTGATGTCAAAATTTAGAAAATTACTTTTTCCACTTTCAGTGGTCTACGATGGTGTTACAAGAATTAAAAATTCCTTGTACAATAAGAATATCATTTCCAGTAAAAAATTTAACATCCCTTTAATAATTATAGGCAACCTATCCGTTGGTGGAACCGGAAAAACACCACACACCGAATACATTTCTAACCTCATAAAGTCGATCCGAAAAACAGCCGTTTTAAGCCGGGGTTACGGAAGAAAAACAAGCGGTTATGTTTTAGCCGACCCAACGTCAAAACCAAACGACATTGGAGACGAACCTCTTCAAATATTTAAAAGAATTACAAATATTACCGTAGCTGTTTGTGAGGACCGGGCAACCGGAATAAAAAGACTAATTTCAGAACAGAATGTGGCAACTATTGTATTGGATGATGCTTTTCAGCATCGTAAAATAAAAGGGTCATTACAGATTCTAATAACCACATTTAACAAACCGTTTTATGATGATCTTTTGCTTCCCGCAGGAAATTTAAGAGAATCTATTTCCAACAAGTCTAGAGCTGATATAATCATTGTATCCAAATGTCCTGGAAATTTAACCCGTATAGAAAAAGACGAAATACTTCAGAAAATTAGGCCTCTTCCTCATCAAAGAGTATTTTTCACCGCCATCAAATACAATACACCTATATCATTTCATGGAACGGATCCATGGATGAAAAGCAGTAATGTATTGCTCGTAAGTGGAATAGTCAACCCCATTCCGTTACAACAACACTTACAAGAACAAACAAAAATGGTAGCGACTCTTTCATTTAAAGATCATCATAAATATACCGTAAAAGATATTGAACACATACATCAAATTTTAAACAAAAAGACAAACAACTATGTAGTGGCTACAACGTCTAAGGACCGTGTGAAACTTGAAGAGTTAACGAGTCAATCAAATTCTAAGTTTACTTTTTTTGAGATCCCAATAACCATTGGCTTTTTATTCAATCAAGAAAAAGAGTTTAATACTATTATATCAACACATGTTAGAACATATAAAACAAGCAGCTAGTTTCCTTACCTCAAAAACAAACCTATCTCCGAAACTAGGAATTATTTTAGGGACTGGTTTAGGTAGTATTGCCACTTTCATTGATAAAGAATGTGAATTTAACTATTCAGAAATTCCAAACTTTCCCATATCTACGGTTCATGGTCACAAAGGGAAATTAATAATTGGCAAATTAAATGGCGTAGAAGTAGTGGCTATGCAAGGTCGATTTCATTTCTATGAAGGATATGATATGCACCGTATCGCATTTCCTATTAGAGTGATGAAATACATGGGTATTGAATCCTTAATTGTGTCCAACGCCTCTGGTGGTTTAAATCCCGAATTTGAAATTGGTGATCTAATGGTTATCAACGATCACATTAACTTATTTCCAACAAACCCATTAATTGGACCCAACATGGAAGAATTAGGCCCTCGGTTCCCTGATATGAGCGAAGCATACAAAAAGGAATATATAAAAAATGCGTTTGCAATTTCTAAAAAACACAACATCAAATTACACCAAGGTGTGTATGCTGGATTAACAGGACCCACTTTTGAAACCCCTGCTGAATATAAATACATTAGAATTATTGGGGCGGATGCTGTAGGTATGTCTACTGTGCCAGAGGTTATTGCTGCTAGACATATGAATATGAAAGTATTTGGAATCTCTGTAATTACCGATTTAGGAGTGGAAGGATCTATTGAAGAAATCTCGCATGAAGACGTTATTGAAAACGCGAAGAAAAATGAAAAAAATCTAGTCCTTTTAGTTAAAGAATTAGTCAAAACGATGCATTAAATTTGCAGCCACAAAAACAAACAAGTCACTCGATGGACAACGCTATAAGAGATAAATACACTGCTGTAATTGGATTAGAAATTCATGCACAATTGAATACTAACAGTAAAGCATTTTCTTCTGATCAAAACCAGTACGGCTCCACACCCAATAGTAATGTTAGTCCGATCTCTTTGGGTCATCCAGGTACATTACCTCGTTTAAATGAAAAAAGCTTTGAATATGGCATAAAATTAGGACTGGCGTGTGATAGTGATATAACTCGGTACAACGAATTTTCAAGAAAAAACTATTTCTACGCTGATTTACCAAAAGGATACCAAATCACGCAGTTTGATACCCCTATTTGCACCGGTGGATCTGTAAGAATACGTTTAGAAGACGGTAGCAAAAAAGAAATTGGTCTTACTCGAATTCATATTGAAGAAGATTCTGGAAAAAGTATTCACGACATTGACCCATTTAATTCTCTAGTCGATTTAAACAGAGCGGGAGTACCCTTATTAGAAATTGTAACCGAACCAGAGATTGCTTCTGCAGAAGAAGCTTACGAATACCTAGTTGAAGTTAGAAAGCTAGTGCGATATTTAGAGGTTTGTGATGGTAACATGGAAGAAGGTTCTATGCGTTGTGATGCCAACATTAGCGTTATGCTTAATGGAGCTAAGGAGTTTGGAGAAAAGGTGGAGGTCAAAAACATGAACTCGATTAGAAATGTAAAGCGAGCTATTGAGTTTGAGATTGAACGTCAAATAGAATTATGTGAATCCAGTACTATTATTGCGTCTGAAACGAGAGGATTTGACGCCACAAATGGAACAACAATCCAAATGCGTGGTAAGGAAGGTGTAAATGATTACCGTTTCTTTCCGGAGCCCGATTTACTGCCATATGTGGTTACAGACGAGAAAATTGCCTCTGTTCGCGAATCGATGCCCACTTTGCCGAACGAACTTCTTGAAACCTACACAAACACCTATGGTCTTAGCGAGTACGATGCACTAAACATTATTGATTCTAAAGAAATTGGACAATACTATAATCAAGTAGTTCAATTAACCACCCATTATAAGGCAGCCGCTAACTGGATTATGGGAGAGGTTAAGTCTCATTTAAATAAATTAGGTATTTCCATTTCTGAATTTCAAATAACACCATCACAAATAGCTGAAATTATTGAATTAATACGTAGTAATAAAATAAGTAATTCTATTGCATCCCAAAAACTATTTCCTGCACTGCTTGAAAACCCAACATCCACAGCCAAGTCATTAGCTGAGTCGTTAGATTTAATTCAAAACTCTAATCAAGATGATTTAGCCAACGTTATAGATTCCGTTTTTGAAGGTTTCCCAGATGAAGCGAGTAGAATTAAGAGTGGCGAAATGAAACTCATTGGTTTTTTCATGGGTAAAATAATGAAAGCATCTGGAGGCAAGGCAGACCCTAAGATTACGAACAAAATATTGATGCAAAAAATAAAATCATAATTTTTCAATAATGAAATACATACATATCCTATTCCTATCTTTAATCATTGGAACTTTCAGCTCATGCGAAGAACCTCATGTTAAACCTGATTCAGAGTCTTCTATTTCTGGATACCTCGATAATATTCCTGGAACTCAACTTACGTTGGTTAAACAAACTCCAGCCGGGTTATTCCCTATTGATTCTGTTTATGTGCAAGAAGACGGTTATTTTGAGTTCACAACTCCTATGGAAGACATCGCTGTTTATCGAGTTATGATTGATTTCGCAAAGTACCTAACCGTAGCCATCCAAAAAGGCGACCACATTACATTGGAAGCAGATGGGCTAGATCTTTACCGTAATTATTATGTTGCTGGCTCTCCTGAATCTGAACTTATACAGGTTGTCGTATATAAAACCATGGAGCTTGGCAGAAAAATGGATAGTATCAAAATCGACATCAACCACCAAAAGCCAGCTAAAGATAGTAAAGGCTTATTCCGCAGCTTTCAAGCTCAAAAGGACTTGTTCGCAGGTTTCAATTTGTTTTCAGTGAACTTTATTGAAGAGCATCCAGGAAGTATTGCCGCCTATTTTGTAGTAGCCGGACTTCAACCTGATGAAAACCCAAATGAATTTTTAAAAGTTGCTGAGCACTTAAACAAAACTTACCCAAATTTCGCGTATTTATCTGTGCTAAACGAAAACGCTAGTTTTTTAAAAAAAGTGGTTCTAAACGAACTTGCACCTGAGCTTAATTACCCCAATCCACAAGGAGTAGAGATCGCCCTATCCTCGTTAAAAGGAAACTATGTTTTACTTGACTTTTGGGCGTCTTGGTGTAGACCATGCCGAATGGAAAACCCTAATTTTGTCAAGTTATACCATAAATATAAAGACCAAGGACTTCAAATTTATGGTTATTCTTTAGATGAGGATAAAGAAAAATGGATAGAAGCGATAGCACAAGACGGACTTACTTGGATTCAAACGAGTGAATTAAAGGGATGGAGCGCACAAGGTGCATTAGATTATGGTATCCAGTCTATTCCCGCAACATTCTTAATTGATCCAAATGGCAACATTATTTCAAGAGATGCTAAAGGCACTAAGTTAGTTGATGCGTTAAATACAATTTACGGATTCTAGAAATTAGGTTTGTACGAATATCACTAAAGCCGAGCATCCGCTTGGCTTTTTTTATGCGCTGTACTAGCGCAGTAACCTTACATCTATTCTATCCCTAATTACATACTAAAGCTTATTCGTCTCTTTAGAGGACCTACTTAGTGTTCCTCCTACTTCAGGAAGTAGGCCCATGACTGGCTCGTTTATGCTACAGTCAATAACCAACAAGACATAAAAAAAGGGAACCCGATTAGATTCCCTTTTTTAAATTTCATTGTTTAGCGCTTATTTCACGACCACAAATTTTGTTTGACCTTGCACGTTACCCGCGCTAACCGTTGCAAAGTATGTTCCTGCAGGCATGTCATATGCATCTACAGTATACTTCACATTTCCAGCTTCAAAATTTCTAACTTCATTAGAGATTAATTTACCCGAAATATCATAGATCACAACTCTTACTGGTCCAGCTATGTTCATTTCGAATGATAATATAGCAGCAGTACTTAAAGGATTAGGATACATTTCTAAACTTTCTACAGAAAGACTACTAGAAAAATCTTCCCATGGCTCATTAACGGAAACTAAATCACTACTACTCCATATCCCTCTACCGAAGGTTCCTAAATAAAACATACCATAGTTAGAAGCTTCGTTAAACGGCAACCTCTGTTGACGCACATCCAATACAGGTACTTTCCCCATAGCTCCACTTTGATCTGTCCACTCCACAGAACCTGCAGAGATATCATCACTAGCCCATAAACCTAATTCCGTACCTATAAGTACTTGATTCGTCTTATTTACGTTGTACTCAGCATCATATACTGGGAAGTTTGGTAAATCACCATTAATATCCGTACGCAATGAATTTCCTGTAGCAACATCTGCATTTGTTATCTCAGATATATGAGATGCAGAACCGTATCCACCTAGAGTGACTAAAAGTTTTCCTGGATCAGTTGGATGCAAACACAACCCTGACACTGGAGCACTACCACTAAAAATAGTTGTTTGAGTCAATACCGTCAAAGGATCAATACTTGAATACCAGTTGTTCAATCCTGAAACTCTAACTACTCTACCGTTTCTACCCCCAATGTATAAATCGTTACCATCAGTAGAAAACTCCATACTTGTAGGTGTAACTGCAAGGTCAATACTCGTAAATAAAGGGCTTCCCAAAGGAAAGTACAATGCTTCTCTAGAAATTCTAATTCCATTCGCCATTGAAACAGCAAGTAATGTTTGAACAGGGTCTTGAGATTTAATTGAATCTTCCACAGCAAGATTACCAGGTAAAATGTAGTCAAAAGGAATCGACATATTTTGAGACACTAAGTTCAATGTATCTCCTGCAATGTAGTTCACCAGAAAAACACTATTCACAGCAGAACCTACAGGAGGAGAGAACGTCCATCGAACACTATATTCTCCTGATACATAATCAATAGTACCTACACTATCTCCAAAACTTGTCAAAATACCATTTGCACCCGCATCGGTTGCTAGTTGACCACCAGCTACATCTACAAATTTAAAAGAACCTGCGATTAAATTAGCTGAGTTTTGAGGCTTGGTAACAATACCAGAATACAACTTTTTGATACCGTCTCCTGAGCCAACAGAGTAAGAAATAGTATCGTTAGAAAACACTACCGAATCTTTACTTGTTATATCATTTGTTGATTCCCACAAACGAATGACCGTTGTAAATGGAGAAGAACCTTCAAATTGAGGATGTATCCTTGCACTTGCAAAACCACTACCGTATACAATTCTATTAATTTCACCGTAATATAATGTCGCAAAAGCAACACTTCCAATATTAGATATCTCACAATCAAAACCATCACCACCTAATATTCGATTTCCATCTTTACCAGAAACCCCCGGACGAGATGGATCGATATAATGTGTTCCGTTATCCTGCGTACCCCCAATAATTTGACCGACTTTAGAAAAGGCAACCCCGTAATATTGAGTTGTACCAAAATGACGGTTATTTGATGTCCAAGAAACAAAATTTGCTGCAGCAGTTTCGGTTTTACCAATTCCGCCATCTGTTCCTACGTACATAGTAGATGGAGAATGTGGACTAAAATGAAACCAATGTTTGTCTGAGTGAACATAAATTGGTTCAGGACCAAAATTTACCGCAACACTTGACCAAGAACCGTTGACTCTATACAATTCAACCGCACCTACATAAATCCTATCACAATCTGTAGGGTCTACCGTAATTGCTTGATTGTACGCACCCGGATTAGACCCCATTAAATCAAAGGTACTGTCAATAATCGTTGTTGGTGGAGCAGGAGCCAATGGACTCCAGTTATCACCACCGTCAGTAGATGCGAAAATTGAAAACGTTGAAGGTTGGTTTCCATACGCTTGGAAAGCATATACCATATTTTCATCAGAAGCACAAACAGTCAAACTCATTCTGTTACTCCCACCTATCCCGTTAGCAATGCCAACAGGTAAATAAGAACACACTTCTTCCCCATCATTAGATGCATACAATGAACCATTAGCCGATACCAAAACTCGGTTAGTGGTAGTTACTACTACTTCTTGCATGTTTAAAGTTAACGTGTTGTTACAGTTGTTTGGTAAAGTCATTGGTTCGTACCAAGTAACTCCTTTATCTTTCGATACCATAAGACCTCTACGCGTAGCTGCATAAACTGTATAGTTACCATCTGAATTCAACACCTTGGAAACCGCAACTCTATTTACATAAGACCAATCATCAGAACCTCCTACAACAACTGGAGTGGTTGAGACTAAATGATTCCAGGTTACTCCTCGATCATCACTCGACCATATTCCTCCACCAGGAAATGCACCACCTACAGATGAACCTGCATCCGCATACATTCCAGTACCCGCATACACTCTACCATTACCATCTTGAGCGATGGTAGACACATTTAAGTTATCCCAATCAGAACTCTTATATTCCCAAGTTCCTGCTGCGTTTGTAGAAACATACATTCCTCCACCGGCACCTCCGGCATATACTATGTCTGGATTTACATTATCAACAATAACGGCTCTGGCTCTACCCCCAACATTATCAGGTCCTGCAAACTCCCAATTTAAACCATCCACCCTAGCGGTTTTAGCCTTTTTAGAGGCCGCCACTGCATTGATATAATCGGAAGTTTCTACTTTACCAGTAGAGATGTTTTTTCTCATTAGAGAAAAGAACTCCGAATTAACTTTAGATTGTGCTGTATTATTCGCGATTTCTTTTGGCGAATATTGAGCTTCATTGGTGTTATTCAACACCGCAAAAACTGCTATTAATGAGCCGAAGCCCGCTAAAACAGATACAAAAAGCGTATTTTTTTTCATAAATAATTATTTAATGCAAATTTTACATTTCCACGTACACCTTAAAACAAAGCGTCAATGAATTAATTCTTGATTCAACTATTTTTAAACACTCAAAAATTAAGACCGGCAATTTAACTTATTTTACACTATTCCCAAAAATTAAATCCCAAAAAACGACTGTTTAATGCAACTAATTATTGTCCCCTAAAACAAATGCTTTTCAGCGTGGTAAGACGAGCGAACTAATGGCCCGCTTTCCACAAATCTAAACCCTAATTCTAAACCAATTGTTTCATAATTTTTGAATTCATTAGGAGTAACGAACCTTTCGACCGGAAGGTGGGCTTTGGTGGGTTGTAAATATTGACCTATAGTCATGACATCTACCTTCGAAGCCCTTAAATCCTTCATCGTTTCAATCACCTCATCTTCAGTCTCACCAAGGCCTAACATGATACCCGACTTCGTTTTCATCCCGCCTTCTTTTAGACGCAATAAAACTTCTAAACTTCTGTCATATTTTGCTTGAATCCGCACATCTTTAGTCAACCTTCTAACCGTTTCAAGGTTATGCGAAACAATTTCAGGAGCCACATCAATGATTCTTTGTAGATTTTCCCATTTACCGGCAAAATCTGGAACAAGGGTTTCTAAAGTTGTTTCTGGACTTAATTCACGCACCTTGTTTACCGTCTCGGCCCAAATTATAGAACCGCCATCCCGCATATCATCTCTATCTACGGAAGTAATAACACAGTGCTTTACACCCATCAATAAAACGGAACTTGCAATTTTCATTGGCTCCTTTAAATCTGCGGGTAAAGGTTTCCCCGTAAAAACATTACAGAATCCGCATGACCTTGTGCAAATATTTCCTAAAATCATAAAGGTAGCTGTTCCTTGCCCCCAACATTCACCCATGTTCGGACAATTACCACTCTCGCAAATGGTATGCAATTTATGCTCCCCGACAATGGCTCTTACCTTTTTATATTCTGCTCCAATAGGTAATTTAACCCTCAACCAATCTGGTTTTTTCTTTGAGGTTTTACCATCTGGATTTAGTTTTTTCCAATTGACTGGTTTTACGGTTCCTGGTTCCATAATTCTATTCTGTTTTTTTACCTAACTCTAACATTAGGTAAAAAGTAATCCAATATTGATTATTGTACGCGCTGTACATTAAAGGCACTTCTTTGTAATATAAATCAAAGGCCACACCCACTTCCATTGATTTCAATTTCTCATCGTACGGAGAATACTCAAAGTTCAAGGCAAGTTTACCATAAACACCTGGAACAAATTCCATCTCGTTTAAACCTCTAAACATTCCTGCACGTCCGCTAATTAGTCCCTGAGAATGTATTTCAGGATTATATCTTTCCGCTACTTTTTGATTTTGATCGTTGTACACCTCTACATATACAGGCTTCATAAAACCCAGATTAAAACCTGCGCTATATACCCATGCTAATTGAACGCCTTTTTTGACTTCTTTAAGCGCAAAAGCTCTTTGTTGACCAATTCCAACTCGCAATTGAGTTAGGGCATTTATTTTCTCGAAAAAATACCCTTTAGCCTGATCGTCAAATAAATTAACTACCTTTTCTTGTTTCGGATGTCGTAAACTTTGAAACTCGAAGTTATACATCCGTTTTAACTTGTAAGATAGGTGTTTTTGTGCTTTGTAGCTAACACCCCATCCCTCTGTATGGAATGTTAAACCAAAAGAATTACTAGATCTGTAATATAACTTCACATCCTGTGTAGACTTAGATTCTTGAGCAATAACGCCAGAGAACAAGCAGAAAACAACAAATATGGATAGATAGTTTTTCACAAATAAATCAGTACTCAAAATTAACCAAATTAGGCCCTAAATTATATCTGGGCATTGTCATATTAATTACTTAACGTAATATATCTATAACTCGCTGGCTAATTCCGCGGAAATTTGGTAATGAGATTCATTGTAAACAGAAACTCCTGCCTTAATGGAAATCACTTGGGGAGATTGATGTTCAACTTGGGTAGTTTTGGCAATAAAGTTAGATAAATCACGATCCTGAATCAAATCTACCATATACGTTGGTATATCACTCCTAAACTCGGACTCAAAAGACCTGAGTGCCATGGTACTCACCATGCACCGAGTCGAATGTTTGAACAAAATAAATGCAGAGCCATCGATGGAACTCTGCATCATTAAATCTTCAAACTCAGATACTGAAGTAAGCTTTCGCCAATTCATCCGCAACTAACGTTTGTTATATCCAGAAGATTGATATGTATTTCCGTAAGCGGCACACTTGTGCGATGACGCACAAGAAGCTAGAGTACCTAAACCGAAAATAGCTATGAATATGTATGCAATCTTTTTCATCTTTATTTTTTTAGAATGAACAAAAGTACCGGTTAATTATCACAAAACAAAAATAACACCGTTATAAGAACGAATTAATGTATTTATATTGCAATTGCAGAAAAATTACCAAACACTTCTAATTATGGACAAGTCAAAGATTTTAGACAGCCTTCCTTTTGAATGGAGAATCCGATTGAGTCCGGTTATTAACTCGACTAAATTTAAACAATTACTCCAAAGATTAGATCAAAGCACCTTAACTATCTACCCACCCGTCCATCAAATTTTCAATGCCTACGCCATCCATTTTCCCGCAATTAAAGTAGTTATAATAGGCCAAGACCCTTACCACGGAAATAATCAAGCCCACGGTTTGAGCTTTTCCGTATTACCCGGAAACAGACAACCTCCCTCTTTAAAAAACATATTTAAAGAGCTTCAGTCTGACTTAAAATTAGACCCACCAAATAAATTCATGGGTGATCTTTCACATTGGGCAAGCCAAGGCATTTTTTTAATTAATTCTGTTTTAACTGTCGAACAGGGAAATCCAAATTCCCATCAAAACTTAGGATGGGAAGAATTAACAAACGCCACTATAAAATTAATCTCCGATGAAAAAGAAAATATAGTCTTTATCCTCTGGGGTAAATTCGCACAAAAAAAAGACGTCTTGATAGACCGCTCAAAACACGCTATTATTTCTTCTCCACATCCCTCCCCATTTTCTGCAAGAAAAGGTTTTTTTGGAAGCCGTCCATTTTCAAAAACCAACGCATTTTTAGTTTCAAAAGGTCAAACCCCAATTGATTGGATAATCAAGTAATTTGAAAAAGAGTATCATCATACCGATCATATTTCAGCTATGTGCTTTCAGTTTATGGAGCCAAAAAACTCTGATGTTAAAAATACGGGTACCCCCAAAAGAAGTCTTGCCCATAAAATTCGATATTAAGCCATCCTACGCATCAAAACTAGACATTGTCACCTCTTTAAAGACCTATATTCAAGAACTAAATAACTTAGGATATCTATCTGCTAGTGTTGATAGCACCACTGGTGATTCTGTCCTTCAAATAGCCCATTTATTTATTGGAAGAAAATATGAGTGGACCACTATAAATACCGATTCGGTAGAAGAAGAAATCTTAAGCCGTACTGGATTTAGGAACAAGCAATTCCTAAACAAACCGTTTAGTGCAAAACAAATCAGCCATTTCTTTAACCAGTCATTGACCTATCTAGAAAATAATGGATATCCTTTTGCAGAGATTAAACTCGCCCATGTTCAAATAATAGATACTAAAATGACTGCTAATGTGATTTTAACCAAAAACAAGTTTTACCGTATCGATACTATTGAAATCAAAGGAGAAAGCACTAGACTCCATAGAAATTATATTGAAAACATAATTGGCGTCAAATCAAAGCAGCCTTATGATGAACGTGTTATAAAAAACATAAGTAAACGAATTTATGAAGACCCTTTTATGGCAGAGCTCAAGCCATATGAAGTGATTTTCTCTGAAGACCAGTGTAAGTTAATCGTCATTTTAAAGCCAAAAAAAGCGAATGTATTTGACGGGATAATTGGAATTCAACCTCAGTCCAATAGCTCTAAAATCACCCTTACAGGCGATGTAAAAACAAGCCTAGGTAACATTGTTGGACATGGTGAACGTTTAAACCTGAGATGGCAAAGACTACGAGATCAAACTCAACAAATTGATGCTTCTATTAAAATACCATTCCTAATTAAAACCCCAATAGGATTTGGTTATGCCTTAAACATTTACCGAAGAGACACTACTTTCAACAATGTTCACCATAGATTCACCATTCCATTCCGATTACAAAACGGATCTGATTTTCACGGGTTTTACGATGATTTTTCTACTTCGCTAATATCTACTTCCATCTATGATTCTCTTCTTCTCCCGCCATTTAATGATGCAAAAAACTCATTAATAGGTCTAGGTTTTACCGGGGCTTTTGTATCAAACAAATTCAACCCCTATTCGGGCTGGCTAATCGATTTAAATGGTGGCGCTGGAACCAATAAAATAATTCAAAACAGCGACTTAGAGTCCATTAACTATGATTCTATACCTTTAACATCAACACTACTTCAAGGAGAAGTTATTATTCAATACTTTCAACCTATTACGCCACAAACCACCATTTTATTTAAAATAAACTCAGGATTTAAGTCTACTAAAAACCTTGTTGAAAACCAAGGCTATAGAATTGGAGGTCTTTCCACCTTGCGCGGATTTGACGAACAGTCAATCATAGCTTCTTCTTTTGCCGTGGGCACTATTGAATACCGGTTTTTATTTGATGAAAGCTCTAGACTCATTGTATTTTCCGATTGGGCTTGGTATGAGCTGGCTACGTTATCTTCTTACCAAACAGACACCCCATTTTCTTTTGGCGCAGGTATCTCATTTGGTACTAACTCCGGAATATTTTCTTTAAATTATGCCTTGGGTTCTCAATTCAATAACCCGGTCAATTTTAGGTCTGGGAAAATTCATTTTGGGTTTGTTAATCTGTTTTAAGCCGTACCTTTGCATGCAAGAGTTATGACGATAGATTTCGCACAAATATTTTTAGGTTTAATAACTGGCGTACTGGGTACAACTGTTTATTTTTTACTTAAAAAAAATAATTTACAGAACAGCACTTTACCCGCTAATGCTAACGAAACAATTAGCGCTTTAAAAATAGAAAATGGAACCCGAAATGGGGAACTCAAGTCGACCAAAGAACAATTGGAAAAAACTATTTTAAAACAAGAAGAACTCAACCTGGAAATACAATCCCTAATTTCTGAAAATGGTCATTTATTAGCCAACAAACAACAACTCGAAATACAACACACGCAAAACTTACATATCAAAGAATCTTTACAAAAGGAATTTGAACTTATTGCCCATAAAATTATAGAGAAGAATGCGCTGTCCTTTAATGAAACTAGTCAACGTTCGTTAAAAGGAATTTTAGATCCGTTAAAAGAAAAAATGTCGGATTTTGAGAAAGAAATAAACAATAAATATGTGAACGAAGCGAAAGATAAGGCTTCCCTAAAGACAGAAATAGCCAAGCTAGTGGAGCTCAATGCCCGATTAAGTGATGAAGCTAATCAACTCACTAACGCACTAAAGGGAAGTAACAAGCACCAAGGAAACTGGGGCGAAATTATTTTAGAAAAGGTTCTAGAAAGGTCTGGATTAGATAAAGGCACTGAATTCAGTACCCAACACCACATACAAAACCAAGATGGTACTACCCAAATACCCGATGCGGTCATCTTTTTACCAGACAACAAGCATATTATTATTGACTCTAAAGTATCGCTAACTGCTTATGAGAGAATGGTCAACGCCTCTTCTGAAGAAGTGAAGACAGCCCAGCTTAAGTTGCATATCATTTCATTAAAATCACATATTAAAGAGTTGAGTGATAAAAAGTACTACGCATCTAAAGAACTGAATTCGCCAGAGTTCACCTTACTTTTCTTACCCATTGAAGCTTCGTTTAGCGCGGCCTTGAAAGAAGATACCGAATTATTTCATTATGCATGGGACCGAAATATTATTATTGTTAGTCCAACCACCCTACTTGCCACTCTAAGAACGGTTGCCTCGACTTGGAAGCATGACAAACAAACTAGGCATGTTTTAGAAATTGCAAAAGAAGGTGGCGCATTACATGATAAGTTTGTTGCCTTTGTAGACGATCTGCAGAAAATCGAAAAAAACATTATTCAAAGTCAAACTGCATATACGAGCGCGTTCAATAAATTATCTAGCGGAAAAGGTAATTTGGTCAACCGAACCAATAAATTAAAAGTTCTTGGAGCAAAAGCAAATAAGGCATTATCTTCCGAGCTTATTGAAACATCACAAAATTCGGATTTTGAAAATCAAATTAATGAATAGGTTTATTAGAGTTTCCATTTTTATCCTCACCGGAATTTTTGCTTTGCTTCTGACCAGCTGCAAAAAAGGAGTATCCCTCAGTGAAACCGATTTTAAAGAAATGTACTCTAGTAGTAGCGATATTCATCAGCCCCAATTTCAAGTCTACCATGCAAGTGACTCGGAATCGGAAATCTATTACATGTTTGAGAATAAATCCTTGAAGTATGTCACGGACAATCAAAGTTCCAGCTATATGGCTAACGTAAAAATAAGTTGGCAATTATATAGTGATTTCAGCTCAAAAGAAGTCATTGACAGCTCTTCTTTTGTGAAATTTGACACGGCAGCCACGTCTGGTCTAGCACAACTTCAGGGAATGTTTAAGCTAACTATTACCACGGGGAGAAACTATATTTTAAAAATCACCACCACCGACTTAAACACCAAAGCCAAAACAATTTCTTTCTTAAACCTGAATAAAAGAGACATCACTAGTCGGCAATTTTTCAAAGTCATCTTAAAAGAAAACAACTCTATTTTATTTAGAAACTACTTTTATAAACACGAGAATTTAGCCATTGTTTACCGCCAAAAATCAAACCCATCGGTAGTAGCTAAAAATTACAAAACTGTTTTTCCTGTGTCTTCTCCTCCATTCTCTTTATCGAAAGCGAACCCTTTTAACTTTGATGACTTTTACACCTTAGAGGTTGGGTTTATTAATGACACTCTTCACTTTCAGGCGGATGAGCCTGGTATTTACCACTTTGGAATCACCTCGGATGAACGTTACTCTGGTTTAACCCTATTCCAATATTCTAAAGAGTTTCCTGAGATAAACACTACCCAAGAGATGTTAGATCCATTGCGTTTCTTAACCTCGATGAAAGAATTTGGAAAAATGAGAAAGTACAAAGATCCCAAAAAGGCAGTCGATCAATTTTGGTTAAGCACAGCTAAAGATTCCGATAAATCACGAAAACTAGTCAAAGGATTTTATCAACGCGTTGAAAGTGCAAATTACTATTACACCTCATTTAAAGAAGGTTGGAAAACGGATCGTGGAATAATCTTTATTGTTTTCGGACCTCCAAGTATTGTTTACAGATCATTAACCGGTGAAAGCTGGACATACGGAGAACAAAGTAACTACAAATCTCTCACCTTTAATTTCTCAAAGGTCAACAATCCATTTACCAATAACGATTATGTTTTACAAAGATCAACCGTATATAAAAACCCTTGGTATAGGGCCGTTGATACTTGGAGACAAGGAAAAGTTACTTCATTAGATTATTAGAATTAAAGCAGAATGGCAGCAAAATACGACAACATTATTTTCGGTCTACACCCCGTAGAAGAAGCGTTAATGGAACATAAAGACATTGACAAAATCATGGTCTCTAGAGATGAAAGAAAACCAGATTATGTAGCCGTTAGAAAATTGGCTAAAGACCATGAGATTTTCGTTCAAGAAGTTCCCAAAGAGAAGCTGAATCGCATTACCATGAAAAATCATCAAGGTATCATTGCTTTCACTTCACCGATAGAGTTTCAGTCCATTGAAAATGTATTACCTATGATATACGAGCAAGGAAAAGATCCTTTGCTATTAGCTCTAGATGGGGTTACCGATGTTCGAAATTTCGGAGCTTTATCCAGAACGGCAGAATGTGCCGGGGTAGATGCTGTTATCATTCCTCAAAAAGGGGGGGCTCCAATAAATGGAGATGCCATGAAAACATCGGCTGGTGCGTTATTAAAAATTCCAGTAAGTAAATCTAAAAGTCTCATTAACACCATTAAGTTTTTGAAAGATTCTGGCGTTCAAATTATTTCATGCTCAGAGAAAGGGGACGATACTATTTACGATGCCGACATGAACATTCCTACCGTTATTGTAATGGGTGGAGAAGACGAAGGAATCTCTGGTGATATTATAAAAATATCAGACCGCGTGGTTCAAATCCCAATGCAAGGAACCATTAATTCGCTAAACGTTTCTGTAGCGGGCGCTATTATCATGTTTGAAGCCGCTAGGCAAAGAAGCAAGCAATAATGTATTTTAACTATGAAAAACTCACTCCTTTTTTTCAGTCTATTTTTTTCATTTACTGGATTTTCTCAAATGGGCATATACCCGAATTTAGAAAATTTAAGAAGTGATACCATTGATGTACTGGATTATGAAATACATTTAAATGTAACGGATTTTACGGGTAAAACCTTAAGTGGGTTTACTCAGGTTACATTCACTCCAAAACAGGCAAATGTATCTAGTATAAATTTGGATTTACTTCGGTATTCTGTCGATTCAATAACCTTAAACAATACGGTTTTAGGGTATTCGTATAACGACACGCTATTACATATTGATTTAGGGGCCAGTTATTCAACGAGTGACACCATAGCCCTATACGTATACTATAATGGCGATGTACATAAAGACCCCTCGGGTTGGGGAGGCGTTTACTTTGGTTCTAATTACGCCTTTAATTTAGGCGTTGGTTTTGAAGACAACCCTCATAACATTGGCAGATACTGGTTCCCCTGCTTTGATAATTTCAAAGAAAGGTCTACCTATAATATTTACCTAATAACTCCAAGTACGCATTACGGTACAAGTATAGGAGATTTGATGACTACGACTACTTTACCTAATAACCGGATCGAGTGGCATTGGCAATTAAAAGAAACCATACCTACCTATTTAGCCATGTTTGCCGTTAATTATTACACTGTTGTTCAGGATGAATTTATAGGGTTAAATCGAACTATTCCAATAGAATTGTATGCAAAGTCGTCAGACACCATCAAATTAAAAGGATCTTTTGCTAATTTAAAAAACGCAATGACTGCTTTTGAGGGCATCTATGGTCCATACCCTTTCAATAAAATTGGATATACCGTGGTCAACTTTTCTTCAGGAGCTATGGAACACGCTTCTAACATCACGTATCCAAACAATAGCGTAGATGGCACATTAAACAGCGAAACGTTAATGGCGCATGAATTGGCTCATCAATGGTGGGGAAATTATGCAACTACCCTTACTCCGCAAGATATGTGGCTGAATGAAGGAATGGCTAGCTTTAGTGCGAACTACTTTTTAGAATCTGTATATGGGTGGGAAACAGCAAAACCAAATGTAAAAAGCATTCTATTTAATATTTTAAAGAAAGCGCATTTAGATGAAGGCGGCTATTTAGCTATTTCTGGCGTTCCGCACGACTTAACTTATGGAGATCATGTATATAATAAAGGTGCTTTAGTTGCCCAAAACTTAAGAATGCTAGTCGGAGAAAATAATTTTGGACCTGCAATTACTGGATTCTTAAACTCTAGAGCATTTACGACTATGAGCAGTCTTCAATTTAGAGATTATCTCGCTAACAATAACATCATAGACGTTGATGGGTTCTTTAATGGATGGGTCTTTAATGGTGGGTTTCCTGATTATAAAATAGATTCTGTTTTAGTGATTCCTACCTCCGTTAATTATGAAATCACACTGGAAATCAATCAAAAGTTAAATCATGCACCCAATCAATTTTCTAACATTCCAATTGAGCTAACCATATATGATGAAAGCTTTAACACCGAAACAAAAACAATAGTCGTTGGTCCGAATATGACAACCGTTAATCTTACCAGTACTATAAACCCAGCATTTATTTCTTTAAATGGCAATAATAAATTGTGTTATGCCACCACGGATGACCAATTTATTATAAAGAAAACAGGACAACAAAATTTTGATAATGCCATGTGGCGTATAGATGTAAAATCTATAACGGATTCAGCTATTGTGAAAATCGAACACCATTGGAGTGCTCCTGACGCCCGTTTGGATTGGAATACTCAACCGTATAGACTTTCCAATTATAGGTTTTGGAAAGTAGATGGTATTTGGAATTCAGACTTTACAGCAACTGCAGATTTTTTATATGATGGAAGAGAAAGTGGCGGTTTTTTGGACTCTCTGTTAGTCAATACAACCGAAGACAGTTTAGTTCTTCTCTACAGGCCTTCGGCTAATCAAAACTGGAAAGAATACCCGTATTACACTAAAAACACTTTAGGAAGCTCTACCAATGGATTTGGTAGAATATTACTTTCACACCTTCAAAAAGGAGAATATACATTAGCTAATATTGATCATTCTGTATTAAGCACAGGAAACTCAGAGCCGCAGACACCACACCTAAAAATTTACCCGAACCCAAGCAATGGACAAGTAACGATTGAGTGGGAAGTAAAAAACCCACCTACTCAAGTTGATATTTATGCTATAAATGGAAAAAGAGTACTTACTTTCACTCAATTGGCCAACAACCAATTAATAATAAATACTCAAGATTTAATTAAAGGCCAGTACCTAGCAAAAGTTCATTATACAGAGGATATTATCACGAAATCATTTACCGTATTATAACTAACAGCGATGAATAAAAGACTTTTAAATATACTTGTTATTCTGGTCACGGGAATAGCCATAGTGATTCTTAATGAATTTGAATACCTCGAAAACCCTTCCTTGAAGAAATATATATTTATTCCCTTATTAGGTTACTTCCTAATGGGGCAATGGAGCTCAAGAATAATAAAGTAGGGCAAAAAAAAAGCCACTTTCAAAAGAAAGTGGCTTTTTTACTGATTAGTTTTTTCTTATTATCTATTATCCATAGATACATAATCTCTAGATTTTTCTCCCGTATATATTTGACGAGGACGACCTATTGGTTCGTTGTTTTGTCTGTTTTCTAGCCATTGTGCAATCCAACCTGGTAAACGACCTAAAGCAAACATTACCGTAAACATTTCTGTAGGAATACCTAACGCTCTATAAATAATACCTGAATAAAAGTCTACGTTAGGATATAATTTACGCTCCACGAAATACTCATCTTCCAATGCATGTTTCTCTAATTTACGCGCTATATCAAGAATAGGATCTTCAACGCCCATTGATTTCAATACATCATCAGCAGCAGATTTTAAAATACGTGCTCTCGGATCAAAGTTTTTATAAACTCTGTGTCCAAAACCCATTAATTTAAACGGATCTTCTTTATCCTTTGCCTTTGCAATAAACTTCTCTGTGTTACCGCCATCCGCTTTAATTGCTTCCAGCATTTCAATAACCGCTTGGTTAGCACCTCCATGAAGAGGTCCCCATAGAGCATTGATACCTGCAGATATAGAAACATACAAACTCGCATGAGAAGAACCTACTAAACGAACTGTAGAAGCCGAACAGTTTTGTTCGTGATCTGCATGTAAGATTAATAACTTATTCAATGCTTTAGACACCACAGGATCAACTTTATAGTCATCTGTTGGTAACGCAAACATCATGTGCAAGAAATTATCCACGTAATCTAATTTATTATTAGGGTACGTTAATGGATGTCCTTTTTCATTTTTATATGACCAAGCTGCCATAGTTGGCATTTTAGCTAATAAACGAATAATACTTAATTTAACTTCATCCATAGATCTATTAGGATCTAATGATTCCGGGTAAAATGCCGTTAAAGAAGTAACCATAGAAGATAAAACTCCCATAGGATGTGCATTTGATGGAAAACCTTCAAAAATCTTACGGAAATCCTCATGAATTAACGTGTGATGTTTAATTGAATTAGCCCATTCCGTAAATTCTTTTTCTTTGGGTAAGTACCCGTAAATTAGTAAAAAAGCAATTTCCAAGAAACTAGCTTTTTCCGCCAACTCATCAATATTATAACCTCTATATCGTAAAATACCGTTTTCCCCATCTAAGTAAGTAATCTTACTTGTAGTTGAACCCGTGTTTTTATATCCAAAGTCAAGAGTTACCAATCCGGTTGCAGCTCTTAATTTCGCAATGTCAATAGCCTTTTCATTTTCTGTCCCTTCTATAATTGGAAGTTCAAAACTCTGCCCGTCATACTTTATCTCTACTTTCTCTCCCATTTGTGTCTCTTTCTTTATGTCAATTAATGTGTCTCAATAATTAGTACCAAATGTACCACCCATAAGCGATACAAAAAAGAATATTTATCAAAGGAATTTTAAATCTTTTCCCATGTAATAAGACTGGTTACCCAACTCTTCTTCAATCCTTAATAATTGATTATACTTTGCAATTCTATCCGTTCTAGAAGCCGAACCTGTTTTGATTTGTCCGGTATTTAAGGCCACCGCTAAATCAGCAATCGTAGTGTCTTCCGTCTCACCAGATCTGTGACTCATAACTGAAGTATACGCATTTCGATGTGCCAAATCAACAGCCGCTATAGTTTCAGTTAGTGTACCAATCTGATTCACTTTAATCAAGATTGAATTAGCAATATCTTCATCTATACCCTTTTTCAACCTTTTGGTATTCGTCACAAACAAATCATCCCCCACCAGTTGAACGCGATCACCCATTTTTTCGGTCATTAATTTCCACCCTGACCAATCATCTTCATCCAACCCATCCTCAATAGAAACGATTGGATATTTTTTAGCCCACCCATCATAAAAATCAACCATTTGAGCAGCCGTTAACTTCTCACCTGTAGATTTATGAAAATGATACATTTTTTCCTCTTTCAGATAAAATTCAGAAGAAGCAGCATCCAACGCCAAAAACACATCTTCACCTGGACGGTATCCTGCTTTTTCAATAGCTTCAATTATAACCTCCAGCGCTTCTTCGTTCGAAGATAAATTAGGCGCAAAACCACCTTCATCCCCCACATTAGTCGACATACCTTTAGACTTCAATACTTCCTTCAAATGATGAAATATTTCAGTGCCCCAGCGCAAACCTTCACTAAAAGAAGGTGCACCAGCCGGCATCACCATAAATTCTTGAATATCAATTTTATTATCCGCATGAGAACCTCCATTCAGGATATTCATCATAGGAACTGGAAGCGTGTGCGCACCAACTCCACCAATATATTTATACAACGGCAATCCCACTGTATCCGCAGCAGCTCTCGCAACAGCCATAGATACACCTAGAATAGCATTTGCCCCAATATTCCCTTTATTATCAGTTCCATCTATTTCTAACATCAAATTATCCAATGCAATTTGATCAAAAACATGCTGGCCATTAAGTTGTTCATTTAAAATAGTATTCACGTTGTTGACCGCTTTTAAGACCCCCTTACCCATGTAGACTCTCTTGTCATTATCTCTTAACTCCACAGCTTCATGAATACCTGTAGATGCACCAGAAGGAACAATTGCTCGCCCCACCACACCTTGGTTAGTCATTACCTCTACTTCTACCGTTGGATTTCCACGCGAGTCTAACACTTGACGAGCATGAACATTACTAATAATACTCATAATTTAGGATTTACTATTTTTGTATACTTTCTTTCATAAGCGTCACGAATTCATCAAAAAGATATCTAGAATCATTAGGTCCTGCGGACGCTTCTGGATGGAATTGAACAGAAAAAGAATTTTTATCTGTTCGTTTAATACCCGCCAGGGTCCCATCATTTAAGTGTTTATGGGTTATCTCAATATTGTTGGCATTCAGCGCTAATTCCATATCTACAACAAATCCATGATTTTGAGAAGTAATCTCCCCTTTACCAGTTACCAAGTTTTTAACAGGGTGATTTATTCCTCTATGCCCATTATGCATCTTTATGGTTTTTAAACCACTCGCCAAAGCCATTATTTGATGACCCAAACAAATACCAAAAGTTGGATTGTTATCCTCTATAATCTGATAAACAACCTCTTTTACATTTGGAAGAGCAGAAGGATCACCGGGACCATTAGACAACATAAAGCCATCGGGACTCCATTGTTTCATATCTTCATAACTAGAATTATAAGGAAAAACTTTTAGGTAACACCCTCTATCTGCTAAACAACGCAAAATATTGGTCTTCACACCAAAATCCATAACCGCTACTTTAATAGCCGCATTTTCATCACCGAAATAAAAAGGCTCTGTGCAAGAAACCTTAGACGCCAATTCTAAACCATTCATAGATGGAACACCTTTAAGTTTTTCAATCAGCACATCTACATTTGTACCATCATTAGAAATAATACAGTTCATCGCACCCGCTTGACGAACATGTCTTACCAAAGCCCGAGTATCGATATCACTAATACCCACCAATTTATTTTTTTCAAAATAATTTTGAAGAGAGCCATTAGCAGCAGTTCTAGAGTAAACATCTGAAAACTTATTACATATTAACCCAGATATATTTATCCCAGCGGACTCTACTTCCACATCATTAATTCCGTAGTTACCTATGTGAGGAGACGTCATTACTAACATTTGACCAAAATAAGACGGATCCGTAAAAATCTCTTGATACCCAGTCATACCGGTATTAAAAGCAATTTCACCAGAGGTAATTCCTTTAAACCCAATGGCCTTACCTTTAAACACTGAACCATCTTCTAACACCAACATCGCTGCTGATTTCTCGCTATATTTCATCCCAAAGTATTTCTGACGCAAAGGTATGACGAACCCATTAAATTTAAATCCCTTTGCACGTTTTCGTTAAAAAAAACCAAAAAAAAAGGATAGTGAAAAATCACTATCCTTTTTATAATAAAATTAAGACTTCAAACTAGTTGTCTTTATCTTCTTTCTTATCTGATTCCGGAGATTCATCGGCTAAAGCTTCTGCTACGGTATCAGCTGTTTCAGTAGCTGCATCTGCAGCCGCTTTCCCACCACGTTTTCTACGCGTTTTCTTCGTAGGAGCAGCAGTTGTATAAATTTCGTTGAAATCTACCAGCTCAATCATACACATTTCAGCAGCATCTCCTAGACGGAAACCTGTTTTGATAATACGAGTATAACCACCTGGTCTATCGCCAACTTTAGGAGCAACAACACCAAACAATTCGGTTACTGCATATTTATTACCTAGGTATCTAAAAGCCATTCTACGTGAATGCATTGAGTCTGTTTTCGCCTTTGTAATAATTGGCTCTACAAATAATCTTAATGCTTTAGCTTTTGCCACTGTAGTAGTAATACGTTTATGTTCTACAAGAGAACAAGCCATATTTGTAAGCATCGCTTTACGATGTCCAACTTTACGTCCTAAGTGATTAAATGATTTCTTATGTCTCATCTTAATATTTTTAACAAAAGGTTATGAAACCCTCAATTACAAATTTATTCTTTGTCTAATTTATACTTTAGAACATTCATTCCAAAGGATAGGTTCTTCACCTCTACCAACTCATCAAGTTCAGTCAATGATTTCTTACCGAAATTACGGAATTTCAATAAATCATTTCTTTGATACTGAACCAAATCACCTAAAGTATACACCTCAGCAGCTTTCAAACAATTTAATGCTCGTACTGATAGGTCCATATCTACTAATTTAGTTTTAAGCAACTGACGCATATGTAATGACGTTTCGTCAAACTCATCATCAGCCGACTTGTCTTCAGTTTCTAAAGAAATTTTCTCATCGCTAAATAACATAAAGTGGTGAATCAAAATCTTAGCAGCTTCACTTAAGGCATCCTTTGGAGATATTGAACCATCGGTTTCAATATCCATAATTAGCTTCTCGTAATCTGTTTTTTGTTCTACCCTGAAATTTTCAATTTCATACTTCACCTTTTTTATCGGGGTGAAAATAGAATCAATTGCGATTTCACTTAACTGATGGTTAATTGTAGATTGCTCCTCTGCAGGTAAATAACCTCTACCGTTACCGATAGTAATCTCCATTTGCATGTTCACAGACTCATCCATATTACAAATCACCAAATCAGGATTCAGTACTTGAAAAGAAGACGTAAAATTACCAATATCTCCAGCAGTGATTTGCTTTTGACCAGTCACTTTAACGATTAATTTTTCTGCATCCTGATCTTCAATTTGTCTTTTAAAACGCACTTGTTTTAAATTCAAAATAATCTCAGTCACATCTTCAATCACCCCACGAACTGCTGTAAATTCATGATCTACCCCTTCAAATTTAACTGAAGTAATTGCAAACCCTTCGAGAGAAGAAAGTAAAATTCTTCTTAACGCATTTCCTATGGTGATACCATAACCTGGTTCTAATGGTCTAAATTCAAACGTACCTTTACGGTCATCAGAATTTATCATTATCACTTTGTCTGGTTTTTGAAAATCTAAAATTGCCATATTAATTAATTGGTATTATTAGGTTATGAAGCCTAATTATTATTTAGAATATAACTCTACAATAAGGGATTCTTTAACATTTTCAGGAATATCCTCTCTTTGTGGCGTACTCATGAAATTACCTTGCAGAGCCGACTTATCAAATTCAATCCAAGGGTAAGATTTACCATTTGAATTTACCGCATCAATAATTACAGTCAGTGATTTAGATTTCTCTCTCACTGCAACAACGTCACCAGCCTTTAATTGGTAAGAAGGTATGTTTACAATTTTACCATTCACAGTAATGTGACGGTGAGAAACAAATTGACGAGCACCATCACGAGTAGTTGAAATACCCATTCTGTATACCGTATTGTCTAATCTTGATTCACATAATTGCAACAATATCTCACCCGTAATACCGGTTTTAGCAGAAGCTTTTTTAAACAAGTTAGAGAATTGCTTTTCTAAAATACCATAAGTATATTTAGCTTTTTGCTTTTCTGCCAATTGAATAGCATATTCCGATTGCTTAGGTCTCCTTTTATTTGGACCGTGTTGTCCAGGAGGAAAGTTACGTCTTTCTAAAACCTTATCAGGCCCGAAAATTGGTTCTTTGAACTTTCTAGCAATTTTCGATTTTGGTCCTCTATATCTAGCCATCTTATTCTTATCTCTAAATTAATTAAACCCTTCTTTTCTTAGGGGGACGACATCCATTGTGAGGCATTGGAGTTACATCAATAATTTCAGTAACCTCAATACCATTATTATGAATAGTACGAATTGCAGATTCTCTACCTGCACCTGGGCCTCTTACGTAAGCTTTCGCTTTACGCATTCCTGCCTCAAATGCAACTTTACAACAATCCTCAGCTGCAACTTGTGCCGCATACGGAGTGTTCTTTTTAGATCCTCTAAATCCTAATTTACCTGCAGACGACCAAGATATAACTTGTCCATTTGCATTGGTGATAGAGATGATAATGTTGTTAAAAGACGAGTGAACATGCACTTGCCCCATAGCATCAACTCTAACTTTTCTCTTTTTTGAAGACGATTTAGCCATAGTAAATTATTTAGTTGCTTTCTTTTTGTTAGCAACAGTTTTTCTTTTTCCTTTTCTTGTACGAGAGTTATTTTTTGTTCTCTGTCCACGCAACGGTAAACCGGCACGATGACGTATTCCTCTCTGTGAACCAATGTCCATTAATCGCTTAATGTTCATTTGAACTTCAGAACGCAGATTACCTTCGACTTTAATGTTGTCGGTAATA